>NZ_CEYXRG010000020.1:0-87856 GCF_982940295.1 Leisingera sp.
GGATGCCGGAGCCGGTGATTTCCAACTACGCCATCGGCCAGCTGGCCCGCCGCGCCGGGCTGCCCTTACGTTGCGGCGGGTCACTGACCGCGTCCAAGATCGAGGATGCGCAGGCGGCCTATGAAAGTGCGGACTCGATGCATTCCACCATGCTGGCCGGGGCCAATTTTGTTCTGCATTCGGCAGGCTGGCTGGAAGGCGGGCTGTGCACCGGGTTCGAGAAGCTGATCATGGATGCGGACCGGCTGGGGTCCTACCAGAAGGTGCTGAGCCAGGGGCTGGACACCAGCGACGAGGCGATGGCGCGCGATGCCTATGGCGAGGTTGCTCCGGGCGGTCATTTCCTGGGTTCCGGCCACACCATGCGCAACTACCAGACCGCGTTTTATGAGCCGAAGCTGAGCGACAGTGAGAATGTCGAGAGCTGGGAAGAAGGCGGGTCCAAGGACATGCGCCAGCGCGCCTATGAGCGCTGGAATCAGATGCTGAACGAGTATCAGGCGCCGCCAATGGATGAGGCGGTGAAAGAGGAACTGGCCGCCTATGTTGCCCGCCGCAAGGAGGAGATCCCGGATGCGTGGTACTGAGTTAAGAAACTCTTCACCCATTTCCACAGCTTATGCAGGAAATGCCGGATTGCCCCGGCACCCCCTGTGCACCCCCCGTACACCACTTGTGCACCCCCTAGGTGCCCCTTGCCGCAATTCCCGCGCTTTGCCCCAGATCTGAGGACAAACCCATGTCAGACAATTTTGCCCAATCGACGCTCAACATCCACAAAGAGGAGAGCACCGGAGACAAGAAGCTGCCGAGCCACGCCAAGGCGGTTATCATCGGCGGCGGTGTCGTTGGCTGCTCGATCCTGTTCCACCTCGCCAAGTTCGGCTGGAAGGACGTGGTGCTGCTGGAACGTGACGAGCTGACCTCCGGTTCCTCCTGGCACGCGGCGGGGCAGATCCATACGATTTCGTCGGACCCGAATATCTCGCGCCTGCAGAGCTATACCATCGACCTTTACAAGGAGATTGAGGAGACCTCCGGCCATTCCGTCGGCCTGCACATCACCGGCGGGTTTTATCTGGCGTCGAACAAGACCTGGTATGACTACCTGAAGAGGGAACGCTCCAAGGCGCGGTATATGGGGCTGAACCAGGAATTCATCAGCCCCAAGGAAGTGGCCGAGCGCCATCCGCTGATCGATCCGAAACATTACCACGCGGCGCTGTGGGACGATCAGGACGGCGATCTGGACCCGTCGGGCGCGACCTATGCCTTTGCCAAGTCGGCGCGGGTGCATGGGGCGCAGTATTTCACCCATACGCCCGTAACCGCGACGACCCAGCGCCCGGACGGCAGCTGGGATGTGACCACCCCGCGCGGTGTGATCAACGCGGAGCATATCGTGAACTGCGGCGGTCTGTGGGCGCGTGAGGTGGGGCACATGCAGGGCATCAACCTGCCGGTGCAGCCGATGGAGCACCATTACCTGATTACCGACAAGATCGACGCGGTGGCCAACCACCCGACCCGCCTGCCGGCCGGTATCGACTATGAGGCCAACATCTATTTCCGCCAGGAACGGCAGGGGATGCTGCTGGGCACCTATGAGCCGAAGGGGACGCCCTGGAAGGTGGGCGGCACGCCCTGGGATTTCGGGCATGAGCTGCTGCAGCCGGATCTGGACCGGATTGCCGACCGTCTGGAAATGTCGTTTGAGCGCATTCCCGCGATTGGCGAGGCGGGCATCAAGGACATGATCAACGGGCCCTTCACCTTCGGCCCCGACGGCAACCCGATGATCGGCCCCGTGCCGGGCATGAAGAACTACTGGTGCGCCGTGGGCGTCATGGCGGGCTTCTGCCAAGGCGGCGGCGTGGGCCTGACCATGGCCGAGTGGATGATCGACGGCGAGCCGTCCATCGACGTCTGGGCGATGGATGTGGCGCGGTTCGGCGAGTTCGCGACCCCCGACTGGGGCACTGTGAAGTCGACCGAGAACTACGAGCGCCGGTTTGTGATGACCTTCCCGAACGAGACGCTGCCGAAGGGGCGGATGCAGAAGACCACCGCTCTCTATGACCGGCTGGTCGCCAAGGGCGCGCGGATGGGGCAGGGCTTTGGCCTGGAGAATGCGCTGTGGTTTGCCGACGGGCCGGAGGATGCCCATGAGGAGCCGACGTTTGAGCGCAACCGTTCGCACGACTACGTCGCGCGCGAGGTCAAGGCGGTGCGTGAGGCGGTGGGCGGCATCGAGGTTGCCAACTTTGCCAAGCATGAATTCAAGGGCGCAGGCGCGCGGGCCTATCTGGACCGGGTGCTGGCGGGCTATGTGCCGAAGCCGGGCCGCCTGACCCTGACGCCGATGCTGACCCCCAAGGGCAAACTGTACGGCGATCTGACCGTGGCTTGCCTGGGCGAGGAGCATTTCATGCTGTTCGGCTCCGGCGCCATGCAGGAGGCGCACCGCCGCTGGTTCGAGAAGGACCTGCCGGAGGATGTGAGTTATCAGAATGTTTCGGACGACTGGCACGGCATCGCGCTGTCGGGGCCGAAGTCGCGGGAGCTGTTGCAGCGGATTACGCGCGAGGATGTGTCGGGCGAGGCGTTCAAGTTCCGCGATCTGCGCCAGACCTTTGTGGGCGGCGTGCCGGTGATCCTGAACCGGATCAGCTTCTCCGGTGAGTTGGGCTATGAGATCTACTGCAAGCCGCAGTACCTGCTGCGTCTGGCGGAGGCGATCGAGGAGGCGGGCGCCGATCTGGGCTACCGCTGGTACGGGGCGCGGGCGCTGATGTCGATGCGGCTGGAAAAGGGCTGGGGTGTCTGGACGCTGGACTTCCGCCCCGATTTCGACGCGGCGGAAAGCGGCATGGATGTCTTCATCAACTGGAAGAAGGATTTTGTCGGCAAGGAGGCCGCGCTGGCCGCCAAGGAAGCCGGCCCGAGCCGCAAGCTGGTCACCATGACCATCGACGTGGACGGCATTGATGTGTCGAACGACGAGGCGATCCTGAAGGATGGTGCGGCGGTGGGCTACATCTCCTCCGGCGGCTATGCGCATCACGCGAAGACGTCGATGGCGATGGGCTATGTCTCTGCCGAGCACGCCGAAGCGGGCACCAGGCTGCAGGTCGAGATCCTGGGCGAGATGTATGACGCCGAAGTGCTGGGCGCGCCGGTCTACGACGCCAACGGCGCCAACATGCGCGCCTGATCCGAGCCGGGGGAGCTGACATCATGACCCAACCCATGCGGACGCTCCCCGAAGCGGTACAGGCCGTGCCGGCCTGCCGCTGCATCTTCCTGCTGCTGCCGGCCTTTTCGCCGCTGGACCTGTCCAGCGCGGTGGCAGCGCTGGAAGCGGCGAACACATATGACGGGACCAAGCGCTATGACTGGCGCGTGGTCAGCGAGGACGGCCTGGCCGTGACCGCGCCTAACGGGCTGAGCGTGGCGGTGGACGGCGGTCTGCCGGAGCTGGCGCGCGGCGGCATTATCTTTGTCTGCGGCGGCCAGGGGCAGGAGCCGGGCCTCTCGCTGAAGGTGCTGGGCTGGCTGAGGAAGGCGCAGCGGATGGGGGTGACCCTGGGCGCGCTGGGCGGCGGTGTGCTGGCGCTGGCGCGCTCCGGCCTGCTGGCGGGGCGCGAGGTCTCGGCCCATTGGGCGCTGCGGGCGATCCTGGCGGAGACGCATCCGGATGTGGAGGTCAGGAACTCGCTGTTCACCATGGAGAGTAAGCTGATCACCTGTGCCGGCGGCACGGCAACGGTGGACATGATGCTGAACCTGATTTCGGAGCATCACGGGGCCGCCGTGGCAACCGGGGCGGCGGACCTGATGGTCTGCTCTTCTGCCCGCAAGGGGAGCCAGGATCAGACGGTCTCCGAATACGGCCGGACGGGCGTGCGGCATGAAAAGCTGGCGGCGGCGCTGAGCCTGATGCGCAGCAACCTGGAGGAGCCGCTGACGCCGGGCGGGATTGCCGATCTGGTCGGGCTGTCGGTGCGGCAGCTGGAGCGGCTGTTCGCCAAGTATCTGCAGACCACGCCCAAGGTCTATTACACCCGGCTGCGGCTGGACTATGCGCGCAGCCTGCTGCTGCAGACCAATATGCGGATTATCGACATTGCGCTGGCATCGGGGTTCAACAGCCAGACCCATTTCGCTAAGGTCTACCGCCGCTATTCCGGAAAGTCGCCGCACCAGGAGCGGCCATTCTAGGCGCATCCGCACGCGGGAGCTGGGCTGACGGCACGCCCGGTCGCGATGGCGCGCAAGGGGCTGTCAGAGACCGAGATCGCTGAGGCCGGGGTGATCTGCCGGGCGCGGGCCCTGCGGCCAATGGAACAGGCGCTCTGCCTCGGCGATCTTCAGATCATTGATCGAGGCGAAGCGGTGCGTCATGCGGCCATCCTCCGCAAATTCCCAGTTTTCGTTGCCGTAGGAACGGTACCACTGGCCGGATTCATCGTGCCACTCGTAGGCGTAGCGCACGGCGATACGGTTGCCGGCAAAGGCCCAGAGCTCCTTGATCAGCCGGTATTCCAGTTCACGGTCCCATTTGCCGGCCAGAAACCCTTGCACCGCATCGCGGCCCTGGGGGAAATCGGTGCGGTTGCGCCATTTGGTGTCCAGAGTATAGGCCTGGGCCACGGCCTCGGGGTTGCGGCCGTTCCAGGCGTCTTCGGCGGCGCGGACCTTGGCAATGGCGGTGTCGCGGGTGAACGGCGGCAGCGGGGGGCGGAGTGCTTCTGTCATGTTTATTTACCGATCTGTCAAGTTGTGAATGCAAGGGTGAACTGATCAGTTAACTCATTCAAGGCTAATGCCCGCTGTCTGTCCGCACAGATGCGTGATCTGCCGGTTCCAAATGAGAAAAATCAATTTATGCAGCTGGTTAGCTTGACGTCCGCAGCGCAGATAATGTTAACTGATCGGTGCATAAACCGTTCCGCTGGAGGTGCAATGCGGCCTAACAAACGTGCCGAGCTGATTCGCAAGTCGCTGGATCTGTTTTATGGAAACGGCTTTCACGCTACCGGGATGGACTTGGTGGCGGCGGAAACGGGGGTGTCGAAAACCTCGATCTACAAGCATTTCCGCTCCAAGGAGGAGCTGATCCTGGCGGTGCTGAAACTGCGGGACGAGGATTTCCGCACTTGGCTGTACGGCCGGCTTGAGGCGCGGGCGGATACCCCGCGCGGTCGGCTGGAGGCGCTGTTTTATGTGCTGGAGGAATGGTTCGAACAGCCCGGGTTTCAGGGTTGCATGTTCATCAAGGCAAGTGCCGAGTATCAGTCTCCGGAAGATCCGATCAACAGGCAGGCGGCGGAGCACAAGCGGCTGTTGCAGGAGCATTTTACGGGTCTGGCGGCCGGGGCCGGGGCAAGGGACCCGGACGCGCTGGCGCGGCAGCTGATGGTGCTGAAGGAGGGGGCGATTGTACTGGCTGCCCTGACTCACAGAAGCGCCGCGGCCCGGGATGCCCGCGCCGCGGCGGCGGTGCTGATTGATCAGGCAATCGCCTGACGTCCGGGCGGTTTGCCGGCCTGGGCGCAACACTTGCCTTGTCTGGGCGTCAGGGTGTGCTGCCCGGGATGGCGGCGGCTGCGGCAATCCTGTATTCTGGGGGCAACATACGCCAACGGAGTACAGGCTGAATGACGCCCTTTTCCATCGCCGGCATCCAAATGCACGTGGACGCACTGCATTCGAATGTCGACGCAATGATTCACCGGATCGACGTGCTAATGGCGCGCTTCCCCTGGACACAGATGGCCGTGTTCAGCGAACTGGCGCCCTATGGGCCGCTGACCAAATTCGCGCAGCCGCTGCACAATGAGGCGATAGAGAGGTTTTGCGCGGCGGCAGTGAAGCACGGGATCTGGGTGGTGCCGGGCTCGATGTTCGAAGTCACGGAGTCCGGCAAGATCTACAACACCTCCTCGGTCATCAATCCGCAGGGCGAGGTGGTGGCGGTCTACCGCAAGATGTTCCCGTTCCGCCCGTATGAGCAGGGGGTGGAGGCCGGAACCGAATTCTGCGTGTTCGACATTCCGGACGTGGGCCGCTTTGGCCTGTCGATCTGCTATGACATCTGGTTCCCGGAAACCACCCGCCAGCTGACCAGCCAGGGGGTGGAGGTGCTGCTGCATCCGGTGCTGACCGGGACCGCGGACCGGGATGCCGAGCTGTCCATCGCCCGCGCCACCGCGGCGCAGTTCCAGTGCTACGTCGTCGACGTGAACGGGCTGGGCGCCGGCGGGGTGGGCCAGTCCTGCATTATTGATCCTTCCGCCACGGTGCTGCACCAGTCGGGCCGCCACGAGGACATGTTCCCGCTGGAGCTGGATCTTGACCAGGTGCGCCGCCAGCGTGAAATCGGCCTGAAGGGGCTGGGCCAGGTGCTGAAGAGCTTCCGCGACCGCGAGGTGGATTTCCCGGTGTACGACCGCGCCAGCGGCGCGGATGGGTACCTGCATACGCTGGGGCCGCTGGAGATCCCGGTGCAGGGCTCGCAAGCGGGTCTGAACGCTCGCGCGCCGGGCGAGGAAACCAACGGATTTGCCGAATTGCATTCAATACACTACCCTGAAAGAAAAGCAGGCGGTTGATCAGTCTCATTTACTAGTAGCCAGAGCCATTTGATCTCCCGCCGATAACCAGGATGGGAGGTGCATATGCAAGTAATGGGCGACTATTACTCCGCGATCCAGCTGCGTCACGATCAGTGGACAACGCTGAGAGAAGTAACCGAAGCCCTGGCCAGTGCCCGAAAACCCAAACGTGAAGCAGCGCTCGTGACGAATGTCCGGGCGCTGTTTGATTTACTGGGCCCGATCGAGGCCTACTGGGCCTTTCCCGGCGTGCAGGCGTTTGATCAGCTGCGGCGCCAGTTCGAGCACGGCAATTACGCCGATGTGGCGTTTTCCGTGCAGCGGATTTGCCGGGCCCTGTCCACTGGCGCCTACCGGCGGCGGCATGTGCCGCTGGACCGCGATTCTGCGGATGCGGACGAGCATGAGGACGAGGTGATCCAGCCGCCCGAGGCGCGGGCGCTGGCCAAGCCCTATTTCGAGGTGCTGGTGGTCGACAACGTGAACGAACATCAGGAGCGCTGGCTGCACAGCAACTTCAAGAAGATGCGCCGCCCGGAAGATCCGTTTCATTATGAAACCGTGGTGGTGCCCAGCCTGCAGGATGCGCTGATCGGGATCCTGTTCAACTACAACATTCAAGCCATCGTGGTGCGGCCGGGCCTGAAGTTCGATTCAAAGATGGAGATGTCGCTGCTGACCCGCTACCTGGATTGGGCCGGCGGCACCGACGGGATCGAGGCGGTCCGGTCGCACGACCACGGTCCGGCGCTGTGCCGGCTGGTGGCAAATGTCCGGCCGGAACTGGACGCCTATCTGGTCACCGACCGCTCCGTCGAGGAGATCGCAGGCCATGACCTGGGGATCTGCCGCCGGGTGTTTTACAATCAGGAAGATTTCATGGAGCTGCACCTCAATATCCTGAGGGGGGTGCAGGCGCGCTATAAGACGCCGTTTTTCACGGCGCTGGTCGAGTATTCCAAACAGCCCACCGGCGTTTTCCACGCGATGCCGATCAGCCGCGGCAAGTCGGTCTCGCGCAGCCATTGGATTCAGGACATGGGGGCGTTTTATGGCTCCAACATTTTCCTGGCCGAGACCTCTGCCACCTCCGGCGGGCTGGACAGCCTGCTGGAGCCGCACGGGCCCATCAAGCAGGCGCAGGAACAGGCCAGCCGGGCGTTCGGGTCGAAACAGACGTTCTTTGCCACAAATGGCACATCGACCTGCAACAAGATCGTGGTGCAGGCATTGGTGCGGCCCGGTGATATCGTGCTGGTGGACCGCGACTGCCACAAGTCGCACCACTACGGGCTGGTGCTGGCGGGGGCGCAGGTGGTCTATCTCGACAGTTACCCGCTGCATGAATACTCGATGTACGGCGCGGTGCCGCTGCGGGAGATCAAGCACATGCTGCTGCACCTCAAGGCGCAGGGCAAGCTGGACCGGGTGCGGATGCTGCTGCTCACCAACTGCACCTTTGACGGCATCGTCTACAACGTCGAGCGGATGATGGAGGAATGCCTGGCGATCAAGCCGGACCTGATCTTCCTGTGGGACGAGGCCTGGTTCGCCTTTGCCCGGTTCAGCCCGCTGTACCGGCAGCGGACCGCGATGAACGCCGCCAACGTGCTGCGCGAGCGGCTGCGCAGCGATGCCCATGCCAAGGCCTGGGAGGAGCAGCAGAAGCAGCTGAAGGATGCCAGCGAGGAGGAGTGGCTGAACACCCGGCTGCTGCCGCCGCCGGATGCGCGGGTGCGGGTCTATGCCACCCAGTCCACCCACAAGACGCTGACCTCGCTGCGTCAGGGGTCGATGATCCATGTGAACGACCAGGACTTTAAAGGCGAAGTGGAGGTGAGTTTCCACGAGGCCTACATGACGCATACCTCGACCTCTCCGAACTACCAGATCATTGCCTCGCTCGATGTGGGGCGGCGGCAGGTCGAGCTGGAAGGGTTCGAATTCGTGCATCGTCAGGTGGAAGCGGGCATGGCAATGCGGCGGGCGATCATGACGCATCCGCGGCTGAGCAAATATTTCAGGATCCTGACCGCCGCGGACATGATCCCGAGCGAGCACCGCGAAAGCGGGCTGGAAAGCTATTACGATCCCGAGCGCGGCTGGTCGGACGTCTGGGACAGCATCGTGCATGACGAGTTCGTGCTCGACCCGACCCGGGTGACGCTGGCGGTGGGCGGCACCGGCTGGGACGGCGACACGTTCAAGACCCAGATCCTGATGGACAAATACGGGATCCAGATCAACAAGACCTCGCGCAATACAGTGCTGTTCATGACCAACATCGGCACCACGCGGTCTTCGGTGGCCTATCTGATAGAGGTTTTGGTGGAGATCGCCACGGATCTGGACGAATTGCTGGACGATGCCTCGATGATGGAGAAGCGCGGCTTCGAGAAGCGGGTGTCCAACCTGATGCACGACCTGCCGCCGCTGCCCGACTTCAGCCGCTTCCATGACGCTTTCCGCTCTGCCCCGGAAACGCCTGAGGGCGATATCCGCTCGGCGTTTTTCCTGAGCTATGAGGAAAACAACTGCGACTATCTGGAGCTGGACGGGTCGATCAAGGCGGCGATGGAAAGCGGCCAGGAGGTCGTCTCAGCCTCCTTCATCATTCCGTATCCGCCGGGATTTCCGATCCTGGTGCCCGGGCAGGTGGTGAGCCAGGAGATCCTGTCCTTCATGCGGGCCTTGGACGTCAGCGAGATCCACGGCTACCGGGCCGATCTGGGGCTGCGCGTGTTCACTGAGGAGGCCCTGAAACAGCAGGCCAAGGCCAATCAGGCACGGCTGAAGCTGAACGCGGCCCGGCACAAGATATTCTAAAGGGAGAAAAATGGTATGCCATCTGCAGTACTGAACAATATCTCTGAAATACGCCGGCACTTCCACCGTAACGAGGACCCGGTGTATTTTGTCTCGGCAACCAATTTCAACCTGCTGGGCCTGGATGAATGGTGTAAGAATTTCAAATACATATGTTACATTGACTGCTACGGCGGCAAGCACCCCAACGTGTTCTGCCCGTCCGAGCAGCCGCATGCGGAATTCCAGTCGATCGAGGATATCAACAACTACCTTCTGCAGCACAAGGAGGTGGTCGAGTGGATCAAGGGGCGCGGCGGCAAGCCCAAATTCGTGTTCCTGATGTTCGACGAGGAGACCGAGCGGCTGGCCAAGGAGCTGGGCGGCGAGGTCTGGTTCCCCAGCGCCAAGCTGCGCCAGAACATGGACAACAAGATCGAAACGGTCCGGATCGGCAACAAGGCGGGGGTGCCTTCGGTGCCGAACGTGCTGGCGGAGGTCAAGGATTACGAGGATCTGAAGAAGACCTGCGAGAAGGCGGGGATCGGCCATGACGTGGTGCTGCAGTCGGCCTTTGGCGACAGCGGGCACACCACGTTCTTCATCAATTCCGAAGCCGACTTCCGCCGCCACGAGCATGAGATCGTCGGCGAGGGCGAGATCAAGATCATGAAGCGGATCGACTGCCGCGGCTCTGCGATCGAGGCCTGCGCCACCAAGGAGGGCACCATCGTCGGCCCGCTGATGACGGAGCTGGTCGGCTTCAAGGAGCTGACCCCCTACCGCGGCGGCTGGTGCGGCAACGAGATCTTCTCGACCGCCTTTCCGCCCAAGACCCGCGAGCGGGCGCGCGAGCTGACCTTCAAGTTCGGCGAGCAGCTGCGCAAGGAAGGCTATCGCGGCTATTTCGAGCTGGATTTCCTGATCGACAAGAAGACCGGGGATATCTGGCTGGGGGAATTGAACCCGCGCATCACCGGCGCGTCTTCGATGACCAACCACGCGGCCTTTGCCCATGCGGATGCACCCTTGTTCCTGTTCCACCTGCTGGAGTTCTCGAAAAAGAAGTTCAAACTGGACGTGGCGGAGCTGAACAACCGCTGGGCTGATCCCAAGATGATCGACAGCTGGTCGCAGATGGTGATCAAGCACACCGATGATTCCGTTGATATCGCCACGGAGGTGCCGGAGACCGGCATTTACCGCATGGCCGAGGACGGCACCGTGCACTTCGACCGGTTCGACTATCACCGCCGCGCGGTCGAGAGCGAGCAGGAGGCGTTTTTCCTGCGCATCCTGCAGCCGGGCGATTACCGCTATGAGGGCGCAGACATTGGCATCCTGGTGACCCGCGGCCGCTCGATGACGCCGGGGTTCCAGCTGAACGACCGCGGCAAGCGCTGGATCGACGCCATCAAGAGCAATGTCAAAGCGCGGCCGCTGCCGATGCAGGAGGCGGGGCCGGTGGTGTCCGATCCTGCCTTCAAGATCATGTAGACCCCGTGAGGGCATGATCATCCGCTGGCGCGCCATCGACGAACCCCAGCCCGGTCCCAAGTGGGCCGGGCTGTTCCAGGAGTTCTGGCCGGACTACCACAAGTGGTGGATCCGCGAAGGCCCGGAGGCGCGTCCGGGCTATCTGGACAGCGTCAACGCGCTGAGAACGCATATGCCGGAACTGCTGCCGCTTTATGAGGAGCTGTGCGCGCTGGCGGGCGGGGCGGATCATGCCGCGCGATTCCTCAGCTTCTACTGCCCGCCGCCGTATCTGTCGGCATGTTCTCAGGCGCTGTGGCCCGGCCCGGATCCGGTGCTGGTGCGCAATTACGATTACAGCCCGCATGCCTTTGACGGGGTGGTGATGCGGACCGAATGGCTGGGCCGCACGGTGTTGGGCACCAGCGACAGCCTGTGGGGGCTGGTGGACGGGATCAACGATGCCGGGCTGGCGATGTCGCTGACTTTCGGCGGCCGCCGGGTTGTCGGCGAAGGCTTTGGCGTGCCGCTGATCCTGCGGTACGTGCTGCAGACCTGCGAGACCGCCGAGGAGGCGGGCGCGGCGCTGTCCCGTTTGCCGACGCATATGAGCTACAACGTCACCGTGGTCGACCGCTCCCGCAAGTTCCTGACCGCCTTCATGGCGCCGGACCGCAAAGCCGTGCTCAAGCATGTGTCAGTCGCCACCAACCACCAGGAGAAGGTGGAGTGGGACAGCCATGCCCGGTTCACGGCGACGGTGGAGCGGGAGCGTTTCCTGCTGCAGCGGCTGACGCTGCATGTGGAGCCCGAGGAGAAATTCATCGGCGCTTTCCTGAAGCCGCCCTTGTATTCCTCAGCCTTCAGCGAGGGGTTCGGCACGCTGTATACGGCGGTTTACCGGCCCCGGAAGCTTGAGATGGAGCTGCGCTGGCCGGGCAGCGTCTGGCATATGCCGCTGATGGCCTTCGACGAGCGGACGCTGGCCGTGCAAGTGCCGGGGTTCTAGGCATAACCACCTCTTCCCGTTTCGACTGAGCGCTGCGCCAGGGCAGGCCGGGTTTTTCCGGCTGCCTGATCGGTTGAGCGCGCTGGCCTGCCCAAATGCTGGCAACAGACCTCACCGCACGGCGAAAGACTGCACGTTTCGGGAAAATTGGAACTGATCGGGTGTGCCGTGAGTTGTCCAAGTATCGAACCGACCGATACAGCCCCGCGGAGGAAGCCATGCACAGTATTTTCTACATCATTGGCGTCGTTGTCGTCGTTCTCGCGTTGCTCAACTTTATCGCCTGATCAGAGGGAGACACCAGATGTCCGGTACAGACAAAGTGAAAACCGCCGCTCAAAACGTCGCCGAAAGCGCTAAGTCCGCTGCGGCCACCGCTGCTGAAACTGCAAAGAAAGAGGCGCATGCCCGCGCCGAGGCGGCCAAGGAAGGCGTTGCTGATGAGGTCAAATCCGTAGCCTCTGCCCTGCGCACCGCTTCGGATGAAATGCGCAGCGGCTCGCCGCACGAGCGTGCAATCGGCCAGATGGCCGGCACCCTGGCAGACGTGTCCGATACGATCCGCAACCAGGACCTGGGCGAAATGGTCCACTCGGTTTCGGACTTCGCCCGCAAGAACCCGGTCGTGTTCCTGAGCAGCGCTGCGCTGCTGGGCTTTGCCGCCGCGCGTTTTGCCAAGGCGTCGGACAACAGCCAGCCTGATGGCCCGCGCGCGCCTGCGGCCGCACCCGCCACCAGCCCTGCGCAGCCGGCCGGCGCGTACACGGTCCCGCAGGCGAAGGGGAACATGCAATGACACACACGAATCCTGAACCTGGCACAACGCCGAATGCGGCCAGCATCGTCGCTGAGGCGCTTAACAACATCAGCTCGCTGATCCGCAACGAGCTCGCTCTGGCGCGGGCAGAGATCGGCGAAAACATCAACCGCGCAGCCGTGGCCCTCGGCCTGATTGTTGGCGGTGTCGTCGTGGCGCTGACGGCGCTGAATGTTCTGGCGGCGGCGCTGTCCGCCGGGCTGACTGAGGCCGGAATGGACCCGGGCTGGGCGGCTCTGCTGGTGGGTGTGGCCTTTGCTGCTGCCGCCTTTGGCATGATCGCCAAGGGGACCAGCGATCTGAAGCTGTCGAGCCTGGCGCCCACCCGCACCGCAGAGAACGTGAAGCGCGACGCGCAATCCATCAAGGAGACGTACAATGACAAATGATAACCGTTCTGTTCACGAGATTGAGCGCGAGATTGAACGGGATCGCGCGCAGCTGACCAGCAACCTCGAGCATTTGCAGAACAAGCTTTCCGTTGACGGTGTGATGCAGCAGCTGGGCGAACAGCTGCGAGAGCATGGCGGCGAAATCGGCAATGCCATCACCCGGACGGTGAAGGAAAACCCGGCAGCCGTGGTTCTGACTGGCGTCGGACTGGCCTGGATGATCTTTGGCAAGGGCCGCTCCGGCAGCCGCAGTTATACGGCTGAGACTAGCGACCTGGACTACTCCAGCCGCCGCTACGGCAGCAGCGGCGCCTACCGGGACAGCGGCTGGGAAGACCGCGCCGCGGGCGGCAGCTATGGCAGCCACGCTTCCAGCGGCACGCTGGTGACACGGCCCGATCCGCGCATGAAGGGCGGCTCTGAAGGTGTCCCGTCCTGGGCGCGCGAGGATGACGACGATGACGATGGCCGCAGCCTGGCGGACCGTGCTTCTGGCGCTGCTGCATCGGCGCAAGCCAAGGCCTCGGCCGCGGGATCGGCCATACATGACAAGGCATCGGCGGCGGGCTCTGCCGTCAAGGACGCCGGTGCAGCCGCCAAGGGCAAAGCCGCTGCCGCCGGGCAGGCTGTGCGCGATGGCGCTGCCTCTGCGGCTTCGTCGGTGTCGGATGCCGCAGAAGCTGCCCGGCTTCGCGCTGCCCGTTTGCGTGCCCGCCTGTCGGAAGGCACCGAGAACCTTTCGGAAGAGGCCAAGGCCCGTGTAATCGCGGCGCGTGAGGCAGCGGTTGACGCCCGCCGGAAGGCTGGCGAGGCCCTGGCATCGGGGTCGCGCCAGTCGGCGGATTTCTACAACCGACAGCCGCTGGTTGCGGGGGCGCTGGCACTGGCGCTGGGCGCAGCGATTGGCGGCGCGCTGCCGCGCACGCGCACCGAGGATGATGCGCTGGGGCAGTATAGCGACAAGATGATGGAGCGCGCCGAGGCGATCTTCCGCGAAGAGCAGGAGAAGGCCCTGGCTGTAATGCAGGCCGCTCGCGAAGAGGCCGAAACCATCGCTAAGGAAAAACGCGAAGCCATGGACAGCGCCGCCCCGCAAGGCAAGTCGGCGGCCCAGGCTGCAGCCGATGAGGTGAAGTCTGCGGGTAAGCGGATTGCCAGCGCGGCTGCCGATAAGGCCAAGGAAAAGGACCTTGGCAAACCCTCATCATAAGACGTGTGCGGAGGCTGCTGCTGCGGCCTCCGCCTTTTGCACGCATAAGGCTTTGGAGGAGAAACCATGACTCGCGGCAGGCACGCGGAAGCGCCGCATAGGATCCCGCCTAAGGGCTGGAAGGATATCGCCCTGCGGGTCAAGGATGAGATTGCCGCCGACCATGTCGGGCTGATCGCTGCCGGTGTTGCCTTTTACGGGCTGATGGCGCTGTTCCCGGCGATTACGGCGCTGCTGGCCATTGGCGGCCTGATGGTTGAGCCCAGCCAGATCGTGGATCAGATCTCGCAGCTCGAAGGCGTGGTGCCGGACGAGGTGATGGAGATCATCATCGGCCAGGCTACCCAAGTCGCCGGCTCGCGGGAAGGCGGGCTGGGCCTTGCGGCGGTGGCGGGCATCCTGATTGCGCTGTACTCGGCGTCCAAGGGTATGAACAGCCTGATCGAAGGCATGAACGTGGCCTATGACGAGGAAGAGAAGCGCGGCTTCTTCATGAAGACCTTTGTCACCCTCACCCTTACATTGTTCCTGATTACCGGCTTGCTGATGGGGCTGCTGGCGACGCTGGCGGTGCCTTCGGTCATCGCGCTGGTTGACGCCGGGCCCGTGACCGAAGTCCTGGGCTCGCTGCTGGCCTGGGGTGTACTGCTGGTGATGACCATGGCCGGGCTTGCAGTGCTCTATCGTTATGGCCCGTCGCGGGACAAGCCGGAGCTGCTGTGGGCATCGCCCGGTGCGGTTGCCGCCTGTGTGCTGTGGCTGGCGGGGTCGGCGGGGTTTGCGTTCTACGTTGGCAACTTCGGATCCTACAACGAAAGTTTTGGCGCGCTGGCGGGCGTTGTCGTGCTGCTGATGTGGCTGTGGATCTCCGCCTTCATCGTGCTGTTGGGGGCCGAAATCAACGCCGAGGTCGAGGCGCAGACCGCCTATGACACGACCGTTGGCCCGGAGGAGCCGATGGGCGAGCGCGGCGCGGTGAAAGCCGACAAGCTGGGCGCGCGGCAGAGCAGCTGAGGCGGCGGGAAGTGCCCCGCGCCTTACGGATACGCAGCGGGTGAAAGCGGCCGCGCGGCGGCCAAGGCGTTTTTCGCTGCAGACTGAAGTTTTTCCATAGTGATTGAAGAGAGGCCCAGAATGACAAGCTCCAATGACAACAAAGGCACACCCCCGACCACCACGGATGCGGGACAGCGCGTTCATAGCGACGAGCACTCGCTGACCGTGGGGCCGGATGGACCGATTGTCCTGAACGACCATTACCTGATCGAACAGATGGCCAATTTCAACCGGGAGCGCATCCCGGAGCGCCAGCCCCATGCCAAGGGCGGCGGGGCGTTCGGCTATTTCGAGACCACTCAGGACGTGTCCAAGTACACCAAGGCCAAGATCTTTCAGCCCGGGGCGAAATGCGATGCGGTTGTCCGCTTCTCGACGGTGGCCGGTGAGCGGGGCAGCCCCGACACCTGGCGCGACCCGCGCGGCTTTTCGGTGAAGATGTACACCGAGGACGGCAACTTTGACATGGTGGGCAACAACACGCCCGTCTTTTTCATCCGCGATCCGATGAAGTTCCAGCATTTTATCCGCAGCCAGAAACGCCGGGCCGACAATGACCTGCGCGACCATGACATGCAGTGGGATTTCTGGACGCTGTCGCCCGAAAGCGCGCATCAGGTGGCCTATCTGATGGGCGACCGGGGGATCCCGAAGACCTGGCGGGAGATGAACGGCTATTCCAGCCACACCTACTCGCTGGTGAACGCCGAGGGGGAGAAGTTCTGGGTCAAGTTCCACTTCCACACCGATCAGGGGGACGGAAATGCGTACCTGAGCCAGGACGAGGCCGACAAGCTGGCCGGCAGCGACGGCGACTACCACCGGCGCGATCTGTTCAATGCGATCCGCGACGGCAATCCCCCCAGCTGGACCCTGAAATGGCAGGTCATGCCCTATGAGGAGGCCAAGACCTACCGCCTCAACCCCTTTGACCTGACCAAGGTGTGGCCGCACGCGGATTATCCGCTGATTGAAGTGGGCAAGCTGGTGCTGGACCGGAACCCCACCGATTTTCACACAGAGATCGAACAGGCGGCGTTTGAGCCGAACAACATGGTGCCCGGGGTTGGGCTGTCGCCGGACAAGATGCTGCTGGCGCGGGGCTTTTCCTACGCGGACGCGCACCGGGCCCGGCTGGGTGTGAACTACAAGGAAATCCCGGTGAACAAGGCGAAATGCCCGGTCTACAGCTATTCGAAGGACGGGGCGGGGCGCACAGAGAAGGTAGCCGATCCCGTCTATGCGCCCAATTCGTACGGCGGACCGGCAGCGCAGCCCGCCGCTGGTCCCGAGGCGGGCCTGTGGCATGCGGACGGCGATATGGTCCGCCAGGCCTATACGCTGCGGGATGACGATGATGACTGGAGCCAGGCCGGCACGCTGGTGCGCGAGGTGATGGACGATGCCGCGCGCGACCGGCTGGTGTCGAACGTGGTCGGCCACCTGTGCGACGGTGTCAGCGAGACGGTGCTGCAACGGGCCTTCGATTACTGGCGCAACATCGACGGCGAGACGGGCGACAGGATCGAAGCCGGGGTGCGCGAAAAGCTCGGCGGGGCGTCGGACGCGCCGGGCTTGGCCTCAGCTGAAAGCATCAGCGGCACCAAGGCAGCAGAGTAGAAGCCCCTTTGGTATCGGCAGGCGGGCCCGCTTAGGGCCCGTTTTTGCGTTTGAGGAGGCGTCAGTCCTCGACCGTGCCCGGGGCTTGGTCAGGCAGTGCCTAGCTTTCGCCCGGCTGGAGCCGGTGCCGCAGGGATGGCAGCCACAGGCGTCGGCCTTACGGGCCGTGCCTGGTTCTTCCGTTTTTCATGGGGAAGGGTGGTAGCGGAGGTCCGTCCTGGTCACAAACCCCACCAGTTCTTTCTATGCAGGTTTACTGTTTGAGATTTTTCCAGCCACAGCCTCCCGAAGACAGTACCAGAACGGAAATCCCTTAAAAACAAGGAGGAAATACAAGGAGAATTCGGAGAAACGCCCCAAAGCGGGCAGTATTTACGGGGCTGGCCCCGTAAATGGTCTTTGACGGCGAAACTATCATCACTCAAAATCCAAATGGCTTGGCTCTCCACTTGTGATGAACTCGGCGAGGTGTTCAACGAGGTCGGGTGGTGGCTCTCGCCCGATGGCACACTCCCAGACGACACCCACTCGCCATCCGGCCTCCTGAAGGTCGAGAATGTTGCGCGCATCCCTTTCCACATTCTGATGGAATTTCTCGGCCCAGAATTCAACGTTGCTGGTGGGATTGGTGGCTTTCCGGCACCCGGGGTGGCGGTGCCAGTAGCATCCATGAACAAATAGGACGGTCTTCCACTTTGGCAGTACAATGTCCGGCGAGCCCGGTAATCTATGAGTATGCAGCCGATACCGAAACCCCCTTCTGTGAAGAGCTCTGCGTAAGGCGAGTTCCGGCTTTGTGTTTTTCCTCCGAACGTTTCGCATAATGTCGGAACGAACTTCAGGCTTTACCCTGTCTACCACTGGCAGCCCCTCCATCACCCTTCATCCATTGACAACTCCTAAAATGCCATGTGTGCGCTGCACTTGCATCAGTGGAAACTCGCCTGGAAGTTGGTTGCCGTGAGCTCCACGTGGGCATCCAGCGGGGGGCGCAACTCGAAGGCTTTTGGCCCCCTGGAGAAGTTCCAGAGCCTGAGGAGCGTCCAGCTGTCGCTGTTCTCCTCAGCGACGTTCAACTCGTTTCTGGTGATGTGAAATGGGGTGCGCTCCCACCCGTTGGTGGTTTTTACCTCTATCAAGCGGCTATGGCCTTCAGGGGTGAAACTTGAGATGTCGTACCCAGCGCCATCCCCGTCTTCCTGGCTGACCCATCGTACCTGCCGGGCCAGATCTGCTCTTCCGGCGCTGAGAAGCATGGTGCGTTCATGATGCAGGACACGCTCTTCTCCCGCCTTGCCAAGGACTCTGTTCCTTTCATCTCGACCGGCCACATCGAATTTGCGAGCCACGGCTTGCATCTGCTTCAACTCATCTGGAGGAGGAGTGTTTTGCAGAGTTGGGGGCGTGCCGACCCAGATCGCTCCTGGTGTTTCGGATACACCTGATTCCTGATGCCGCTTTGGAACAAACAAGCCTCCGTGCCTCTGAAGGTGGCGGGCGACGGCATCCACCAAAGACATCTGAAAATTGAAAGCGGGCTTGTAGCCGACGATCCAAGTCTCACCAAGGCCTTTGAGCACAGCTGAGATGTTTTGATGCTTGAACTCAATGGATCCTTTTGAGCGGCCGATCAATTCTTGGAGAGCGCGATTGTGAGCTGCCTTGTTGTATTGCTTGCCAGCCAATTCGTCTGAAAGCATGGTAAAATAGTCTGCCACACAGGCGTCATTTTCCAGGTCCGACCAGTCTCCACCACTCATGAGGTAAAACTACGTGAGAAGTGAATTGATGTCACCGGTCGGCATTTGGATGGTTTACTCACAGCTGATAGATCCGCGGAAAAAGACTCGATACCTTGGTCAACTTCGAACTCTTTGTCGAATTGCAGCTTTCACACAAAAGCTGCATGTTCGTAATGTCATTGGCTCCACCCTGGGCAAGGGGAATGATGTGATCATAGCGCTCCCGCGCTGTCGGGGACAGAATTCGGTCGATAGCCTTTTTGCATGATCGGCATTCGCCACCGTCCCGAAAATAAATGGCATCCTGCACAAATCTTGGAACTGCGACGCGGCGCAGATTTCCTTTCGCTGTGAAACGGTCGTCAGTGCCTTTGAGATCAGAGCCGAAATCGGAGATATAGGAGGCAATGATTGTATTGAACCGTTCAAGTAAAACGACGTCGCGGAACAAAATGTGAAATATCTCCTCTACAAGCCGATCCCGCCCCTCGTCGTAAAGCTCGGAAAAAACAATCTCGCCTGGCCCTTCGTCTTCAATATCCTCAAACCAGTCTTTAGGCGCCCCTATCAACTCCAGAAACATGCGAAACGTTCCCATGCCTTCTTCAGTTGGTTCATGGATGATGCTTTCGAAGATTGCAGATATGAACATGTGTAGGTTCGACCACTTCGCGAATGGATCACACAGATTGGTTGCACGACCATCCTCTCCCAGGATGTCATGCAGACTTCGCATGTAGGCTCGTGGTTCATCGACTACATTGTGGATCACATGCGCGAACCAATAGGGTGTTAGCCCCAGCGCTTCGTAGTATCCTGTACTTCTCATGCAAAAGCCTTATTAGGATCTCATGCGACGGATGGGCCGCTCAACCGACTGCCAAGAACCGCAGAGCGATTACCCCATCATCCTACTGCATGGGAAATAACCAGCCAGGGTGGCGTCGATCGCGTGGTCAGATCCTTCTTTACCACTCATGGGCCAGTTTTCACCAGTTCAAGAAGTTTCCGCAGGCGCCCCTTGATGTTCTCGAGAGTCAAAGTGAGTTCTGATTTTGCGGGCTTCGTGAGAAGCCGAGTGTGTCCGACAGCGTCCCGGACCGGCGTGTATTTTATTTCGTAGTGGCATAATGGATTCTTGGGTCCACCACCTGAGGGGGCTTTACCTCCTTCTGCAACTTCAGAGAGTTGCTCCATACCAAGGTACCCAAGACCGCTCTTTGAACGCGCAATTGGATAACTGATGTAAGCCGCATCCAGCTTCCGCTGCTCCTTCTTTTGATAATCCGGTATTTTCGCAGCAATTTTGGAATCAATCGGCTTGGATTGGTTTTCGATGAATTTTCGGACCAAGTTTTCTGAGTAAAAGCAGTCAACATATGCAGCCATGTTGAACTCCGCGTCCGGCCGAAGTTTCGTGAGCCAATCGTCGACTTCATCTTTTTGAGGGGTTCCAGAAGGGGGCGAATACTCCTTCTCTGCCTCCGAAACAAAAGCCTTGGCTTTGCGATCTTTCTTGGAGACGCGCTTGTTCTCGTCGTCTCCTTCTTCATTGCGGCTGAGACGCAATTCGTCCCATTCATCCAAGATCTTCGGGATCAGGACCTTCTTGAGATATTCGAGGAGTTCAGTGAAAGCGCCGTCATCTTCAACAATTCCCTCCCGGCTACTGGTAAAGGGGTCCGTCCCTTCACGATCCATGCTGTCGTAGTGGATCTGCCCGTACAGGTAGCTTTCGAGAATTCGCTGGGTCGGAATATGTCGAAGGATGTTTTTTTCTCTTAGGCGCCCGTTCACGAATAGATCAACTGATGCCCTTTCCTCGGTCATACTGATCTTCGCGTCCCGCGGCTTGACCACAGTCGCCATGAAGCCTTTGATGGGCAGTTCCGTGACGACACCCTTGGGGTCTGCCTTCAGGTTCTTCATTCCGGATGTGTACGCATCTTCGTACTTATTAATGAGCCAAATGAACTCTGTGTTTCCTGAAAGGTCACTCAGATCATCAATGGTGACCGGTTTGCCATTCACGTGGATTGTGAAAGCGGGATCCAGCAGAGAGAACTTGAAACTCATCGCCAAAATCTTCTTGATGTAGGCTTCCGAGTTTTTCATCTGTTCTTTCATGTTCTGAAAGATGATGATCGTTCCCCGCTGATGATCCTTCATCAGGTCTTCGGCAAGACTGACATCCAGTTGTTCCAACTCATATTGCTGCGGAGTGAGGTCATCCGTGATAGCTTGATCAAGATCATCGTTGTCGATTGCGCCGCCAACGTAGTCTGTCTCGGCTGTCTTCGTGAAAATTGAGATCCGATCAGCACATGATAGCAAGGCCAGCTTGCCTATACCCTTTGCGCCGATATACGGGCGGTTCCCATCTGATAGCCTCTTCCCATCCCGACGCTTTGAATACCCAATTTTCAGGAACTTGCCCTGAAAGTCTTCACCCGACATACCAACTCCATCATCCTTGATGGAGAACGAAGAGTTTTCTTTGTCGATATCAATCCAGACATTCTTGGCATCGGCATCCCAGGAGTTCGAGATTGCTTCTCCGAGTACGGTGACAAAATTCCTGTAGAGGTTGCGACCCAGGTGGTTGAGGACACTGAGAGAAAGTTCGAAATTATACTGTTTCGCCTTGAATTCTTGGTTCATTCGCAGAGGTACCTGAATTTCTCAGAATAGATTCGCCGACGGCTTCTGCAAGCTTAACGGGAACAGCGTTGCCGATCCACCTGCCGACCTCCTTGAAAGGCAGTTTTTTCCCTTCAGGGGCAAAGGCATAGTCTCCTGGAAAGGATTGGAGTATGGCAGCCTCTCGGAGGGAGATCGCTCTGTCTTGTTCTGGGTGCCCAAACCGGCCGTTCCCAAAGCCGTAACATTGCGTTGTCATCGTAGGAGAGGGATCATCCCAGGTCATTCGGGCATAGACCCCTGGATAGGTTTTCCCGGAATCCCGCCGATGACACTCAGCCCGTAAATCCTCTGGCCAGTCCCGCCATGTACCTCCTGGCCGAGAGGCGCGGATTCTCTTCAAGTTCAACGGAGAAAGAGAGGAGGCAGCATGTAGCGGGTCATCGGGATGTGTCTCGCCTGCTGAAATAGGAGGCAAATTTCCAATTGCGTCTCGGACTGATGTCAAATCTTCCCTTGAGCTTGCTTTCAGCTCAATCGAATGGTTCTTTGCAGCCAATAGAACGAGGCGTCGCCGCCGTTGCGGAACACCAAATTCTTCGCACTTGGCGATCTCCCATGAGACTTGATATCCTGCCGCTTTCAATTTTGCACAGAACCCCTTGAAAACTTCGCCGTTCTTGTAGGCGACCAAAGAGGGGACATTCTCCATGGTCACGAAATCCGGCTCTACTCCAACGACCAGATCGGCAAATTTTCCTACCAAGCCCCATTGAGGGTCTTCACCATACCTGTGCTTGTACGTAGAAAATGGCTGGCAGGGCGCACAGCCCGCAAGAACGGTTGGAGCCTGACCGGAGTAGTGCTCTTTGACCTCTTCCGCGGAAAGCTTTGAAACATCCGCCTTATAAAACTTGGCGTCATTGTTGGATTCGTAGGCAAATCGGCAGCCTTCATCAGTGTCGTATCCAGCAAGGACTTTGAGGCCAGCACGTTTGAGCCCATGGCTCAAAGCTCCCACGCCACAAAAGAGGTCTACAACTTCCGCTGGGTGGATCGGGTCGCTATTTTCACTGCTCATAGTCTTGATGTTTCGCCTTGCAAATTCAATCTCGGCGTAGGCCTTGGTGAATGATTAGCGCAACATGCGGTCAGGTTTCCACCTGGAATTGCGGTATTCTTGGAGCAAGTTGCTTGACCGAAAGGCGCTGAAGCAACCCCAAAAAACCAACAGCGTGGGGGCGGGTCGGCGGATCAGTTCACGCTTGAGGCTCCTGATCCAGTCCCAGGAATGTTCGATCGGATGCCCGGGTGACCCTTCTGTGCAGCCATGCCAGCGTCGTCGCCCGTTTTGAAGGCTCCAATTGTCTAAGGTGAGCCTGCAGCGCCGCACCATAGATGATGTTCCGCCTGGTCTCATCCTTTCGCTTCTGTTTCTGAGCCTTTGTCGAGCCTGTTCAATTTGCATATCGATATCGGCCATTTCGTTCTCCTGATCGGATGCTGTTCGAACTGGAAATTGCGCCTCGACTTTGTCTCTGCTCCATTTTTTAATGTGGTCTCGCGCTGCCGCCTTGTGAGCGGCCCTCGCACGCCTGGAAAGGCTATGCGCGCAGTTACGCAAACCGGGGGTTTGCCTGCGCGCCTGGCCGGCGGGGCTTGGGAACGGATATCGGGATCGGGACCGATATCCTGTTCATGATACACAAAGCAAGCCGACTTGAGGTTGTTGTTCATTCCAGAGC
Source organism: Leisingera sp. (assembly GCF_982940295.1). Classification (NCBI taxonomy): domain Bacteria; kingdom Pseudomonadati; phylum Pseudomonadota; class Alphaproteobacteria; order Rhodobacterales; family Roseobacteraceae; genus Leisingera; species Leisingera sp. The sequence goes on from NZ_CEYXRG010000020.1 coordinate 23,130, forward strand.
CGATGGCCGATCTGCTGTCAAATCCGCCGCCTACACCGGCCGCACATCCTACCGAGACGAACGTTTGGGGCGGAGATTTCGGTCTGGCAAGACTGGCGGCCTCCTGTCACATGAGCTCTTCAACTGGGCGGGCAGTGCCGAAGCTCTATGGAACGCGGCGGAAAGGGCCGAGAACCGTTGCAACGCCCGGGTTATCAGGGAACTGCGCCCCAGCCTGCCAGCCGAGCTACCGCTGGCCGAACAGGTGAGGCTTGTTCGTGGGTTCTCGCTATGGCTTCGGGACGAATATGGCGTTTCTGTCCAGACCGACATCCATGCGCCCCGATTTCTGGATCGGGGTGAGGAACGGCTTCACAACGCCGGCAAGCTGGCCATGGATGCGCAGGAATACATGGCGGCTCTTTTCGACCCGACGCGTACCAATCGGAATTTTCATGCTCACATACTGATGACGACCCGCCAAGTGTGCCCGAAGACCAATGTATTTGGCGCCAAGACCAGGATTTTGGATGACAAGAAGACCGGCCCCGAGGAGATCCTTCGAATTCGTCGGGAGTGGGAGAAAAGGACCAACGCAGCGTTGAAGCGGATCGGTTCGCCGGCTCGGGTCGACCTTCGCTCCTATAAAGACATGGTCAAGGCAGGGGATGCCCCTGCCGGCCTCATTCCCCAAGATCATCTTGGCCCACGCCGGGCCGAAAGGGCACGCCGTTTGGAAGAAAGCGGTAGCGACACCAGCAAGGCGGGGCAGCGCAGGGCCGAAATCCAGGCGCACAATGACGAGCTCTGGCGCACTTGGCTGCAATTGCGGGCCCTACAGCGTGAAAAGGATCGGCTGGAAGAATCTTCCTGGATTTCAGCGGAACGAGAAGCTGAGCGAAAAAGAAAAGGCGGCGCTGAAAAACGTCGACTTCGGGAAGTGAAGACTGCCATGGAAGCAGAGGCCACTGTCGCGGCCTCTGCCCAGTTCGACAGCGTCAGGACGGCTTCGATGTGGGAGCTGGCGATTTCTTCGGCGCAGGGGCTTTCGCCCGAGCCGCCTTGCGAGGAGCCGGACGAGTTTTCCGCAGAGGTCGATTTGGAGACTTACGAGCCGCCGCAAGGGCGGCCGCAGCCGGAGCCGGTTCTGACGCCGAAGGTTGTTCGGGTGCGTCGTCGGGGGCCTCGGCATCTGTGACCTCATTCTCGGCTTCAAGCTGATCCAGACATTCGGTCAAATATGCGACCTCTTCCTCAAGAGCCTTTACCTTCGTCGCGTGCTCCGCCTCGAGCATGGCGAAATCGCGCTCCTTGAGGGCGAACTGCCGGGCGGTCTGATCTGTCATCCTGGAGATCAGGCCACGGACCATGTTCTGCATGCTCTCATCGAAGATTGAAGCCGCCTTGTCGATTTGATCCCGAACGTCGTCGGGCAGAGAGATGTCCTCATGCTGCTCAGTTTCCCGCGTTGCGAGATGATCTTCCCAGATTTCGCGGATCCTGGCGTACTTGCCCTTGCCTCCGAGAGCCTTGTGGATGTCCGTGGCGGTGGTCTCCCGGCCGAGTTTCTTCGACAGGGCTTCACCGGTTTCGATGATCTTCTCGTCGGTATTGATGGGGGTGCGAGGCATGGTTTTGTACTCCTGTTGTTGCCGTTTGCAGGAGGGACTTGGGTTCGTTCCCGAAAACGGAAAAACAAACTTTCAAACTTTTTTGCCTGACCTTGAAAAGCAAGGAAGGTCAGTAGGTTGGTAAGTAGGTTTGTCCGTTTGAAAGGTCCGAAAGTTTGTCGGTAGGTAAGTTGGGTTGGTTTGTCTGAATGTCGTTGGCTGACGTTCGGCCGTGCTTGTGTCTGGCCCGAATTCCGGCCTGAAAACCAATTCAAGCCGATTTTTTCCGCCATGCCCGCACGGGACGTAATTCCCTGGGATGAAGCATGCAGATCCCAGCGAATTCGCCCCGCTCGACCAGATTTCGGACCTCTCTGCCGAGGAATATTTCCGCCTGTTGCACCCCGAAGGCTCCCGGGGACGCGCGGCGGTTCTGTGCAAGCATGGTGGCGACGAAGTGGAGAACTACTCGCTCGAACACGCAGGCATGATCATGCAGATGCCACTGTTCCTTGATCAATCGAGCTTTCTGACCCTCCATCGCTTCTGGAAGGGGCGACGGGGTGAGCACCTGGCTGCGCTGAACGCATTCTATGTCGATCTCGATTACTTCAACGCTCCGCAATGGCGTGGGAAGTCGCCGGATGAGGTGCAGGCGGCATATTCCGCACAACTGCTGATTTCTGGAATGCCGCAGCCTTCGATTTTCATCCATACGGGTCGGGGCGTCGCAGCAATCTGGCTGATCGAGGAGACCCCGGTTGCTGCGGTCCCACGCTGGCAGGGAGCGATGAGCGCCCTGATCGAATTCTCGGCATCCTTTGGTGTGGACGAGAGATGCAGGGACACCTCCCGGATCTTCCGGATACCTGGAACCATCAATGAAAAGTCCGGCAAGGTGGTCCGAGTCTCGGGCGGCACCGGAAGGCGTTACGGCTTCGATGCTCTGGCAGATCAAGTCTTCAAGGCCAGCGGTAGACCGACCCGCGAGGAATTGGAGGAGCGTAAAAAACAGAAGAAAGGGAACAAGCGGCCCAGTAGCATATCAGTGCCCAAGGGGCTGCCGCAGGCGAAGCGTTTCCAATTGATCCTGGATGATTTGGAAATCTTTCGAAATGCCCACGGCGGTGTGATCCCAACAGGCTTGCGAAACACCTGGCTGCATTTCCATGCAACCTGTCTCACACACATTCCCGGCATCAGGGATATCGAAGGGGAAGTGCTGAAGATGGCCGCCACGGCAACACCCGGGCTGAAGCCGGGGGAAGTCAATGCAATCGCCAGACAGGCGGAGAAGAAGGCCAAGCTCGTCAGGACGGCCTCGATCTGGGGTGACGGTCGATATCATTACAAAGGCGCGACGATCGCAGATGGCCTCGGCATCACGCCGGAAATGGCGCGCCGTCTTGGCCTTCAGCAGGTCATCCCGGCTTCGGAAAGAAGGCGTCGTAAGGCGGCGGCGGAACGGCAGCGTCGCTCTGAGAATGGCGCCGTGTCCCGGGAGGAATACCTGGCAAAGAACAATGCCTCACGTGAAAAGCCCTGGGAAAAACTCGGCATCGGCCGAACCACGTATTACGAGCTGAAACGCGCCGGAATGCTCCCTGTTCTGGAGGCGGCATGATGCCGGACAGGTCCGTGCCCGCTTCAGGGGCGTAGCCAGTGGCCCGGGGCACGCCAGGGAAAAAAAGAGCCCCCACCCACCTCCCCAACGGTGCACGCCACGGGCAATCAGAAATGAACCCTTCGGCGGACAGCCCCGCGGCAACAGCGCCGACACAGACATGTCCGGCGAACGGAAAACCGAGCGGGCAAGCCCTTTGGCAAGACGGCGGAGCTGGTATGAATTATCAAACAGAAGGAAATGACCATGCAGCCAGTGTTTATCGATTTTGAGGCCTCAAGCCTAAGCCCGGCAAGCTGGCCCATCGAAGTCGGTCTCGCCAAGATCGACAACGACGAAATCGTTGTGAAGAGCAGGTTGATACGACCGCACGACGGCTGGGCAATGAGCGAGTGGCATCTCGAAAGCGCGGAAGTTCATGGCATCCAGCTGGAAGAGCTTAGCGTGGCTGCACCCGCCGAAGAGGTTGCCCACTGGCTTTCTCTGGAAGTTGAAGGATGTCTTCTCGTCAGCGATGCCCCTGAATTTGATCAGCGTTGGCTCGACCGGCTGTTGGAAACGTTGAGCACGGATCACGATCTGAAGCTGGCGGATTTCGACCAGGTCGTTTGGTGGGCGTTTTCAGAGGAACAGGGAAATTTGAAACCTGGCGGTCTTCACAACGTGTATTCGGAACTGACCAACAGGTGCTCCACACATCGCGCTGGGGATGACGCTGCCGACCTGGCCCGTGCCTGGTTGGCCGGGTGCAGGTAGGGCAGTCAGGGTGCGCTCCGCAGATAATCTGAATGGAAAGGTGGGGCATGCGTTTCCGTTCACGCCCCTCGTTGTGAGGGCGCGAACGGAAACGCAAGCCCCTCAGGAACCGGGTGAAAACGGTTCCACGTTTCGAGAGTGTGGGTGCCCGGGCCGGTCGTGCAAGGCCGGTCCGGGATAGCTCGAAAGCCCAGCCGGGTCTTGAAGCCGCGCGCGTCCTGCGTCCGGCAACAGAGGAGAACAAGATGTTCGACCTGACTACCCCGGCGCATGGAGAACTGCAGGACTTTCTGCAGGTCCATTCCGAAGCCCTCCAGAATGCGTCCCTGCTTCTCGGCGGAAGACCTGCATTAAATGCGACCGTCGCGCTGATCGACGATATCTGCAACGCCCCGGTGCTCACCCGGCGCCTGCACCAGGGTCTGGTGCGTCTCCATGAGCTGCTCTCGCTGGAACACGTGCACGACCCAAGCCGACCGGAATCGGCGTATTTCGCAGATCTCGACCCCGGTGCCCCCTACGTCGAAGACCTGTGTTTGCTGACCGAAGCACTCCAGGACGTCCTGCTCCGGCTCTCCGATCGGTTGGATTTCCCTCGCGCCGCCTGAGCGCACCCGCCGGTGGGGTCCTCCCCTCATCGGCGTCTTGAGAGGCCGCATGGGGCGGTCTCACCAACTGGAGGACCCAATATGGATATCGAAACCGAACGCGAGGTTCACAAACTGACGTTGGGGGCGATCTGCCATGGTCGCCTGCTTGCCGACGAGTGGCAGGAAACGGGGCTCGTGCCTCAGGGCACAACAAAACAACTCACTCAGGATCTGTTGCAGAAACTCCATGAACGCCGCGGATTGGAGGAATTGGATGAGGATCGCCTTCACCTTCTGGGTGAGCATATCAGAAAATTCACCAACCAGTATCGTGAAGGTCTGGGTGATCGAGCGCTGCAGCAGAATATCGAGACCGAGCAAATCTTCGACATGAAAGCGATTGATCTCATCAATCTCGCATGGCGTTGGCGGCAGCTTCGTTGTGCCAAGCGCGCGCTCGACGACAAGATGGCTGCGATCGCTGAAACAAACAGGTTTATGGCAGGGGGGTAGCACAAAGTCGCCCAGTGTTTCTGAGAAGCATCCGCGCCTCGCCTTGGGTTACCGGATCGCATGGACTGTCGCCTGCCATGCGCAGTTTCATACCGCGTTTCTGTTCCTATCGAAGAGACCGATCTCCCGCTCGCAATAGTGAAAAGGCGAGCAGAAATGAGCATTCAAAATCCGTCTCAAACCGATTTTTCGAATTCTGAAGAGATCCCCATGTCTTCCGCAGCAAAGTGCAACCCGGCGCCAGACTCCGGGTTGCTTGAATTTGTCCGGGAATTGGCCCGGGCAGCAGCACAACTGGATGCGAGGACATCACCAACATGCAACGACGCGCCGCAATCTACGCCCGCTATTCGAGCACAATGCAATCGGACCGTTCCATTGAAGATCAAATGGATCTCTGCCGGGATTACGTAGTCCGTGAAGGTTTTCGTGAGGTTGCGGCTTTCGAAGATCGCGCCAGAACTTCTGAAACGCTTATCGGGCGCGTTGGTCTCGCAAGTTTGTTGGAGGCAGCGAGCTCTGGTGAGTTTGATGCGCTGATCGTAGAGTGTGTCGACCGAATTAGTCGGGATGCTGCAGATTTGCACAAAGTGCAGAAACTGCTGCGCTTTTCCGGTGTAGAGATTATTTCGGTCAGCGAAGGTGTGCAGTCAGATCTGCACATCGGCGTCCGTGGTCTCGTAGGCACCATTTTCATGAAGGACTTGCGCGAAAAGGTACACCGCGGCATGTGTGGGAATATTTCCGAGGGCCTCAGCGCAGGCGGAAAGGCCTATGGTTATACGTCAGTGCCAGGCAAAGCGGGAGAGCTGCAGATCACGCCTCATGAGGCTGATATTATTAGGCAGATTTTTCAGGCTTATGCCGAAGGTATATCACCGCGAGATATTGCACATGATCTCAACGCACGCGGTGAGTTGCCGCCGCGTGGTGCAAAGTGGAACGCGTCCACGCTGAACGGCAATAGCAAGCGCGGCTATGGGATCCTCAGAAACTCTCTGTATGCGGGGGTTTTGGTGTGGGACCGGGTAAAGATGATGCGCCACCCGGAGACGGGCAAGCGCATTAGCCGGGAGAAGCCCCAGGAAAAGTGGAAATACGCGGATGTTCCGCATCTGCGTATTGTTGATGAGGCTCTCTGGGACGCGGTGCAGGCGCGTCTTGCGAAGCAGTCGCAGGCAAAACGTTCAGGCAAATCAACTCGGCGACCTGCTCGTCCGTTTTCGGGCCTGCTCAAGTGCGGATGCTGTGGCGGTGGTATGGCCATTCATGATCGAAACGGCAGCGCCATTCGAATCCGATGTTCAACAGCGGCGGAAAGCGGTTCCTGTTCCAACACCAAGAAGGTGCGTCTCGACAAAATTGAAGCAGCGCTCTTTGCCAACCTTCGCGGAGTGCTTGCGGATCCATGCTATATGAGGGCCTTTGTTGAGGCCTACGATGAGGAACGTCGCAGGTTGAGTGCGAGCGGGCAGCCTGACCGAAAAAAGTTGGAGCGCCAGTTGAAGGAGGCGAGCAAGCTATTCGAAACGCGTTTGGGGTTGTTCGAGAAAGGCATTCTGTCCGGAGAGGATGGGGAGGCTCTCCTCATTGCGGCCAAGCAGGCAGTTGCAGCAGCCAAAGATGCGCTCGACGCGCTCAATCAGCAGGAAGAGCAGTTGCACTACGATCCCGCGTCGCCTGCAACCTATGCCTCAGCGTTGGAAGATGTGTTTGCAACGATGTTGGCGAGCGATGGCCAGCCTAATCCTAAAGCGCGCGATGCTGTGCGTGATTTGATCGCGGAAATCGTTGTGTCACCAGCAGAAAAAGACGGTGTTCCCGTAGAAGTCAGAGGGCGCTTGAGCGCTCTGATCTCTAACCATTCCAAAAATTTGGGGGGTATGGTGGTAGCGGAGGAGGGACTTGAACCCCCGACACGCGGATTATGATTCCGCTGCTCTAACCAACTGAGCTACTCCGCCGCTCGCTGTGTGGACGCGATTTAAGGAATGCCGGCGGTGGGGTCAAGCGGAAAAGCTGACGAAATGCAGATTCTTCCGAATTTTTTCCGATGGGCGAGAAAAGAATTGGAAAAACAAAATCTTACATGCGTCCTCGCTCCTCGCGCGCCGGGCCGCGTTGCGGGGGAGTTCAGATCGCTGAGGAGTTTTGCGGTTATTCGGTCTGGGCATCCAGGGCGGTCAGCGCTGGCCGCGGCAGGCGGTCCAGCAGCTGGAACACCAGGGCGCGGCAGGTCTCTCCGGTCCAGTCCTCGGGGTGGAAGCTGGGCGGAAGGTCCGGGTGGCGCAGCACCACGCGGCGCCAGCGGTGCACGATCAGCGTTCTTAAAGTGCCGGTTTGCGCCGGCGTCAGGCCCGAAGGCGGCGGGGCGATCTGTTCGAGGTCCCGCTGCAGCGCAGCACAGGCGTCCTGCAGGGGTTCCGGGAACAGCCGCGCCTTGAGCCAGCCGGGCACGCTCATGCTGCTGACACGGGCCGCCATCAGATCGTCCAGACTGCGCGGTACCGGACCGTGGCCAAGCGCGGTGGTGCGGTTGACGGCCACATAGTTGGACAGCAGCAGCACCTCATCCAGTGTTGCTTGGCCGGCACCATCTTCGGCGATCAGCAGGTGCCAGTCGGTTGGGGCTGCGGCGCGGCGTTCGTAGATGCGGGGCGTCACCGCGGCCGATTGGCTGCGCCCGTATTCGGTTAGGTAATGGACAGAGGCACGGCCCGCGCGCTCGCTTTCGATCCAGCCGTCCTTGCGCAGCCGGTGCAGGGCCACCCGGATTGCCTCGGGCTTGATACCCATCGGGGTGATGATGCGGGTCAGGGCGCCGCCGCTGATCTGGGCGCCCTTGTCCTGCGCCAGATCGCCGAACAGCGACACGATCACCGACCAGACCCGCTGGTTCTGCGGATCGTTCAGCTGCTGGACGGTGGTGTCAAACCAAGGGTTATGCTGTTCGTTCATAGGGATAAATATAGTTCGCCCGGACCGGTAAGGCCAGTCCGGGCGCACGGCAGCTTTACCGCTGCCTGCCGCATTTGCGCTGTCTTAGAAGGCGTTCATCGTCAGCAGTTCATACTCTGCCGCAATCTCGCCGTCCTGGTTGGTCAGGGTCACGTGCCAGCGGACCTCGCCGTATTCCTCGTTGCGGGGGGTCTTCTTCTTGACCGTGAGGCGCACCTTGATGCTTTCGCCTGCGGAAATGGGCTTCATGAAGCGCAGATTGTCGAGGCCGGTATTGGCCAGGACCGGGCCTTCGTCCGGCTGCACGAACATGCCCGCGGCGAAAGACAAGAGCAGGTAGCCATGCGCCACGCGGCCCGGGAAGAACGGGTTCCGCTTGGCGGCCTCGTCGTCCATGTGGGCATAGAAGGTGTCGCCGGTGAAATGGGCGAAGGTCTCGATATCCTCCAGCGTGACGGTGCGCGGGGCGGTGTGCAGGGTCTCGCCAATCGCCAGCTCGCCGAACTTGCGGGTGAAGGGGTGTGCCGGGCCTTCGATCTCGGTGCCGCCAGGGACCCATTTCTCGCCGATTGCCGACAGGATGTCGGGCGAGCCCTGGATGGCGGTGCGCTGCATGTAGTGTTTGACGCCGCGCACGCCGCCCATCTCCTCGCCGCCGCCGGCCCGGCCCGGGCCGCCGTGCACCATGTGCGGCAGGGGGGAGCCGTGGCCGGTCGATTCCTTCATCGAGTCGCGGTTGTTGAAATAGAGGCGGCCGTGGTAGGCGCCGGCGCCGATGGCGACCTCGCGGGCGACGGCAGGGTCATGGGTGATGACCGAGGCCACCAGCGAGCCCTGGCCGCGGTTGGCGAGATCAATCGCGTGGTTCAGGTCTCGGTAGCCCATGATGGTGGAGACGGGGCCGAAGGCCTCTGTGTCATGGACGCGCTGCGCCTTGTCCGGGTCGGCGCAGTGGAACAGCATCGGCGGGACAAAGGCGCCTTTTTCGGCGTCGGCGCCATCGACGGAGAAGTTCGCCGGGTCGCCAAAGACGCGCTCTGCTTCCTGGCCGATGATTTCAGCCTTTTCCAGTACGTCGCGTTTCTGGCTGTTTGAGACCAGCGCGCCCATCCGGGTGGTTTCAAGGCGCGGGTCGCCGATTTTGGTTTTTGCCAGTCGGGCAGAGAGCGCTTCGATCACTGCGTCCACCTGCGCTTGCGGCGCGATGATGCGGCGGATGGCGGTGCATTTCTGGCCCGCCTTAGTAGTCATCTCGCGGCTGACTTCCTTGACGAAGAGATCAAACTCCGGCGTGCCGGGCTGCGCGTCGGGGCCAAGGATAGACGCGTTGAGGCTGTCCTGTTCGGCCACGAACCGGACCGAGTTTTCCAGGATCACCGGGTTCGCGCGCAGTTTCAGCGCGGTATTAGCGGAGCCGGTGAAGCTGACCACGTCCTGCATGGTCAGATGGTCCAGCATGTCGCCGAGGCCGCCGGACACCAGCTGCAGCGCGCCTTCGGGCAGGATGCCGCTGTCGAGCATCAGTTTCACTGCCAGCTCTGTCACATAGCAGCTGTTGGTGGCGGGCTTCACGATGGCGGGGACGCCTGCCAGCAGGGTGGGTGCCAGTTTCTCCAGCATGCCCCAGACCGGGAAGTTGAAGGCGTTGATATGCACCGCGACGCCGCGCAGCGGGGTGCAGATGTGCTGACCCAGGAAGGTGCCGTTGCGGGAGAGCTGCTCCACATCGCCATCGAGGTAGACATGCGCGTCCGGCATCTCGCGGCGGCCCTTGGAGGCGAAGACGAACATGGTGCCGATGCCGCCGTCAATGTCGATCATGTGGTCGGACTGCGTGGCGCCGGTGTTGAAGGACAGGTCATAGAGCGCTTGCTTGTGCTGGTTCAGGTGGCCGGCGAGCGCCTTCAGCATCCGGGCGCGGTCGTGGAAGGTCAGCTTGCGCAGGTTGGCGCCGCCCACGGTGCGGGCGTAGTCGAGCATTCCTTGCACGTCGAGCGCGTCATTGCCGGCGCTGGCGATCACCTCGCCGGTGATGGCGCTGGCGATGTTGCGGGCACCTGCGCCCGGTGCGACCCATTGACCCGCTGCAAAGCTGGAAATCTCTAGAAGGCTCATGATGCTGTCCTTTTCGTCAGGCCGGCAGGGGCCGGCTGGCTGGAATCCGATGCTGAGATATATTGACCGTCCGGTCGGTTTATGCAAGGAATTTGTCAAATGCACCGCTGACAGGGTGAGGGAGCGATGAGCGATACGATTCTGGTGGAGGTCCACGGGACCTGGGTGGAGATCACTCTGAACCGTCCGGACCGGCTGAACAGTTTCAACGAGGAGATGCACAATGCCTTGCGCGCGGCACTTGAGGCGGCGCGCGACGGCGGCGCCCGCGCGGTGCTGCTGACCGGGGCGGGCCGTGGCTTCTGCGCCGGGCAGGATCTGGGCGACCGCGATCCGCGCAAGATGGACGGGCCGCCGGACCTGAGCCAGACCGTGCGCAAGTTCTATGCGCCGCTGGTTCGGCTGATCCGCGAGCTGAACTTCCCGGTGATCTGCGCGGTGAATGGCGTGGCCGCCGGGGCGGGCGCCAATCTGGCGCTGGCCTGCGACATGGTGCTGGCGGGTGAGAGCGCCAAGTTCATTCAATCTTTTGCGAAGGTGGGCCTGATCCCGGACACCGGCGGCAGCTGGCATCTGCCGCGGCTGCTGGGCGAGGCGCGGGCCAAGGGGCTGGCGCTGACCGCTGAGCCGCTGCCAGCCAGGAAGGCCGAGGACTGGGGCCTGATCTGGAAGGCGCTGCCGGATGACGAGCTGATGACAGAGGCGCGCGCGATGGCAGAGAAATTCGCCAACGGGCCGACACTGGGGCTTGGACTGACCAAGCAGTGCATTCAGGCGGCTGCGGTTAACACGCTCTCTGACCAGCTGGAGATCGAGGCGGACGCGATGAAGACCTGCGGCGAAAGCGCGGATTACGCGGAGGGTGTTGCCAGCTTCCTGGAAAAGCGCGCTCCTGAGTTCAAGGGCAAGTGACCATGACCCCGAAAGAACGCGCCGAAAAATCCGCCGCCGCCATGTGGGCCGAGGACCACGCGTCCAAGTGGGCGGGGATGGAGATCACCCATGTGGATGAGGGCGAGGCCACGCTGGAGCTGACCATCGCGCAGCACCACTGCAACGGGCACGGCATTTGCCATGGCGGGGTGACCTTCATGCTGGCCGACAGCGCCTTTGCCTTTGCCTGCAACAGCCGCAACCAGTCGACCGTGGCGCAGCACAACGTGATCAGCTTCACCGCGCCCGGACGGCTGGGTGACACGCTGATTGCCAAGGCCCGCGAGATTTCCCTGACCGGGCGCAGCGGCATTTATGACGTGACAGTGACCAATCAGGACGGCCAGCAGATCGCCGAGTTCCGGGGTTTCTCCCGGGCGGTCAAAGGCCAGTTGTTTGACGAATAAGGTGTGGAGGACGCCATGGAAGACCTGAGCCCCAAGAAGGGTGAACTGGAGCCGATCGAGATCGCCTCGATCGACGAAATCCGAGCATTGCAGCTGGAGCGGCTGAAGTGGTCGGTGCGCCATGCCTATGACAACGTGGCGATGTACAAGCAGCGGTTCGACGAGGCGGGTGTGCATCCGGACGATTTGCAACAGCTGTCCGATCTGGCGAAGTTTCCGTTCACCTACAAGAACGACCTGCGGGACAACTATCCGTTCGGCCTGTTTGCGGTGCCGCGCAGTGAAATCATCCGCCTGCATGCGTCCTCCGGCACCACGGGTAAGCCGACGGTGGTGGGCTATACCGCCAATGACATCAGCAACTGGGCGGATCTGGTGGCGCGCAGCTTGCGTGCCTCGGGCCTGCGCAAGGGCGATATGGTGCATAATGCCTATGGCTACGGGTTGTTCACCGGCGGCTTGGGCGCGCATTACGGCATTGAGCGCTTGGGCGCGACCGTGGTGCCGATGTCGGGCGGCCAGACCGAAAAGCAGGTTGGCCTGATCACCGATTTCAAACCCGATGGGATCATGGTGACGCCGTCCTACATGCTCAACATCCTGGAGCAGTACCACAAGGTCGGCATGGACCCGCGCGAATGCTCGCTGAAGGTGGGTGTTTTCGGGGCTGAACCCTGGACCGACGCGATGCGCAAGGAGGTCGAGGACGCCTTTGACATGCATGCGGTCGATATCTACGGCCTGAGCGAGATCATGGGTCCGGGCGTGGCCAACGAATGCGTTGAGACCAAGGACGGCCCGGTGATCTGGGAGGACCACTTCCTGCCCGAGATCATTGATCCGCAGACCGGTGAAGTGCTGCCGGACGGCGAGCTGGGCGAGCTGGTATTCACCACGCTGACCAAGGAAGGCCTGCCGATGGTCCGTTACCGCACACGCGACCTGACCCGGCTGCTGCCGGGCACCGCGCGGTCGATGCGGCGGATGGAGAAGATCACCGGCCGCAGTGACGACATGATCATCCTGCGCGGGGTCAATGTCTTCCCCAGCCAGGTGGAGGAACAGCTGATGGCGACCGGCGGCCTGGCGCCGCATTACCAGATCGAGCTCTACAAATCCGGCCGGATGGACGCGATGCGGGTGTTTGTGGAGGCCAATCCGGATGCTACCGATGAGCTGAGCAAAACCGCCGCGGCGCGGATGCTGACCAAGCGGATCAAGGATATGGTTGGCGTTTCCACCGAGATCATTGTAGGCGACCCCGGTTCCGTCGAGCGCAGCCAGGGAAAGGCCAAGCGCGTCGTCGACAACCGCAACAAGTCCTGAACCGGGGAAGTGAGCCTTGGCCCGCACGATCGCAAAAGACCATGATGAGAAACGCGCGCAGATCCTGAAGTCGGCGGCCAAGGTGTTCGCCGACTCCGGTTACGATCGAGCGTCGATGACCCAGCTGGCGCGGGAATGCGGGATCTCCAAGGCGAACATCTACCACTATTACGACAGCAAGGATGCCGTGCTCTTCGGCGTCCTTGATACGTATCTCAAGGACCTGCGCGACCGGGTCTGCGAGGTGGAGCTGGACGGGTACGGCCCGCAGGAACGGCTGCGCCGCATCGTCTCGGAAATCCTGCTGGCCTATCAGGGCGCGGATCACGAGCACCAGGTGCAGCTGGGGGCGATGGGCGCGCTGCCCGAGGAGCAGCAGAAACATCTTCGCAGCTATCAGCGCGAGATGGTCCAGTTCATGAGCGATGCCCTGCAGGCCGTGGCGCCCGAGATCTTTGACGGCGACGGCACCAAGCTGCGCGGCGCCACAATGTCTGTCTTCGGGATGCTGAACTGGTATTATATGTGGAACAGCGGCGCAGGTTCTAAGGCGCGTGAGGATTATGCCCGTCTTGTTTCGGATCTGACGTTGCACGGGGTAAGGGGGCTGTAATAGCGCGCCCGTGTTGCGTTTCCGCCTTTCTGCGCTAGCTTTCTCCGCCGAGGGAGGATGCGATGCAGAAACCTGAGAGCTTCGAGAATTTCTACTACAAGAAAGTCGGCCTGGGCGAAGCCTGCGGCTGCGCCGAACGGGCCATCGACATGTACGAGTTCGACCGGACCGCGGGCGGGCGGAAAGGTGCAAGAACCGGCAGGCGCCGGTTTTCCCTGAAGTCATTTGCCCTAAAGTACGGGCTTTTGTCCCGCCGCAGGACACCGGCGGAATAGGGACGGAAATACACCCGGCGGGGAAGTCCCGCCGGGTGCAGTTGTTCAAGCTTTAAGATCAGCCTTCGCTGCCCAGCAGCGGCGTGATCCGGCGCACGGCGACGCGGCGGTTGACGCGTTCGGCGTCCAGTGTCTTCACGGCCAGATCGCTTTCGCCATAGCCCTGCACCACCATGTTTTCCGGCGGCACGTCGAAGTATTCGGTCAGCGCCAGCGCCACGGTTTCGGCGCGCCGGTCCGACAGCGCCAGGTTATAGGTGGCAGCGCCCACCGCATCGGTGTGGCCTTCGATGAGGAAGACCTCGCCCGGGTTGCGGTCGATCAGATCGCGCAGAGCGTTGCCCAGGGCCGCCAGCTCTTCGGCTTCCTGCGGGCGGATCACTGCAGAGCCGGTGTCGAAATTCACCGAGTCCACGTTGATCACCGGCACCAGGCGGCGCACAGCGTCGATGTTGCGGACCTGCGCCAGCGAGAAGCGGCGGTCAACCTGCGAAGCGTCCTGCGCGGCCAGCGCTGCAGCCAGGTCCTCAGCCGACACGGCACCGGTGCTGGAGAAGGCGCGGCGGTTGTCCTGAACCTGCGGCAGTTCATTGACGACCACCTTTTCCGCCTTTTGGGTGTCATCGAACAGAACCACGCTGCGGCCGTCCGGCAGAATGCGGGTGCGGCGCAGAACCCGGCCCTCGGCAGAGCGGATGGTTTCCACCTCAACCCCGTTCTCGCGGGTCACCACGGTGCGGGTGGAGCCGTCCTGGAACCGGTAGGTGGTCACGTTCGAGCCCGGCTGGCGCAGCAGCGCGTCGTCGTCTTTCAGCACACGGTACTGGCCGTCCTGCTCGACGATGGCGCGGTCGCCGGTGTTGGAGACCACCTTGCCGCCGGTGTTGAGCAGTGTGCCGATGGCCAGGGCGCCGAGGCCGAGCAGGGCGTTACGCTGCTGGTCGGACAGGCCGCCGTCATCCTCTTCCGCAGCGGCATTGGCCTCCGGGGCAGGGGCTTCTGCCGCCTGAGTGTTTTCACGGACTTGGGTTTCAAATTCCTCGTCCGAGCTGCGTACGGTGTCTTCGGTCACCGTTTCCTCGATCACCTCGGCTTCGCCTTCGCTGCTTTCCGCGGCTGCTGCGGCAGCTGCTGCGGTCTCAGTCTCGGCTTCGGCCTGAGCGTCGGCCTGGGCCTGGCTGTCCAGTTCGACCAGCTCGGGGTTGTCGGTTTCCTCGCTGGTCTCACCCTGCGACTGGGCCAGATCGGCGGCAATGGCTTCTGCAGTTGCGCCGGTGCTTTCAGCCGCCGCGTCCTCTGCGGGCTGTTCCATGGTCTGGTCAGCTTGCACTTCGGTCTGCTGCCCGGCCTGGGTTTCGTTCTGCTGTGCGGCCTCAGCTTCGGGCTGCGGCTCGGCCTGGGCCTCTGCCTGCTGGTCAGCTTGTGCTTCGGTTTGTTCTTCCTGAGCGCCGGCCTGAGTCTCGGCCTGAGCTTCGGCTTGCTGTTCCAGTGCCTCTGCCAGAGCCGCGGCTTCTGCAGCTTCCTGAGCGGCTGCGGATTCAGCGGCGGCCTCTGTCTCAGCGTTGGCCTCTGCGCCGGCCTCTGCATTGGCCTCGGCCCCGATCTCAGCCCCGGCGGCCTCTTCCGGCTGCTGGGTGTCTTCACCGCCGGCCGCCTGGCCTTCCGCAGCGGCCTGGGCTTGCACCTCTGCTTCGGCAGCGGCCTGTGCTTCGGCGATGACTTCGGCTTCCGCCTCAGCCTCAGCACCGGCAGTCATCTCCGCCACGCTGGCCAGCACGCTGGCGGATTGCAGTTCACCCGGCAGCTCCGCGTCAAAGGCGCCAGTGCCGTAGGCCTGGCAGAACTTGGCGATCCGGCCGGTTTTTTCTTCGATCTCCGCGCCAGCGGCCAGTTTCTTCTGCCGCTTCTCGGCGCGTTTCCGGCAGCGGTCGACCAGATCGCCGATCTCGGCGGTGGTCATCTGGGTGAGGTCAATGCGCTTGTTGCCCTTGTCCTGCGACAGGGCGGGCAGCGGGGCTGCCAGCGAGACCATCACTGCCAGCGCCGTGGTCGATTTGAAAATTCCCGGTTTCATTGCGGTTCCTTCCTTGTTCCGGCACGGGGCCGTACGGGGGTAACCGCTGAGTGGCGGAAAAGTTTCCGCGCGTCCCGGCAAAAAAGAAGCCGCCCCCGGAGGGGCGGCTGAAATGCGGCCGGTTTCCGCCAGCGGCGTCCCGTTTCAGAGGCTTACGGGCGGAACCATGCCGACGATGTCATAGGTCTTGCGCAGGATCGGCGCGGTGATTTCGCGTGCGCGCTCCGATCCGCGGGACAGAATCTTGTCGATTTCGTCCTGGTGCTGCATCAGCCGCGCCATCTCGGTCGAGATCGGCGCCAGTTTCGACACCGCCAGATCCGCCAGCATCGGCTTGAACTCCGAGAACTGCTTGCCGCCGACATCCGCCAGCACCTGTTCCACGCTCTGCTCATTCAGCGCGGCGAAGATGTTGATCAGGTTGCGCGCCTCGGGGCGGTCTTGCAGGCCTTCGGTTTCGGAGGGCAGCGCCTCGGGGTCGGTCTTGGCCTTGCGGATCTTCTTGGCGATGGCATCGGCGTCATCGGTCAGGTTGATGCGGGAGGCGTCGGAAGGGTCCGATTTCGACATCTTCTTGGACCCGTCGCGCAGGCTCATGACGCGGGTGGCGGCGCCTTCAATCACCGGCTCGGTTTCCGGGAAGAAGTTGACGCCGTAGTCATGGTTGAACTTGATGGCGATGTCGCGGGTCAGCTCCAGGTGCTGTTTCTGGTCCTCGCCCACCGGCACATGGGTGGCGTGGTAGACCAGGATGTCCGCCGCCATCAGCGCCGGATAGGCAAACAGGCCCAGCGAGGCGTTCTGCTGGTTCTTGCCCGCCTTGTCCTTCCACTGGGTCATCCGCTGCATCCAGCCCATGCGGGCGACGCAGTTGAAGATCCAGGCCAGCTGTGCGTGTTCGGGCACCTGGGACTGGTTGATCAGAATCGAGTCTTCAGGGTCGATCCCGGCGGCGATGAAGCCGGCGCAGAGCTCGCGGGTGGATTTCTGCAGATCCGCGGGATCCTGCCAGACGGTGATCGCATGCAGATCGACCATGCAATAGATGGTCTCAATGTCCTTGGCCTGCCAGTCGACGAAGCGCTTCAGCGCACCGAGGTAATTCCCCAAGTGCAGGTTGCCCGAAGGCTGGATCCCCGAAAAGACGCGCGGGGTGAAGCTGGTTTCGCTCATGGCCGGAAACTCCCGTCTGGAATTATGCACCATCGTCGCTTACCCATGGGGCCAGGATAGGTCAACAGGCGCGGGAGATTCCGTGCCGCAAGGAGTTTGGATGAGCAGCCAGCCCCACAATGCCCCGGTCAACCCTTTGCCCGCCGCGGTGGTGGCGCTGGTCCTGATCATCATCGGGATCGAGGCCGTGTTTTCATTCGGCGCGCGCGGCATCCTGGGCGGTCCGGAGGCAATCGGCTGGCGGCTGGAGGCGATCCAGTCCTATGCGTTTTCCAGCGAGATTTTCTGGTGGATGCAGGAGAGCGGCCGCTGGCTGCCGGAGCATTTGAAGCGGTTTGTTTCCTACATCTTCGTGCATGGCGCCTTTACCCATGCGTTGTTTGTCTGCGTCTTTGTGCTGGCGATGGGCAAGATGGTCGGCGAGGTGATGGGCGATCTGGCGATGGTCATCATCTTTATCCTGTCCGGCGCCGGCGGCGCGCTGGGTTATGCGCTGCTGGTCAGCGGCGGACAGCCCCTGATCGGCGGCTTCCCGGCGGTTTATGGGCTGATCGGGGCGTTCACCTTTCTGCTGTGGCGCTCGCTGGCCTCGGTCGGGGCGCAGCAAAGCCGGGCGTTCACGCTGATTGCCTTCCTTATGGGGGCGCAGCTGGTGTTCGGACTGCTGTTTGGCGGCCAGAAGGACTGGGTCGCTGACCTGGCGGGTTTTGCCACCGGGTTCGGGCTGTCGTTTTTCCTGGCGCCGGGCGGCTGGGCGCGGATCCGCAACCGCATCCGCCACGATTGAAGCGGGGCGCTCCCGCCCGCTGGTGACGCCCCTGGCGGGGCATCGCCAGCCGTTGGGCCGGGCCGCGCTGACGCGCGGCGGCTTTGCCGCCCTTGACCCGGCATTGGCCGGAAGGCTCAGCCCTGTTTTTTCAGCGAGCAGGTGTTCAGGCCGATGATCTGATAGAGCGGGCAGTAGCCCATGAGGCCGGTCGCCAGCGGCACCAGGCCAATGAGGCCCCACAGGGTTTGCGGGCCGATGAACACCAGCGACAGCAGGATCAGGCCGAGGATTACGCGCAGGGCGCGGTCGAGGGGGCCTTCGTTACGGGGCATTGTGCGGTCCTTTCGAACTCAGGTTGCAATTTCTGAGCCTATTTTAGACCGCAGCAGGGGGGCTGTCGGTGACAGTGTCACCAAAGCTCAGGTTTCATCCTGAGCCACCCGCTCCAGCCCGGCGCGGTCGAGGATGCGCAGCTGCCCGCGCTGTGTTTCGACCAGCCCGAGGCGGGCGAATTCGCGCAGGCGGCGGGTGACGAATGCGCGGCCGGAGGCGGTTTCGGCGGCCAGCGCGTCATGGGTGGTGCGGATCTCATCGCTGTTCTGTGCCAGGCGCAGCAGCACCCGGGCGAGGCGGGCGTCAAAGCCGGTGAGGGCGACGTCCTCGACCAGTTGTTCGTAGTCGGCAAAGCGGCGGGCGACGGCGGTCAGGACTTCGCTGCGGAACGCCCCGTCCTCCGACATCGCCTGACGGAATGCGGCGTGCGGGATGATCTCGCCTTCCAGCGGGGTTTCCGCGACGCCCTCCGCCGCATAGGTGCGCCCGTCGGTGAGGCAGGCGAAGGTCTGCAGGCAGACATCGCCCGGGCCGACGCGGTAGAGCACCACCTCGCGGCCGTTGGCTGCGGTCAGCGTGACCTTAATGCGGCCGGAGGTGAGGCGGACAAAGCCGGGGCAATCCTGGCCCGGGCGGAATAGAACTGTACCAGCGGGGCAGGCGAGGCGGTTCATGCCTGTCTCCGGCGGCTGAGGGCACTACGGAATTCCGACAGGCGGAAGGCGCCAAGCGCCTGGCCGGCGGCGAAGTAGACCACGCCGCCCAGGACCACCAGACCCAGCAGGGACAGGTAGCGCCAGTAGTCCAGGGTGAACAGCCAAGCCGCCGTTTGCGCCACCGTGTAGAGCACCGCGCCCATCACGGCAGAGGCGGCCAGGAT
This sequence comes from Leisingera sp., assembly GCF_982940295.1. Classification (NCBI taxonomy): domain Bacteria; kingdom Pseudomonadati; phylum Pseudomonadota; class Alphaproteobacteria; order Rhodobacterales; family Roseobacteraceae; genus Leisingera; species Leisingera sp. The sequence continues at coordinate 42,058 of NZ_CEYXRG010000020.1, forward strand.
ACGCCAGGCGCGGCGGCGGAAGCGGGCATCGAACCGGGCTTCCTCCCCCATGCCGCGGGCGCCAAGTGCCAAGAGCGCCACCATGGCCCAGCCTGCGGCGGAGGCGGCAATGGCGGGGGCGATCCAGCCCAGAACCGGTTTGAGTCCAAAGGCCAGCCCGGCGTTCACCGCCATCGCCACCAGCGCATAGTGGAACGGGGTCCGGGTGTCCTCACGCGCGAAATAGAGCGGCTGCAGCACCTTTTGCAGCATGAAGGCCGGCAGGCCCGCGCCGTAGATGGCAACGGCGATAGCGATGGCGGCGACGTCTTCGGGGCCGGTAGCGCCGCGTTCATAGAGAACAGAGACCAGTGGCAGCGGCACGGTGATGAAGGCAACGGCGGAGGGGACGGCTAGCAGCAGCGAGAACTCTCCGGCGCGCGACAGGGCGTCTTGCGAGCCCGCGCCGTCACCGGCCCGCAGGCGGCGCGACAGGGCGGGCAGCAGCACGATGCCGACGGCAATGCCCACGACGCCCAGCGGCAGCTGATAGAGGCGGTCGGCGATGAACAGCCAGCTGGCGGCCTTTTCGATGTCCGAGGCTACGTATTGCCCGACCACAAGGTTGATCTGGGTGACACCCATGGCCAGCGCCGCAGGCACGGCAACCCGGACCAGATTGCGCATTTCGCTGTTCCAGCGCGGCAGGCCGGGGCGCAGAGCGATGCCTGCCCGGGCTGCGGCAACCCAGACCAGCGCCAATTGTGCTACGCCGGCCACAGGGATGGTCCAGACCAGCCAAATTACGACGTCGCCTCCCAGGATCGCCCCGGCTGTCATCGCTGTGCAAGCGAAGATATTGAGCAGCACCGGCGCGGCGGCCGCGGCGGCAAAGCGTCCGGTGGCGTTCAGCACTCCGGAAAACAGCGCCGCCAGCGACATGAACAGAATGTAGGGAAAGACGATATGGCCGTATCCCACCGCCATATCGAACCGCGCATCGCCGACAAAGCCGCCCGCCGTGAGCCAAACCAGTCCGGGCATGAACACCATGCCCAGGCCGACCAGCGTCAGCACCGCAGCAGCCAGCAGGTTGAAGGCCTGCTGCGCATAGGCGGTGGCGTCGTCGCCAGCCTCGTAGCGTTTGGCAAAGGCCGGGACAAAGGCCGCGTTGAAGGCGCCTTCGGCAAAGAAGCGGCGGAACATGTTGGGCAGGCGGAAGGCCACGATAAAGGCATCCAGCACCGGCCCCGGGCCGATGAAGGCGGCGATCAGGATCTCGCGCGCAAAGCCCAGCACGCGGCTGGCCAGCGTCCAGAACCCGACGGTCAGGAACCCCGAAAGCAATCTGATTGGCTTCATATATCCGCCCGCTTTGCGCCCTCGGCAATCGCCTCGCGCAGCTTCTTCTCCAGCGTCCGCTGTTTGGACTCGGAATAGTACTTCAAGCCGAACATGTCCTTGACATAAAAGGCATCCACCACCTGCTCGCCATAGGTCGCAATCACCGCATTGGCAATATAGACATTGGCCGCGGCCAGGGCGCGTGCCAGGTCATAGAGGAGGCCCGGCCGGTCGCGGGTGTCGACCTCGATGATGGTGTAGATCTCCGAGCCTTCGTTGTCGAAGGTGATGTGGGTCGGCACCTTGAAGGCGCGCTCGCGCTTCTTGATCTTGTCGCGGGATTTCAGCGCATCGCGGGCAATTACCTCGCCCTTGAGCGTCTTCTCGATCATCTGCTTGAGCCGGTGCAGGCGCATCGGGTCGAAGGGGTGGCCCTCGCTGTCCTGGATCCAGAAGGCGTCCGTGACATATCCGTCCTTGGTGGTGTAGGACCGCGCGTCCACCACATTGGCCCCGACCAGCGCCAGCGCGCCGACGATGCGGGCAAAGATGCCGGGGTGGTCTTCCATCACGAAACAGGCGCGGGTGGCGTCGCGGTCCACGTCCGGATAGAGCCGGATCATCACCTCGCCCGGGTCGCCCTTGGCGGTGAACTCGCGCAGCATTTCGGCGAAATCCACATGCGCGGTGACATGCAGCCCGTGCCAGTAGGGCGGGTAGTGGCGGGCGGTTTCTGTCTTTAGGTCGGCCTTGGACCAGTCCGGCAGCGCCTTGCGCAGGGCTTTCTTGGCGGACGCGCCGCGATGCTCGCGGTTCAGCGCTTCCATGCCGCCCTCAAGCGCGGCGCGGGTCTGGCCGTAGAGCGCCCTGAGCAGCGCCGCTTTCCAGTTGTTCCAGGTGTCCGGTCCGACGCCGCGGATATCGCAAACGGTCAGCAGCAAGAGAAGGTCCAGCCGCTTGACGGTCTGCACTGCCTTGGCGAAGTCGCGCACCGTGCGCGGGTCGGCAATGTCGCGTTTCTGGGCCATATCCGACATCAGCAGGTGATAGCGGACCAGCCATTCCACGGTCTCGCATTCCGAGGGTTTCAGCCCCAGCCGCGGCGCCACCTTGCGGGCAATCTGGGCGCCGAGGATCGAATGGTCCTGCGCGCGGCCCTTGCCGATGTCATGCAAGAGCATCGCCACCATCAGCACCTTGCGGTTCAGCCCCTTGCGCAGCACTTCCGAGGACAGCGGCAGCTCATCCTCCAGCTCACCGCGCTCAATGGCGGCGAAATTGGCGATTACCTGGATGGTGTGCTCGTCCACCGTATAGGAGTGGTACATGTTGAACTGCATCATCGCCACGATCGGCTCGAACTCGGGCAGGAAGGCAGACAGCACGCCCAGTTCGTTCATCCGCCGCAGTGCGCGTTCCGGGTTGCCGTGCTTGAGCAGCAGATCGAGGAAGAGCTTCCGCGCTTCCTTGTCGTTGCGCATGTTTTCGTCGATCAGGTGCAGGTTCGCTGTCACCAGCCGCATCGCGTCCGGATGGATCAGCATACCGGTGCGCAGCGCTTCCTCGAACAGCCGCAGAAGGTTGACCTTGTCCTGCAGAAACGCCTCCGGGTCGACAACATCCAGCCGGTTGTGCACCACCCGGTAGCCCGGCTTGATCCGCGGGCGGCGGCGGAAGATCCGTTCCAAGAGCGGCGCGCCTTTCTGGTGGCTGGCCTCCAGCTTGGTCAGGAAAATCCGGGTAAGGTCGCCGACGCGAGTGGCATGGCGGAAATAGTCCTGCATGAACAGTTCGACACCGCGACGGCCGGCCCGGTCTTCATACCCCATGCGCGAAGCCACTTCGACCTGCATGTCAAAGGTCAGCTGCTCGGTGGCGCGGCCGGTGGCCAGATGCAGATGCGAGCGCACTGCCCACAAGAAGGATGCCGCCTTGGCGAACAGCTCCATTTCCTCGGGGTGGAACAGGCCCAGGGGCACCAGGTCTTCGGCGTCCTTGACCTGGTAGAGGTACTTGGCGATCCAGAACAGTGACTGCAGGTCGCGCAGGCCGCCTTTGCCCTCTTTCACGTTGGGCTCAACCACATAGCGCTGGCCTTGCTTCAGGTGGCGGGCGTCGCGCTCGGCCAGCTTGGCTTCGATGAACTGCTCGGCATCCTTCGAGAACAGCTCTGCCCGAAGCCGCTTGTCCAGCTCCTTGGCCAGCGGCGCGTGGCCGGCCAGGAACCGGTGCTCCAGCATCGCGGTGCGGATGGTGTAGTCCTCGCCGCCCAGCCGGATGCAATCCTTGATGGTGCGGCTGGCGTGGCCGACCTTCAGCCGCAGGTCCCACAGGATATAGAGCATGGATTCGATGACGCTCTCGGCCCAGGCGGTGATCTTGTAGGGGGTCAGGAACAGCAGATCGACATCCGAGGCCGGCGCCATCTCGCCCCGGCCGTAACCGCCGACCGCCAGCACGGCGATACGCTCGCCGCGGGTCGGGTTGGCAAGCGGATGCAGCAGGCCGCTGGCCACATGCAGCGCGGTGGTGACCAGCCCGTCGGTGAGGAAGGTGTAGGAGCGGGTCAGCTCGCGCGCGGCAAAAGGTTTGGCGGCAAAGGCCTCGGCAATGACTGCGCGCCCGGCCTTGTTGGCGGCGCGCAGAATCTTCACGGTTTCGCCGCGCAGCTCTGCCGGGCTGGTATCCGCTGCCGTTGCTTCGATCTGCGCACGCACGGCCGTGGCGTCAAAGATGTCCGCGGGGTCGCAGATGAGCGGCCCCAGCGGTTCGGGATACCCGTTGGCAGTGTGCCGCGGGGAGCCGGCGGAGGCTTCAGAAACCTGCGCCGGAGAAGCTGCTTGGGGCTGGGTCAATGACTACGACCTTCTGTTCTTGGATGGTGGCAACTGCCAGGCCGCGCTCATTGGTGCCGTCGGGCCGCAGACGGAAGATGCCGCCGGCCCCTCGGAAACCTGCCCCTTGGGTCAGTGCGCCGCCGGTCAGGGCGTCGGATTTACCGGCCGCGACCAAGGCGCCGATGGCGGCAATGCCGTCATAGGCGAGGCTGCCGATGGAATGCGGCGCTGCACCATAGCTGGCCTGGTAGCGGGCGCTGAACTGCTGCACCTTGCTCTGGTCCGGCAGGGCAAACCAGCCGCCTTGCACGCCGGGCAGGGTCAGGGTTTGCGGCGGGATGTCCCAGCGGGTCAGGCCGATGTATTGCGTCACCGACGGATCGACGCCGGCTTCGGGCATCAGCTGCGCCAGCAGCGGCAGCGCGCCGGCGGTGGTCGAGGTCAGGAACACAGCATCCGCACCCGCCGCTTCGGTGCGGATGGTGGGGATGGCATTGATCACGCCCTGCTGTGACAGTTCATAGCCCACGCTGCCTGCAATACTGACACCGCTCTCGCTGGCAGCGCGCTGGATGGCAGCACGGCCCGCAGAGCCGGCTGCATCATTGCCGCCGACAATCAGGATGTTGCGCTTGCCGTTGCGGGCCGCAAAGCTGGTCAGCCTGCGGGCGGTGTTGTCGAATGTCGGCCCCAGGATAAAGACATTGCCGCCGGCAATCGCCGGGTTGTTGGAGAAGGCCAGCACGTTCACGCCGCGCTGGCGGGCGGCGATACCCGCCGCATTGGCGGCCTCGGCATAGACCGGACCCAGGATCACCCGGGCGCCGTCGTCCAGTGCTTGCTGCGCGGCGGTGGAGGCGGTTGCCGGGTTGCCTGCGGTGTCATAGACCCGCAGGTCGATCTGCGCCCCCTGCAGGTCGCCGATTGCCATCCGGGCGGCATTTTCCAGGCTCTGGGCCAGCACCCGGTCGCCCTGCTGGGCGGAACCGCGCGGCACCAGCAGCGCTACCGGCACGGGTTTGGAGGTGTTAATTGTCGGGCCGGTGCCGATGGCAACCGGATCACAGGCAGTCAGGGCAATGGCGGAAAGTGCCGCGGCGGCTGTCAATGCCGCCTTGCGGGCCCGTTTGAAAACAGCAAACATAATGGCTTGAAACTCCGTTCTCCCGGCGCGGTTGCGCCGTGTGGGTTTAAAGACGGATCATAAACGACCAAAAAGGCGGGTCCAGCGTTGAATCACCAGAATGTCATATTGTCCCCCGGGCTGTACTTTGTTGCCACTCCGATAGGCACTGCCCGCGACATTACCCTGCGTGCGCTGGATGTGCTGGCCTCGGCCGATGTGCTTGCGGCTGAGGATACACGCTCGCTGCGCAAGCTGATGGAGATACATGGCGTGCCGCTCGGCGGGCGGCGGATCATCGCCTACCACGACCACAGCGGCACCGGCGCGCGGTCGAAACTGCTGGAGGCGCTGGCGGAGGGGAAATCGGTTGCCTATGCCTCCGAGGCCGGGATGCCGCTGATCGCCGATCCGGGATTTGACCTCAGCCGCGCCGCGGCGGAGGCGGGTCACACGGTCACCTGCGCGCCCGGCGCCTCGGCGGCGGCGACTGCGCTGACATTGGCCGGGCTGCCGACGGATGCGTTTTTCTTTGCGGGCTTCCTGCCCAATGCCTCCGGCGCCCGCCGCAAGCGGCTGGAGGAGCTGCGGGAAATCCCCGGCACGCTGATTTTCTATGAATCGCCCAAGCGCGTTGCCGCCTCGGTGGCGGACATGGCCGCGGTGCTGGGCAACCGCCCGGCGGCGTTGTGCCGCGAGCTGACCAAGAAGTTCGAGGAAGTGCGCCGGGCGCCGCTGGCGGATCTGACCGCGGGTCTGGAGGTCAGCCCGGTCAAGGGGGAGATCGTGCTGCTGGTCGACCGCGCGCAGGAAGCGGAGGTGAGCGAAGGCGATCTGGAAAGCGATTTGCAGGCGGCTTTGCTGGGCAATTCGGTCAAGGACGCCGCCGGGATCGTTGCCGAGATGCACGGGCTGCCCCGGCGCAAGGTCTATCAGCTGGCGCTGCAGCTGGCGAAGGGCAGCTGAGGCATGACCCGCGCCCGTCAGCACCGCGGTGCCCGCGCCCACCTGGCGGGCGAAGCGGCAGAGGAGATCGTGGCCCGCCACTATGAAAACCGCGGTTATACCGTGGCAGAGCGCCGCTGGCGCGGGCAGGGCGGCGAGATCGACCTGATCCTGCGCGGGCCGGACGGGCTGGTGTTTGTCGAGGTGAAGCACAGCGCAACCAGCGCCGCGGCGGCCCTGCGCATCACCCCGCGGCAGGCGGAACGCATCTATGCCAGCGCCGGGCAGTATCTGGAGAACACGCCGCAGGGGCAACTGACGCCGGTCCGCTTTGACGCGGCGCTGGTTGATGGAACCGGCGCCGTGGAAATCATCGAAAACGCTTTCGGGATGGATTGAACCGCGTCTGACCCATTGAACCCCGGAGCGGGGTGCGCCATGTATTTGGCCAGTTTACAAGGGATACAGCCATGAAGATCGCCTTTCAGATGGACCCGGTCATGGGCGTGGACATCAACGCGGACAGCAGCTTCCGCCTGGCCGAAGAGGCCCAGGCGCGCGGGCATGAGCTGTTCTTCTACGGCCCCGACCATCTGGCCTATCAGGAGGGCCGCATTACCGCCCGCGGCCATGACATGACCGTGCAGAGGGTGGCAGGCACACCGGCGGTCCTGGGTCCGGAACGCGAGGTGGATCTGGCGGATTTCGATGTGGTCTGGCTGCGGCAGGACCCGCCGTTTGACATGCACTACATCACCTCGACCCATCTGCTGGACATGCTGAAGGGGCAGACGCTGGTGGTGAATGACCCGTTCTGGGTCCGCAACTACCCGGAAAAGCTGCTGGTTCTGAACTTTCCGGATCTGACGCCGCCGACCACCATCGCCCGTGATTTGCAGACAATCAAGACTTTCAAGGCGAAGCATGGCGACGTGATCCTCAAGCCGCTTTACGGCAATGGCGGCGCCGGCGTATTCCGGCTGGATGCAAACGACCGCAACCTCACCTCGCTGCACGAGCTGTTCACCGGCTTCAGCCGCGAGCCGCTGATCGTGCAGAAATTCCTGCCCGACGTCAGTAACGGCGACAAGCGAGTGATTCTGGTTGACGGCGAGCCGGTTGGGGCAATCAACCGCGTTCCCGCGGCGGGCGAGACCCGGTCCAACATGCATGTGGGCGGCCGGCCCGAGAAGATTGGTCTCAGCGAACGCGATCTGGAGATCTGCGCCGCCATCGGCCCGCTGCTGCGCGAAAAGGGCCAGATCTTTGTCGGCATCGACGTGATCGGCGACTACCTGACCGAGATCAACGTGACCTCGCCCACCGGCATTCAGGAACTGGAGCGCTTTGACGGGGTGAACATCGCCGAAAAGGTCTGGCAGGCGATCGAAGCCAAGATCCGCTGATGAGCTGGCAGCGCCGGGCCATCAATGCGTGGATGCGCTATGGCATGAAACCGGTGCTGCAGGTGACCAGCAGCCCGCAGCTGGCGCGCAGGGTCTTTGAGCTGACCGCGCCGCTGTTCTGCCCGGCGCTGCCATACACCCGGGTGCTGCGGCGGCCTGCACCGGTGCCGCTGTATCTGGTGTCTGCCGGACGGACCCGCAGCAGGCAGGTCATCCTGTTCCTGCATGGCGGCGCCTTTCTGGCTGGCAGCGCCCGGGCCTATCAGGGGATGCTGTCCCGTCTGTCTTATGCTTCCGGGTTGGAAATTGCGGTACCGGATTACAGGCTGTTGCAAGAGGCTCCGTTCCCGGCGGCGTATGATGATGCGATGACGGCGTGGCAATCCCTGCGCCAAATGGGGTACGGGCCGGGTGACATTCTGCTTGCGGGCGACAGTGCAGGCGGCGGGCTGGCACTGGCACTGCTGGGCGGGCTTCTGGCCAAGGGCGAGCGCCCGGCGGGTGTGATTGCGTTTTCACCCTGGTGCGACCTGACGCTGAGCGGCGCAAGCATCAGCGCCAACCAGGCCAAGGATGTGCTGATCCCGACGGGGCGGATGAAAGAGGTTGTGGAGCAGTATCTGGCGGGCGCGGACCCTGCTGATGCCCGTGCGTCGCCTCTCTTCGCCGAGTTTACCGATCCTCCGCCGGTGCTGATCCAGGCAGGCGACGTCGAAGTGCTGCTGTCGGATGCAGAGCGGATGGCGGAACGGCTGCAGGCCGCGGGCGGCAGCGTGCGCCTCACCCTGTGGCGCGATGTGCCGCACGTCTGGCAGTTCATGGCCGGGCACTTGCCGGAAGGGCAGGCGGCGCTGGAAGAGGCGGCCGCCTTTGCGGTCACGGCGCTGGACAGCAGCTCAGCGGGTTGAAGGCAGCCGGAAGCTCAGCGCCTCGGCGAAATGGGGGCGCTGGACCCTTTCTTCGCACGCGAGATCCGCAATCGTGCGGGCAACCCGCAGCACCCGGTGATAGCCGCGCGCGCTGAGGCCGAACCGTTCGGCAGCGCGGACCAGCAAGGCGCGGCTTTCGGTACAGGGCGCGGCGATTTCCTCCAGCAGGCCGCCCTCGGCATCGGCGTTCTGGCGCAGGCCGGCATGGTCATGAAACCGCGCTGCCTGCATCTCGCGGGCGATGGCCACCCGCTGCGCCACTTCAGCAGAGCCTTCGGCGCTGGGCGGCAGCTCCAGGTCGGCAACATCCACCGGCGGCACGTCCAGGTGCAGGTCGAAGCGGTCCAGCAACGGGCCGGAGATACGGCCCAGGTAATTCGCCCCGCAAATAGGCGCCTGAGAGCAGGCGCGGTTGGCATCGGCCAAATAGCCGCATTTGCAGGGATTGGCGGCGGCCACCAGCATGAAGCGGCTGGGGTATTTCACATGGGCATTGGCACGCGCCACCATCACCTTGCCGGTTTCCAGCGGCTGGCGCAGGGTTTCCAGAACAGGGCGGCCGAACTCCGGCAGCTCGTCCAGGAACAGCACGCCGTTGTGGGCCAGGCTGATCTCGCCGGGCTGGGCGCGCCGCCCGCCGCCCGCAATCGCCGCCATGGAGGCGGTGTGGTGCGGTTCCCGGAACGGGCGGGCGCGGCTGATGCCGCCCTCGTCGATCAGCCCGCACAAGGAATGTATCATCGAGGTTTCCAGCGCTTCCGCGGGCGACAGCGGCGGCAGAATCGAGGGCAGCCGCGCCGCCAGCATCGACTTGCCTGAGCCCGGCGGGCCGATCATCAGCATGTGGTGGCGCCCGGCAGCGGCGATTTCCAGCGCCCGCTTGGCCGTTTCCTGGCCTTTCACGTCACGCAGGTCCTTGCCGCCCAGCCCGCTGACGGCCTCACCGGGTGCCGAAGGTTCGATGCGCCGCTGGCCGGTGAAATGCTGCACCACCTCCGTCAGCGTGGCGGCGCCGATCACCTGCGCGGCATCGACCCAGGCCGCCTCCGGCCCCGATGGTTTCGGGCAAAGCAGCATCCGGCCTTCCTCCGCAGCGGTCACAGCGGCGGGCAGGGCGCCGGCCACCGGCATCAGATGGCCGTCAAGCGATAGCTCCCCCAGCGCGATGGTCTCCTCGGCCTTTTCGGCCGGCAGGATGCCGATGGCGGCGAGCAGGGCCAGGGCAATCGGCAGGTCGAAGTGGCTGCCTTCCTTGGGCAGGTCGGCAGGTGACAGGTTTATTGTGATCCGGCGCGAGGGCAGGGCGATGGACATCGCCGCAAAAGCCGCCCGCACCCGCTCGCGCGCCTCGGAAACCGCCTTGTCCGGCAAACCGACCACGGAGAAGGCGGGCAGGCCCGGGGCAACGGCGCATTGCACCTCGACCAGCCGGGCCTCGACCCCCTGAAAGGCAACTGTGTAGGACCGTGCGGTCATCTCTCCCAACCCTCCTGATTCAGGGAGAAATGCTTGGCAATCGTGGTTTCCGAGTCGTTAACGCGAGGGGCTACGGGAGGCGAATTCACGTAGAATTCGCGCTCCTTCCAGGTTCAGTCCAGCGGCCAGGGGCGCCTCGGCAGATCCATTGCGTAAGGCTCAGGGTCATAGCTGACTTCATGCGCCTGCTCCTGCCAGCGCAGGACCGCGGGGTCGGACAGCAGCAACTTGCAGTAGGCCCGGGTGTCAGTGGACACCAGCAGGCCGTAGCCAACGATCCGGGCTGCCACCGGGGTGTAGAACACGTCCGCCAGCGAATAATCCCCGAACAAATAGCCGCTGCCATGCCCCGAGACCTTACGGGCATGGGAAAACAAGGTTTCGATCCGGTTCAGATCCGCCTTCACTGCGTCAGACGCCTCAAACCTCTCATACACATGGGCCAGCTGCATTGGGCATTCGCTGCGCAGTGCGCCAAAGCCCGCGGCCATTTCCGCGGCCAGCCAGCGCGCCGTGGCCCGCTGCGCCGGGCCGGAAGGCCACAGGGCTGCCTCCGGGTGCCGCTCGGCCAATGCCTCGGCAATGGCAAGGCTTTCGCCGATCACTGTGCCTTCGGGCGTGCGCAAGGCGGGCACCAGCCGGGCAGGCGCAAGATGCGCCATGTCATCCGCCATGGTTCCTGAATAAAGCCCCACCATATGCACAGTGTGGGCCAGGGAGAATTTTTCGAGCATGAGCCAGCCGCGCAAGGACCAGCTGGAGAACATGCGGTCGCCAATATAGAGTTCATAAGCCATGTCAGGAGGCTAGCGCCTGGCGGGGTATCGCGAAATGGAATGTTTGTGATGGCGCCCGTCACGGCAAGTGATTGATCACACCTGTTTGCCAGCCCTCGGGCCCATGCAGCACTTCGCTGACCGACAGGTTGTCGATGCGGTGTGCAAAGGCCTCTTCCGCGGTCAGCAGCTCCGCCCGCTGAATCTGCGTCAGGATCTGGCCGAAGTGGCCCACCACGATCAGGTCGCGGCCCCGGTGCGCGTCAATCAGCCCGTCAACCGCCGCATTCACCCGGTTGCAGACCTGGTGCCAGCTCTCGCCGCCCGGCGGGGTCACATCGCCTGGGGTCTCCCAATAGGCGCGGATGCGCTCCGGGTCCTCGGCGTCCACCTCGGCCCAGGTCCGCAGCTCCCAGGCGCCAAAGTGGATCTCGCGCAGGGCCTGCACGTGCGGCAGGCGCTGGCGGCGTCCTTGGATGGCGGTGGCGGTCTCTGCCGCGCGGGACAAGTCCGACGACACGACCAGCGCGTCGGCGGGAAGGTAGTCCGACAGGCGCGCCAGCGCTGCCGAATCAGACAGGTCGGCGGGCAGGTCCGACCAGCCGACCATTGATTTGGCGTGAGTCGGCCCATGCCGGATCAGGAACAGCCGGGTAATCATATGGCCCCCTTCAGCACCAGCGGCAGCCCCGCGGTCACTTGCACAACGGTGTCCGCCCGCGCCGCCAGCGCGATGTTGAGCCGCCCCTGCGCCTCGCGGAACCGGCGGGCCAGCGCGTTTTCCGGCACGATGCCAAGGCCGGTTTCATTGGACACGATCACCAGGTCCGCCTGGCATTTGTCCACAGCCGCCAGCAGCCCGTCCTGCGCGGCTTGCAGGTCATGATCTGCCAGTAAATGATTGGTCAGCCACATGGTGGCGCAGTCCATCAGGCAGATCTGGCCCGGCTCCAGTGCGGCTAGAACTTTGCCCGCCGTTTCCGGCTCCTCAACAGTGTGCCAGCCCGAGCCCCTTTGTTTGAGGTGCCGGGACACTTTCGCGCGCATTTCACTGTCGAAAATTTGCGCAGTAGCCCAGTAAACTCTGTCTTTCCCGGCGTTTATGCAAAGCTGTTCGGCAAAGGCTGACTTCCCCGAGGCGGCGCCGCCAAGAATAAAAGTTACATTTGCAGGCATTCTTTGCTAACCTGTAAGTACGAAGCCGTTCCTGTGGGTAACCGCAGGGCCCGGTGAAGACAAGAGACCGCAGCATCCCGGGGTTCCACTTATTAAGGCCGGGAAAGTCTGTGCAAGGGGCCAAAATAAAATTTTACCTTCCCATTTTGGCCTTTGGATGAGCCAAGAGTCGCATCCAGTGCGCGGTTGCTGTCGGCCTATATAAACCGGGCCCCCGTTTGTTCCATGCGCGTCCCCAGGCGGCAGTTTGTTAATTAGTTTCCGGGGGGAAATCACATGGCACTTGATCAAACAGTCGAAAACCCATTGCCGAGACAGGCGATGAAGGCGGAGCTTTTGGACGCCGAAACAGAGCGGCGGCTGGCCTATGCCTGGCGCGACGACCGCGATGTCGAATCGCTGCACCGGCTCATTAACGCGTATATGCGCCTCGCCATTTCCATGGCCGCCAAGTTCAAGAGGTACGGGGCGCCGATGAACGATCTGATCCAGGAGGCTGGCCTCGGCCTGATGAAAGCGGCCGACAAGTTCGATCCGGACCGCGGTGTCCGGTTCTCGACCTATGCGGTCTGGTGGATCAAAGCGTCGATCCAGGACTACGTGATGCGCAACTGGTCGATGGTGCGCACTGGTTCGACCTCGTCGCAGAAATCGCTCTTCTTCAATATGCGCCGGGTGCAGGCGCAGCTGGAGCGGGAGGCGCGGTCCTCGGGCGTGCGTCTGGACCAGCATCAGCTGCACCAGAAGATCGCCACCGAGATCGGCGTGCCGCTGCGCGATGTGGAGATGATGGAGGGGCGCCTGTCCGGCGCCGACTTCTCGCTCAACGCGGTGCAGTCCACCGAAGAAGAGGGGCGCGAGTGGATCGACGCGCTGGAGGATGACGCTTCCCAAGCCGAAGAGCTGGTGCAGGAGCGGCACGACCGCCGCCAGCTGCGCAAATGGCTGGTCACGGCGCTGCAGGCGCTCAATGACCGCGAGCGCTTCATCATCACCGAGCGCAAGCTGCGTGAACGGCCGCGCACGCTGGAAAGCCTCGGCACCGAGCTGGGTCTCTCCAAGGAGCGGGTGCGCCAACTGGAGGCTGGAGCCTTCCAGAAGATGCGCAAGAGCCTTGAAAGCCAATCGCGCGAGGTGCACAGACTGCTTTCATGAGAAAGCGGTTTCAAATCCTGAAAACACTGGCAAGCGCCGCCGTTCTGGCGGCGCTTAGCCTGTCTGCCGCCCGCGCTGGGGAACTGTCCGAGGCGATGGAAATGCTGCGGGGCGCGGATGTGGCGATACTTGGCGAGGTGCATGACAATGCGGTTCACCACCAGCGGCAGGCAGCGCTGCTGGCAGCGTTGCAGCCCAAGGCCGTGGTCTGGGAGATGATCACGGCAGAGCAGGCGGCAGGGCTGAACCCGGACATGCTGGCGGATGCGGAGCAGGTCGCGCAGGCCTTGGATTGGGCGCAGTCCGGCTGGCCGGAGTTCGTCCTTTATGCGCCCGTCTTTGCGGCAGCCAAGGGCGCCCGCCAGTACGGCGCGCTGGTGCCGCGGGAGGAAGCCTCCAGGGCGCTGGATCAAGGTGTTGCCGCCTATTTCGGCGTGGAGCAAGCTGCACGCTTTGGCCTGGATCAGCCGCTGCCGGCTGCTGAGCAGGCGGCGCGTGAAACAGATCAGCTGGCCAATCACTGCAACGCGATGCCGGCAGAGATGCTGCCGGTTCTGGTGGATTTCCAGCGTTTGCGCGACGCGGCTTTGGCCGCTGCCGGGGACAGGGCCCTGGCGGAAACCGGCGGTCCGGTGGCTGTCATTACAGGCAATGGCCACGCCCGCACCGACCGCGGGCTGGCGGTGTACCTGGCCAAGGCACGACCTGAGGCCCGGATCCGCAGCCTGGGGCAGTCTGAGGACGGGCAGATCAGCGGCACTTTCGACGTGGTGCTGGATGCCCCGGCGGCGGAACGTCCCGATCCCTGTCTGGTGTTTCAGAAAAGCAATTGAGGAACTTTGCGCACGCAGCTGACGGTGCATTTGTACCTGACCGCGCCGTGCGCAGCGCGGCGCCCGGCCCAACGCAGCCAGGGGCAGGGGGCAGCAGGCCCGTGCCGCGCGGGGGCGGGAGCTTCTGCTTGCGCCCTCGTGCTGCTGGGCGGGACCGGGAAAACCGTTTCACACTTCCGCTGCGGCGCAGTACAGTCGCCACAAACCGGGCGAGGACGCGCAAATGCTGGCTGGCAAACATATTCTTCTGATCATCGGCGGCGGCATCGCGGCCTATAAGTCACTGGAGCTGATCCGCCGCCTGCAGGATCAGGGCGCCCGGGTGACCCCGGTGCTGACCAAGTCCGGTGCCGAGTTTGTGACCCCCCTGTCGGTCTCGGCGCTGGCCGGAACGCCGGTGCATCAGGAGCTGTTCGACCTGACGGCGGAGGCTGAGATGGGCCATATCCAGCTGTCGCGCAGCGCCGATCTGCTGGTTGTGGCGCCTGCAACGGCTGACCTGATGGCTAAGATGGCCCAAGGCCACGCAAATGACCTCGCCTCGACGCTGCTGCTGGCCACCGACACGCCGGTTTTGCTGGCGCCCGCCATGAACGTGCGCATGTGGGACCACCCCGCCACCCGGCGCAATCTTGAAACCCTGAAAGGGGACGGTGTCTCGTTCGTGGGCCCAAATGAGGGCAGCATGGCCTGCGGCGAATTCGGCCCCGGGCGGATGGCGGAGCCGGAGGAGATCCTGGCCGCCATCGCGGCCAAGCTTGCGGACGGGCCCTTGAAGGGCAAGCGCATTCTGGTGACCTCCGGTCCCACGCATGAGCCGATCGACCCGGTGCGCTATATCGCCAACCGCTCCTCCGGGGCGCAGGGGGCGGCGGTGGCCCGTGCTCTGCGCGACCAGGGCGCGGAAGTGGTGTTCATCACAGGCCCGGCAGCGGTCCGCCCGCCGGAGGGCGTGCAGGTGGTGCCGGTGGAAAGCGCCCGCGAGATGGAAGCCGCGGTGCAAGCGGCGCTGCCCGCCGATGCCGGGGTCTTTGCCGCCGCGGTGGCGGACTGGCGGGTCGCCAGCGCCTCTGACCGCAAACTGAAGAAATCCAAGGACGGGCTGCCGGTTCTGGAGTTCGCCGAGAACCCTGACATTCTGAAATCCGTCTCGCAGATGAAGGACGGCCGCCCGCCGCTGGTGGTTGGTTTTGCCGCGGAAACCAACGACGTGGTGGAAAACGCCACTGCCAAGCGCAAGCGCAAGGGCTGCGACTGGATCGTCGCCAATGATGTCTCGCCTGCAACCGGCATCATGGGCGGCAGCGAAAACGCGGTGATCCTGATCTCTGACGACGGTGCCGAGGAGTGGCCGCGGATGGGCAAGGATGAGGTCGCGCGCAAGCTGGCAGAACGGATTGCTGCGGCGCTGGCCGGGTGATTTTGAGTATTTTGGGAAAGATGAAGGGGAAGCGGGTATGGTCACGATCCGTGTGAGCCATGAGGAAGCTGCGGACCGGGATGTGCCGCTGCCGTCTTACGAGACTGCTGGCGCTGCCGGCGCCGATGTGCGCGCCAACCTACCGGACCGAGGTTGCCTGGTGCTGCAGCCGGGAGAGCGGGCGCTGGTGCCGACCGGGCTGCGCATCGAGATTCCGGAAGGGTTTGAGGTGCAGATCCGCCCCCGCTCCGGGCTGGCGCTGAAACACGGCATCACCTTGCCCAACACTCCGGGCACCATCGATAGCGACTACCGCGGTCCCTTGGGGGTGATCCTGCTGAATGCGGGGCAGGAGGCATTTCAGATCGCGCACGGCGACCGTATTGCGCAAATGGTGGTGGCCCCGGTGCTGCAAGCGGGTTTCGAGCTGGCGGATACGCTGTCAGAAACCAGCCGCGGTGCTGGCGGCTTTGGCTCCACCGGGCAGGCCTGATGCTGCGGATCCTGATCCTGGCAGCGCTGATCTGGTGGGGCGGCCGGTTCCTTGGCTTGCCGAGGAACCTGCGCCTTGGTTTGCTGGCGGTGCTGTTCATCGCCGTGCTGGCGGTTCAGCTTACGCTGCCGGACGGGCATCCCTTGCGGGAAGGCACCGGCGGTTCGGTGGCACCCTGGCTGATGATGGGCGGCTTCGCCCTTGTGGCTGGGTTCTATGCGCGTATCTTGACGGCTTTGAAGACCCGCGCCCAGCCTCAGGATACACCGGTGACTCAGCCCGCAGGGACGTTCACCGAAAGCGAGCTTGACCGCTATGCCCGCCATATCGTCCTGCGGGAACTGGGCGGGCCGGGGCAGAAGAGACTGAAGCATGCCAAGGTGCTGGTGATCGGCGCGGGCGGTCTCGGCGCACCCGCGCTGCAGTATCTGGCCGCTGCCGGGATTGGCACCATCGGGGTGATCGACGACGACGTGGTCGACAACGCCAATCTCCAGCGCCAAGTGATCCACCGGGACAAGGATATCGGCACGCCCAAGGTGTTCTCCGCCCAGGCGGCGATGGAGGCGCAGAACCCCTATGTGGAGGTGCGCCCATACAACCGCCGCCTGACGGAGGAGATCGCGGCGGAGCTGTTTGCGGAGTATGATCTGATCCTGGACGGCACCGATAACTTTGACACCCGCTATCTGACCAACCGCACCGCCGTGGCGCTGGGCAAGCCGCTGATCTCCGGCGCGCTGTCGCAGTGGGAGGGGCAGCTGAGCGTGTTTCACCCGGCCGAAAGCGGGCCTTGCTATCAGTGCATCTTCCCCGAGGCTCCCGCTGCCGGCCTGGCGCCCAGTTGCTCCGAGGCCGGGGTGATCGGCCCGCTGCCGGGCGTGGTCGGGTCGATGATGGCGGTGGAGGCGGTCAAGCAGATCACCGGGGCCGGAGCCGTCTTGCGAGGCGAGATGCTGATCTATGACGGGCTCTATGGTGAAACCCGCAAGATCCGGCTGTCCCGGCGGGACGAGTGCCCGGCCTGCGGCGGCCCGCCAGCAAGCTGATCCTATCCCGTGAACGAAGCCTACTACATCGCGCTGCTGTGCGGTGCGCTGTTCGGCGGCCAGCCGGAAACGGTGCATGAGTTCGCTTATCCTGGCGGGGCGGCTTCGATCCGGACTGACTGTGAAAACGGCAACCGGGTCATCGAGTTCGGCCTAGACAAGCGCAGCAGCCTGGACAGTCGCCAGCAGTCGATGTTTGCGGCGGAAATCACCGGGAAGGAGCCGGTGGTTGTGCTGATTGATACTGATGGCGCGATGGGCCGGTTCGAGTGGCGGATCGCCCGCGCGGCAAATGTGGCAGGGGTTCCGATCCGGATCATTCCGGCCGCGCTGGCGGACGGCCTGGGGGCTGGCGGCTGATCAGCCCATATTCTCAGCGCTGGAATGTCCAGGCAGGCCAACGCGTGTTTCTCAGCCTGATTGCAGCCCCCTGGCTTTCCCGCTAGCGTCGCCAGCAAAGGAGATCAGCACATGTCCAACCCGCTTTTGTCCCGCTGGGACACGCCGTTTGAAATAGCGCCGTTCCACAGCATTTCCGATGACGATTTCGCCCCCGCGCTGGAGCAGGCGCTGGCGTCGCACAAGGCACAGATAGACGCCATCGCAAGCAGCAGCGAGCCGCCGGGCTTTGCCAATGTGATTGAGGCGCTGGAAACCCCGTGCCGGGAACTGGAGCAGGTGCTGGGCGTGTTCTTCACCGTGGCAGGTGCCGACAGCAACCCCAAGCGGCAGGAGCTGCAGCGGAAGTTTTCCCCGAAACTTGCCGCGCATTTTTCGGCGATAACCGCCAACAAGGCACTGTATGCGCGGGTCAAGGCGGTGTGGGACCAGCGGGAGGAGCTGGATCTGACAGCAGAGCAGCAGCGCGTCCTGATGCTGACCCATCGCGGCTTTGTCCGCGGCGGTGCGGCGCTGGAGGGCGCGGCCGACACGCGGATGCAGGAGATCAAGGGGCGGCTGGCAACCTTGGGGACCGAGTTCACTCAGAACCTGCTGGCCGATGAACGCGACTGGTTCATGGAGCTTTCCGAGGACGATCTGGAAGGCCTGCCGGAGTTTGTCGTAAAGGCCGCGCGCGCAGCGGGGGAGGAAAAGGGCGCGGACGGCCCGGTTGTGACCCTGTCGCGCTCGCTGATCACACCGTTTCTGCAGTTCTCCCCGCGACGCGACCTGCGCGAGAAAGCGTTCAACGCCTGGGCCGCCCGCGGCGCCAATGGCGGTGAGACCGACAACCGTGCGATTGCGGCCGAGATCCTGCAGCTGCGCGAGGAGCGGGCGCAGCTTCTGGGTTATGATAACTTTGCCGCATACAAGCTGGAAACCGAAATGGCCAAGACACCGGAGGCGGTGCGCGGGCTGCTGATGGAGGTCTGGGAGGCGGCCAAGGCGCAGGCGGAAACGGATGCGGACGTGCTGACCGGGATGATGCAGGCCGATGGCATCAACGGCGACCTGGAGCCCTGGGACTGGCGCTATTATGCGGAGAAACGCCGCAAGGCCGAACACGATCTGGATGATGCGGAGCTGAAGCCCTATCTGCAGCTGGACCGGATGATCGAGGCATCCTTTGCCTGCGCAAACCGGCTGTTCGGTCTGGAGTTCACACCGCTGGATGTGCCGCTCTACCACCCCGACTGCCGCGCCTGGGAGGTGACCCGGGACGGCCGGCATGTGGCGGTTTTCATCGGCGACTACTTCGCCCGCAGCTCGAAACGTTCCGGCGCCTGGTGCTCGGCGATGCGGCAGCAGGCCAAGTTCCCTGAGGTGCAGGCGCCGGTGGTGATCAACGTCTGCAACTTCGCCAAGGGCGACCCTGCGCTGTTGTCCTGGGACGATGCCCGCACCCTGTTCCACGAGTTCGGCCACGCGCTGCACCAGATGCTGTCGGATGTGACCTATGAGAGCATCTCCGGCACTTCGGTGGCACGCGATTTTGTCGAACTGCCCAGCCAGTTGTATGAACATTGGCTGGAGGTGCCGGAGGTGCTGCAGGAGTTTGCCACCCACGCGGAAACGGGCGCGCCGATGCCGCAGGAGATGCTGCAGAAGGTGCTGGGCGCGGCCAATTTCGACATGGGTTTCCAGACCGTGGAGTATGTGGCCTCTGCGCTGGTGGATCTGGCCTTCCATGACGGCCCGGCACCTTCCGACCCGATGGCCAAGCAGGCCGAGGTGCTGGCGGAAATCGGTATGCCGCACGCGATCATCATGCGCCACGCCACGCCGCATTTTGCGCATGTGTTTTCCGGCGACGGCTACTCCTCGGGCTACTACAGCTACATGTGGTCGGAGGTGATGGACGCCGATGCCTTTGCTGCCTTTGAGGAGGCAGGTGGCGCATTTGATGCCGGGCGTGCTAAGGCGCTGGAGGAGCATATCCTCTCCACCGGCGGCTCCGCGGATCCGGCGGATCTGTATGTAGCCTTCCGCGGGCGGCTGCCCGGTGTTGATGCGCTGCTGAAAGGCCGCGGGCTGGCTGCGGAGTAAGTAAAGCGCCCTGACGGGCGCTGCCTCCGGCTTGAGTATTTGGGGAAAGATGAAAGAGCGGGCGCGAGTCCGCTCTTTTGCGTTCAGTAGCCGAGGCTGCGGTCGACGAGGTGCAAGAGCGGCTCGCCCGCCTCGCCGCGGCGGATGTTTTCGGCAATGACTTCGGCCGCGGTGCTTTCACGGGTCTCCGAGGCGATATGCGGGGTGACCGTCACGTTGGTATGCGCCCAGTAGGGGTGTTCCGGCGGCAGCGGCTCGATGCGGAAGACATCCAGCGTCGCATGACCCACCTGGCCGCTGCCGAGCGCGGCCAGCAGCGCGTCATCGTCGATCAATGGCCCGCGGCCCGGGTTGATGATCTTTGCCCCTTTGGGCAGCAGGGCCAGCGTTTCCGCATTCAGCGTGTTTTCAGTCGCAGGCGTGTCCGGCAGCAGCAGGATCACGATTTCCGCGAGCTTAAGCACCGCCTTCAACCCCTCGGGCCCGGCGTGGCAGGTGATGCCTTCGATCTCCTTCGGGGTGCGGCTCCAGCCGGAGACATCAAACCCCAGCCCCGCCAGCGCCCTGGCCGATGCGGTACCTAGCGCGCCGAGGCCCAGCACCGTGACGTGCCGGTCCTTGGCCAGCGGCGGGATATGCCGGTGCCAGCGCCCGTTCAGCCCTTGGATATGCATGTCCATGCCCAGGTGATAGCGCAGCGTGTGGCCAACCACCCATTCGGTCATGCCCTGTTCCAGCCCGCTGTCCACCATCCGGGTGAGCGGAACCGCGGCAGGAACGACAGGCTCAATTTTCTCGACGCCGGCCCACATGCTCAGCACGGCCTTCAGCCGGGTGAACGGCGTAAAATCACTGACTGGACCGCTGGGGGCGTAAACGATGTAGTCCACATCTTCCGGCGCAAAATCATTGCGCAGGTCTGCCTCAACACCCAGCCGGGCCAGCTCCGCTTTCAGCAGCGGCTCATAGGTTGGCCAGCTATCGGCGCGGCCTGCAAACAGGACATTGGCGGTCATGGAAACTCCCTGAATTTCTAGCGTGAGGCTTGCCTTGGACGGTGGATATGGGCGCTTTGCACGATGCCGAACGCGCCCAGCAGCACCAGCATCGCCGAGCCGCCATAAGACACCATCGGCAGCGGCACGCCAACCACCGGCGCCAGCCCCATCACCATCGACATATTCACAGCAAAAAACAGGAAGAAGGTGATGGCGATGCCCATGATCACTAGAGAGGAGAACCGGTCCTTGGTCGCAATCGCCGCGGCGATGCAGAACAGGATGATCAGCATGTAGATGAACAGGAGGGTCACGCCGCCGATAAAGCCGAATTCTTCCGCCAGGGTGGTGAAAATGAAGTCGGTGTGTTTCTCCGGCAGGAAGTTCAGCCGCGATTGGGTGCCTTGCATGAAGCCGCGCCCCGACCAGCCGCCGGAGCCGAGCGCGATCTTGGACTGGGTGATGTGATAGCCTGCGCCCAAGGGGTCCTGCGAGGGATCCAGAAAGGTGTCGATACGGCGGAACTGATAGTCCTTCAAGAGCTGCCACTCGGTGCCGCGGCTTTGGAACACGGCGCTGACCAGTCCCACAGCGGCTGCAATCACCGCGGCGAAATAGGCCCAATGCACGCCCGCGAGGAACATCACCCCGCCGCCTGCCGCCATCAAGAGGATCGAGGTGCCAAGGTCCGGCTGTTTCAGCACCAGAGCCGTGGGCAGCAGGATCAGGGCCACCGGCAGCAGCACCCACAGGGGCCTGGAAGTTTTCTCGGGCGGCAGCCAGTCGTAATAAGCCGCCAGCAGCATCACCAGGGCGATCTTGGTGACTTCCGAGGGTTGCAGCCGCATAAACCCGATGTCGATCCAGCGCTGCGCGCCCATGCCGACGGTGCCGAACAGCTCCACCGCGACCAGCAACGCCAGCGACCCCAGGTAAGCCACCACCGAGACATTGCGCCAGAACCAGATCGGGATCATCGCAACCACGAACATGGCGGCGAGGCCCAGGGCAAACCGCTTGACCTGCGGCTCCACCCAGGGGCTGAAAGAACCGCCCGCCACCGAGTAGAGCATCAGAAAGCCGACACAGGCGACCGTGACCAGCAGCAGGGTCAATCCCCAGTTCAGATAGAGAATCTTGCGCAAACCCGTCGGGGTCGACTTGGCGTGGTACTCAAGATAGCTCATGCCCGGCTGCTCCTGCTGCCCAGGGGCCGTTTGACGCGCTCGCGTTCCAGCCGTTCCTGCTGGGCCTTGATGCGGCTGCGATCGGCCTTGGGGTAGGCCTCCAGCGGCGGGGTGCCGTCGTAAAGCGCCTGCAGCATCACGTCGCGGGCAATCGGTGCCGCCGCCTTGGAACCGCCGCCGCCGTGTTCCACCACCACCGCAACCGCGTACTTCGGGTTGTCATAGGGCGCGAAGCTCACGAACAGCGCGTGGTCGCGGCGCTCCCAGGGCAGGTCCTCGTTGCGGATCACACCTGCGGCACGCTCGGCGGCAGTGATGTTGCGCACCTGGCTGGTGCCGGTCTTGCCCGCCATCCGCATGCCTTCGCCGATGATGCGCGACCGGTAGGCGGTGCCGCGGCGGTCATTGCTGACCGAGTACATGCCTTTGCGCACCATCCGCAGGCTGCTTTCGCTGACCCCCAAAGGCTCGCCGGCACCGCTTGGCTGCTCCACGCCGTCCAGCGATTTCAAGAGCCGCGGGGTCACGCTGCGCCCGGTGGCAATGCGCGCCGACATCACCGCCAGCTGCAGGGGTGAAGCCAGCATGTAGCCCTGGCCGATCGACGCGTTTGCAGTGTCGCCGATCAGCCAGTCCTTGCCATAGGAACTGGCCTTCCAGTCCTTGGTCGGGGTGATCCCCTGTGCCACCGCGGACATCGGCAGGTCGTGCTTGATGCCCAGCCCGAATTTGTTCGCCATGGCAGAAATCTTGTCGATGCCGGTCTTGATGGCCACGTCATAGTAATAGACGTCGCAGGACCGCTTCAGCGAGGTGTTCAGGTCAACATGCCCGTGGCCTGCACGCTTCCAGCAGTGGAACCGGCGGCCCGCAACCTTGAGGTATCCGGGGCACCACACGGTTTCCTCCGGGCCGACCACCCCTTCCTCCAGCGCTGCCAGCGCGGTGATCATCTTGAATGTCGATCCTGGCGGGTAGGTGCCCTGCACGGTCTTGTTGGACAGCGGACGGTATTTGTCCTCGGTCAGCATCCGGTAGTCGGCCACCGAAATGCCGCGCACGAACAGGTTGGGGTCAAAGCTGGGCGAGGAGCAGATTGCGCGGATGTCCCCGTCCTCGCAGTCGATCACCACCGCGGCGGCGCTTTCCCGGCCCAGCCGCGCCTGCACATAGTTCTGCAGCATGGCGTCGATGGTCAGCTGCATATCGGCGCCGGAGATCCCCTCCCGCCGGTCCAGCTCGCGCATTACCCGGCCCGTGGCGTTGACCTCCACCCGCTTGGCGCCGGCCTTGCCGCGCAGCACATCCTCGCGCTTGGCCTCGAACCCCACCTTGCCGATCTGGAAGCGCGGGATCAGCAGCACCGGCTCCGGATCTTCCATCTTGCTCAGATCATAGTCGGATACAGGCCCCACGTAGCCCACCACATGGGCGAAATCGCCCAGTTGCGGATAGACCCGCGTCAGGCCGACCTCCGGCGTGACGCCGGGCAGGGCGGGGGCGTTCACCGCCACCTTGGAGATGTCCTCCCAGCCGATCCGGTCGGCCAGGGTGATCGGCAGGAACGGCGGCGAGCGGCGCATTTCGGTGCGGGCGCGCTCCAGATCCTCCGGATCCAGCAGCACCAGGCTGGAAAGCTTGCCGATCACCTCTTCCACGTCGCCCGCGTCCTCAGGCACCACTGTGATCCGGTAAGAGGGCGAATTCTGCGCGATGATCAGCCCGTTGCGGTCAAAGATCTGGCCGCGCGCGGGCGGCAGCAGGCGGATGTTGATCCGGTTTTCCTCGGCCAGCAGTCGGAACTCATCAGCCTGATCCACCTGCAGATAGCGCATCCGGGCCGCCAGCCCGCCGGCAAAGGCCAGCTGCAGCCCGCCCAGGAACAGCGCCCGCCGGGTCATCCTGCCGTGTGAGGCATCCACGTCCTTGGAATTGCGTTTCATCGGCGGCTCACCAGGGTTTCGGCTTCAGCAGGGGACAGTTTGCGCACACCCAGAATAGACTGGCTGGCCCAAACCGCCAGCGGGTAGGCGGCGATGGTCATAACCGCCTCGATCACCGTCAGGCCGAGCGGCGCCTGCTGAACGCCGAACAGGACCAGAACCAGCCGGTTCACGGTGGTGATCCCGGTCACCGCGACGGCCACCGCCAGCCACTCGCTGGCAAAGGTGCTCTCGCGGTGCGGGGCGGCGCGGGCCTTGAGAAAGCCGCAGCCCAGCACGGTGAGCAGCGCCAGCAGGCCCGGCGGGCGCTGAAACAGCAGATCGGCCAGCAGCATCACCAGGCCGATCGACAGCGCCGGCACAAAATCAGGCCGCCGCAGCGACCAGGCCATGGCCAGCAGAATCAGCAGGTCCGGCGGCGCCCAGAAGCGCGGCTCGGTCTCCAGCGGCAGCAGGTGAAAGAACATGATCATGAGCGCCAGCGCCGGGAAAGCCGCGCGCATGGTCCAGATCCGGGCAGGAGAGGTGTTAGCCATTGCCCGCCTCGGCCGTGCTGCCGGCGCTCTCGGCCCCCAGTCCCTCGGGCCGCGGTTGCGGAACCGGATCGCCGGGAGGTGCCCCGACCAGCCCGCCCGGGTCCTGGATCACTTCGGTGCCATGGTGGCGCAGCACCCGCAGGAACTCCAGCCGGCTGTAATCCGCCGCCAGCCGCACCCGCATCCGGCCTGAACGGTCCTTGGCGACCTGGCCGATCAGCAGCCCGGCCGGAAACACCGCGCCATCGCCGGAGGAGATCACCCGGTCGCCGGGGCGCACCAGGTCCGGGTTTTCCAGAAAACTCAGTACCGGGGCGGCGCTGTTGTCGCCGGTCACCAGCGCAGTCTGGCCCGAAGGCTGGATGGTGGCAGGCACCGCGCTGGCGGCGTCGGTCAGAAGGACCACCCGCGCAGTATTGTGCCCGGTTCCGGAGATCCGGCCCACCAGCCCGATCCCGTCCATCGCCGCCCAGCCGTCATGCACACCGTCGCGGCTGCCCACGTTCAGCAGAACCGACTGGCGGAAGGGGGAGCCGCTGTCGGCCATCACCACCCCGGTGATATAGGTGAGCTGCGGGTCGAGCCGCACGTTGTTGAGATCCAGCAGCCGGGCGTTTTCCTGCTCCAGCTGCAGAGCTGCCTCTTTCCAGGCCCGCATCTGCCGCAGCTCGCTGCGCAGCTCGCGGTTCTGCTCGGACAAGCGCTGGTAGCTTTGGAAGTCGCGGAGCAGATTGATTGTGGCGGTGACCGGCACCATCGCCCAGTCCATGCTGGGCACCACCTTGTCGACAACCTGGGCGCGGAAGCGTTCCACCCGCGGGCTGTCGATCCGCCAGACGATGAAGATCGCGGCCAGGCACAGGCACAGCACCGCTGTCAGCAGACGCCGCAGCGGGGTTGCGTAATCGTCGCGCTGTGACTTGTCCTTCGCCACGGTTCTCCTTCCAGCCGCCCTTCCAGCTTGTCAGCTGGCGCCGTTCCGGCGGTCAGGGTCTGTTAGCTGTCGTAGTCGATCGCGTGGGCAAGCTGTTTTTCGTATTCCAGCGCTTTGCCGGTGCCCAGGGCCACGCAGTTGAGGCTCTCGTCCGCAATCGACACGGCCAGGCCGGTCTGCTCGCGCAGGGCCAGATCGAGATCGCCCAAGAGCGCGCCGCCGCCGGTCAGCATAACGCCGCGGTCGACGATATCGGCCGCCAGATCCGGCGGTGTGGTCTCCAGCGCGGTCATCACCGCTTCGCAGATCTGCTGCACCGGCTCGGCCAGCGCCTCGGCCACCTGGGCCTGGGAAATCTCGATCTCTTTCGGGACGCCGTTCAGCAGGTCGCGGCCGCGGATCTGCATCGACTGGCCGCGGCCGTCGTCGGGCATCCGGGCGGTGCCGATGGAGGTCTTGATGCGCTCGGCGGTGGATTCCCCCACGAGGAGGTTCTGCTGGCGGCGCAGGTAGCTGATGATCGCCTCATCCATGCGGTCGCCGCCGACGCGGACAGAGCGGGCGTAAACGATGTCACCCAGCGACAGGACTGCCACCTCGGTGGTGCCGCCGCCGATGTCGACAACCATGTTGCCGGTCGGATCGGTGATCGGCATGCCTGCCCCGATGGCGGCAGCAATCGGCTCGGCAATCAGCCCGGCGCGGCGGGCGCCGGCGGACAGCACCGACTGGCGGATCGCGCGCTTTTCAACCGGGGTGGCGCCATGCGGAACGCAGACAATGATCTTGGGCTTGGAGAAGGTCGAGCGCTTGTGAACCTTGCGGATGAAGTGCTTGATCATCTCCTCGGCGGTGTCGAAATCGGCAATCACGCCTTCGCGCATTGGCCGGATCGCCTCGATCGAGCCGGGGGTGCGGCCCAGCATCAGCTTGGCGTCCTCGCCCACGGCCAGCACTTTCTTGACGCCGTCCTTGACGTGGTAGGCCACCACTGAAGGCTCGGACAGGATCACACCGCGGCCTTTGACGTAGACCAGGGTGTTCGCCGTGCCGAGGTCAATGGCCATGTCCGAGGAGAACAGACCGCCCAAGTTTCCGAAAAGCGCCATATAGAAGGGATCCTGTAAGTGCTGCCATTGTACCTTGGGCGACTCCGGAGGAGCCGCCTGCTTCCACCTTATAAGCGGCACGGGAGTGCCGCGAAAGGGCGTATTATGGTGAAACAGCGCGTTTCCGCCAAGTTGCCGTGGCTGTGCGCCGGACCGGCGGGCAAAGGCAATGGCGGTCAGGCAGCAAGGCCCGCCGCGCCGGGTTTCCCGCCAGCGCCGGAGTACTGCACGCGCGCTGGCTGCCGATGCCCAGTCATCCTTCGGATCAGCTTGGGAAAATCCGTTGCATCTCCGACTTGAAATGGCCCCAGGTCAGGCTGGCGCTGTTGCCGGCATAGCCCTCGTAATACGATTTGCCGGTTGAGATGGGCAGCCCGGCCCAGATTTTGGCAAGGTTCAGCATGAAGGTCTTACGCGGCATTTCTGACGCCAGGAAAGCGCTGTAACCCGCTTCCTCGATCAGCTGATGCGCCAGCTGGTCTTGCAGCTCGGGTGAGAACCGGGCCTGCGGTTTGACCCCCTGGTGCCGGACCAGCCGCCGCAGGGTCGCCGGGATCATCTGATACCGCCCGATGGCATGGGGCTGGCCCGGTGTGGCATCGATCCAGGCGTTGATTTCGGCGATCGTCATCTGGGTCGGCTTCTTTGGCGGCTTGCGGGTGGCGCCATACTGCACGGCATCGTATTGCGCCTTGCCTGCCTCGGCGCTGGCGATCAGGTCCAGCAGCCGTTTGACGCTGGGCGGCGCTTTCAGGATCGGGGCAAACAGGCCGCCGCCGCTGCGGCCGCGGAACAGGCTGGCGGCACCGGGGTTGAGCGACACCGCCCCGCGGCCCGGGTTTGCACCGGGCAGGGTGTCGGGCAAAAGGCTGGCCGCTGCCTGCGGCGCCGTGGCCCGGGCTGGCGCCGGGCCGGGCTGCGGGGCAGAGGCCTGGTGCAGGAAAAACTGATTGCCTACCAGCGAGTAGCCTTGCGCGCTGACAGCCGCCGCGGCGCACAGCAGCAGGGCCAGAATAGTCAGGAAAAGGGCAAGCGCGCTCATTCTAAAGGGCATCGGAACCTGCGTTCTGCGGCAAAAGCAATAGAGGCAGTCTGCCGCTTCGGGGTTGAGATTCCGTTTATCCGCCGCACGCCGCCCCTTCCGCCCTTCTGAAATAGCGGCTAGAGGGGGCGCATGCTCTCTTATCAGCACATCTATCACGCCGGAAACCTGGCCGACGTTCAAAAGCACGCGCTGCTGGCCTGGATGCTGGCCTACCTCACGCGCAAGGACAAGCCGCTCAGCTATATCGAGACCCACGCGGGCCGGGGCCTCTATCAGCTGGATGCGCCGGAAGCAGTCAAAACGGGCGAAGCGGAACAGGGCATCACCCGGGTTCTGGCAGATCAGGGCCTGGCGGCGGATCACCCGCTGCACCGCGCGCTGTCGGAGACCCGCAGGCAGCACGGTCAGGCGGCGTATCCCGGATCGCCGCTGATTGCGGCCTCTCTGCTGCGCCAGGGCGACTCGCTGCATTTTGCGGAGCTGCACCCGCAGGAAAACGCCGCCCTGCGCGCCGCTCTGAAGCCTTGGAAAGCCAAGGTGCATCAGCAGGACGGGTTCGAGCTGGCGCTGTCACTGGTGCCGCCGACGCCCCGCCGGGGCCTGCTGCTCATCGACCCCAGTTACGAGATCAAGTCTGACTATGCCCGCATCCCCGGCATCATCGGCCAGCTGCACAAGAAGTGGAACGTGGGTGTTCTGGCGCTGTGGTATCCGATCCTCAGGGACGGCTCCCACAAACAGATGCTCAAAGCACTGGAGGCACAGGACCTGCCCGGGGCGCTGCGCCACGAGGTCTCCTTTCCGCCGGTCCGTGAAGGGCACCGTATGACCGGCTCAGGAATGTTTGTGGTCAATGCGCCTTATGGCGCTGCGGAGGAGGCCGCCCGGATTTCAGCGCTGTTCAAGGCCATCTCCCCGAAATAGCCGCGCAAAGGCCGGACGGAAATGGAAAAGGGCACCCGCGCGGGTGCCCTTTGCAGTTCATAGGGGGCAGACCGGCTCAGGCCAGGTCTTTATAGGAAATCTCCTTGGTGTCGGCGCCTTCGCCAACCCGGCCGCGGCGCACGATCAGGCGGTTCAGCGCGTTCACATAGGCTTTGGCAGAAGCCACCACCGTGTCGGTGTTGGCGCTCTCGCCGGTGGCGATGTTGCCATCCTCCTCCAGCCGAACGGAAACGGTCGCCTGCGCGTCGGTGCCTTCGGTCACGGCATGCACTTGGTAAAGCTGCAGACGCGCGGTGTTCGGGTAGATCTTGCGGATCGCCTTGAAGGTCGCATCCACCGGGCCGTCGCCCTCAGCCGTTTCCGTCACATCCTTGCCGTCGATCTCCATCTCGACGGTGGACTCCGCCGGGCCGCCGGTGCCGCAGACCACTTTCATCGACACAATCTTGAGGTGATCGTTCTCCGCGTCTGTGCCGATGCGCATCAGCGCGATGAGGTCGTCGTCAAAGACCTCTTTCTTGCGGTCGGCCAGCTCCTTGAAGCGGACAAAAACGTCCTTCAGCTGGTTGTCGCCCACGTCATAGCCAAGATGCTCCAGCTTGTCGCGCAGCGCCGCGCGGCCGGAATGCTTGCCAAGCGGCAGCGAGGTGCCGGAGAGGCCGATGTCCTCGGGCCGCATGATCTCGAAGTTCTCGCGGTTCTTCAGCATCCCGTCCTGGTGGATGCCGGACTCATGCGCAAAGGCGTTCTTGCCGACGATGGCCTTATTGGGCTGCACCACGAAACCGGACACGGTCGAGACCCGGCGCGAGATATGCATGATCTTGGTGGTGTCGATGCCGGTCGACCAGGGCATGATGTCATTGCGCGTCTTCAGCGCCATCACGACTTCTTCCAGTGCGGTGTTGCCCGCACGCTCGCCGAGGCCGTTGATCGTGCATTCGATCTGGCGCGCACCGCCCGCCACGGCAGCCAGCGCGTTGGCGGTCGCCATGCCGAGGTCGTTATGGCAATGGGTGGCAAAAACCACCTCATCCGCGCCCGGCACGGTCTCGATCAGGCGCTTGATCAGGTCGGCGCTCTCCGCAGGTGCGGTGTAGCCCACGGTGTCGGGGATGTTGATGGTGGTGGCGCCGGCCTTGATCGCAATCTCGATCACCCGGCACAGGTAATCCCATTCGGTCCGGGTCGCATCCATCGGCGACCATTGCACGTTGTCCACCAGGTTGCGGGCGTGGGTGACGGTCTCGTGGATCTTGTCCGCCATCTCATCCATGGTGAGGTTCGGGATGGCGCGGTGCAGCGGCGAGGTGCCGATGAAGGTGTGGATGCGCGGCTGCGCGGCCTTGCGCACCGCTTCGGCGCAGCGGTCGATGTCCTTGAAATTGGCGCGCGCCAGGCCGCAGATCATCGAATTCTTCGATCGTTCCGCAATCTCGGACACCGCAGCAAAGTCGCCTTCGGAGGCAATCGGGAAACCGGCCTCGATGATGTCCACGCCCATTTCATCCAGAAGCTCGGCAATCTCCAGCTTCTCGTCATGGGTCATGGTGGCGCCGGGGCTCTGCTCGCCGTCGCGCAGGGTGGTATCGAAAATCAATACACGGGATTTGTCGCCGGAAATCGGGGATGCGTTTGTCATTTTGGTATCTCTTGTCTCTGTCCTAGGCCCTTCCAGGGCATTCATAGCCTTCGATGGCGCGCGTGCGGCAATCCTCTGAGCGGGCGCGCCGGAAGGGCACGCTCAGAGGCGGGCTAGGATCAGTAGGGCGCGCAGAGCTGCACCGCGGGTCGCGGCAGCGGCAAAAGGGATATCTGCGCAAATGCTCATGGGACGGATTTATACAGACGTGCAGCCGAATGGGAAGGGGGATTTTGACCTGGGGGCACGCTGGCACTTTTGCTGCAGCAAAAGGCGGTAAATACCCGCCACAGGTAATTTCGCGACACTGTTGAAAAAGACGTGTAATATAATTAAGGGGCGTAGCCAGTTTCAATGCGACAGTTTGTCAGTGCTGCGCCAGGCTTTGGTGCGGAAGCGCGAGCAGCTCGCATTGGCGGGTTTCCTGGCGCCTTAAGCCGGGATCCGGCGCCTTGGCCAAAAGAGGCGCCATCGATAGGAGGAAACAGTGTCGAATAAAATTGTTCTTGGGTATGACGACAGCGAGGCAGCCAAGTCAGCGCTTGCTTTTGCCGTCAGCCTTGCCAAAGCGCAAGGGGCAGAACTGGTGATTGCGCATGTGCTGGAATGGTCGCCCTATTCCTTCCTCACACCGGAGGAGATCGAGCAGCGCCACAAACGCCGGGAGGATGAGCTGAAGCGGGCCGAGGATGCGCTGCTGGCGCCGGTGCGCAAAAGCCTGGAGGGCAGCGGTGTCACCGTCACGACTGAACTGAAATACGGGCATATCGCGGAAACCCTGATTGATGTGATCAAGGAGTCCGGAGCCAGCCACCTGATCATCGGGCGCACCGGCCATTCCGCGCTGTCATCGCGGCTTTTCGGCTCTGTTGCGGGCAGCCTGGCGCAGGCCGCGCCGGTTCCGGTCACCATCGTTCCATAACAACTATTTCAGAGGACAGTCATGAGTATTTCAGTCAAGGCAGCAGCTCTGTCTGCACCGCTGCTGCTGGCCGCATCCGCGCCAGCGATGGCACAATCTGTCGACGAGCGGGTCAATGAGCTGTTTGCCAATTCGACCGGCTGGTTCGTCAACCTGATCTTCAGCCCGTTCCCCGGCACCAGCTTCCCTTGGATCGTCGCGTGGCTGGTGGTCGCGGCCACCGTGTTCACCATCTACTTCGGCCTGATCCAGTTCCGCGCCTTCCCGCACTCGATCTCGCTGGTTAAGGGCGACTATTCCGACCCTAACGACGCGGGCGAGGTCAGCCACTTTCAGGCGCTGGCAACCGCGCTGTCGGGCACCGTCGGCCTCGGCAACATCGCCGGCGTTGCGGTGGCCGTGGGCATTGGCGGCCCCGGCGCGACCTTCTGGATGATCCTGGCCGGCCTGATGGGCATGGCCTCCAAGTTCACCGAGTGCACGCTGGGCGTCAAATACCGCAACGAGTTCCCGGACGGCCACGTCTCGGGCGGCCCGATGTATTACATGACCAAGGGCTTTGCCGAACGCGGCCTGCCGATGGGCAAGTTCCTGGCGGTCTTGTTCTCGGTCTTCTGCATCCTGGGCGCCCTGGGCGGCGGCAACATGTTCCAGGCCAACCAGGCGCATGCGCAGATTTCCGGCGTTGTCGGCGAGTATCCGGGCTGGATCACCGGCGTGGTGTTTGCTGGCGTTGTTTTCGCCGTGATCGTTGGCGGCCTGAAATCCATTGCCCGGGTGACCGAGAAGGTCGTTCCGTTCATGGGTGTCATGTACGTCGCAACCGCACTGGTCATCCTGGCGATGAACGCCGACCAGATCGGCTGGGCCTTCGGTCAGATCTTCGAAGGCGCCTTCACCGGCCTCGGCGTTGCCGGCGGCATGGTTGGCGCCCTGATCCAGGGCTTCAAGCGGGCGGCTTTCTCGAACGAGGCCGGCGTCGGCTCGGCAGCCATCGCCCACTCCGCCGTGCGCACCAAGGAGCCGATCACCGAAGGCTTCGTGTCGCTGCTGGAGCCGTTCATCGACACCGTGGTGATCTGCACCATGACCGCGCTGGTGATCATCATTACCGGCCAGCTGGTCGTGGATCCGAACACCGGCCTCTACCTGCTGGATGAGGGCGCAGCCACCATTCAGACCGTTGACGGCAACAAGGGCGTGGCGCTGACCTCGGCAGCCTTCTCCTCCGCCTTCGGCTGGTTCCAGTACGTGCTGGCGATCGCGGTGATCCTGTTTGCCTTCTCCACCATGATCAGCTGGTCCTACTACGGTCTCAAGGCCTGGACCTTCCTGTTCGGCGAAGGCGAGACCAAGGAACTGGTGTTCAAGGTGATCTTCTGCATCTTCGTGGTGATCGGCGCGGCCGCCAACCTCGGCCCGGTGATCGACTTCTCCGATGCGGCGATCTTTGCCATGGCGGTGGTCAACATCATCGCGCTCTACTTCCTGATGCCGATCGTCAAGCGTGAGCTGAACAGCTACATGTCGCGCCTGAAAGCGGGCGAGATCAAGAAGTACGTCTGACCGGCTCCGGCCATCTTTACAGATGACTTGAAAACCAAGCCTCTCCGGTTCCCCGGGGAGGCTTTTTTGCGGGCGGGGCAGGTGGCTTTAGCCGCCGTGTTCCACGATCCGCCGCAGTCCGGCAATCTGTCCGGGCAGGTCCCCGGCGCTTGACTGGCAGAAACCGGTCAGCAGCCCCTGTGAGCGGCCTTCAGGATCGTGCGGCGACAGGGGCTGGACCCCATAGCCCGCCTGTGCGGCGCGGCGGCAGATTTGGACGTCCGCCAGCCCGTCCGCCAGATGGAAGGCAACCTGCATCCCGGCGTTGTGCCGTCTGAAATACCCGAGCGTGCCGGGCCACTCTGCCAGCGCATCTGCCGCAGCGGCATAGCGCTCCGCATAATGCCTGCGGGCGCGGCGGATGTGCCGGTCGTACTGGCCGGAGGCCATGAACTCGGCCAGCGGCCGCTGCGCGGTGATTGCGGCGCCGGCGCTGGGCTGGATGAACCCGGCCCGGACCCGCGGCACCAGCGCCGGCGGCAGGATCGCATAACCCAGCCGCAGCGCATGAGAAAACGTCTTGGAGAAGGTGCCGACGTAGATACAGCGCCCCTCCCGGTCCAGCGCTGCCATCGCCGGCACCGGCTGGCCGGCATAGCGGAACTCGCTGTCGAAATCGTCCTCGATGATCCAGCCGTCCCGTTCCCGCGCCGCTTGCAGAAAAGCCTGCCGTTGCGGTACCGGCAGCGTACCGCCCAGCGGAAACTGATGCGACGGCGTCAGCAGCGTGACCTTGGCCATCTGCCGCGGCACCTCCGCGCCGCGTTCCCCGGCCCGCAGCCAGCGCACCGGCCAGCCGCGCGCCTTGGCAAAGCGCTGTGTCGGGATAAATCCAGGGGCTTCCAGCGCAATGTCCTCGCCTTCCACCAGAAAATCCATCGTCAGCTCCAGCGCCTCGCGCGCGCCGCTTGTCACCAGAACCTGATCCGCGCTGCAGTCTATCCCGCGCCAGCGCGCAGCATAGGCGGCAATCTCGCGCCGCAGTTCCGGATCGCCAAAGGAATCCTCCTGATGGCTCAGGCTGAGCGGGTCCATCCGTGCCACACGTGAAACACAGCGCGCCCAGGACCGGGCCGGAAACACCTCAGGGTCCGGCGCGCCGGGCTGTAGCATCCCCGGCGCGGGCGGGACAGCGGCAGGCTGGGGGCGCGGCGGGGCTTCGGGCGGCCGGATCGGCGCCACGTCGCAGACAAAGATCCCGGCACCCCGCCGCGCCTCGGCAAAGCCTTCGGCCACCAGCTGCTCGTAGGCCGTCACCACGGTGGAGCGCGCCACCCCCAGATCCTGCGCCAGCGCCCGGGATGACGGCAGCCGGGTGCCGATGGCCAGGCTGCCATCGCTGATCTGGTTGCGCAGCGCGCTGACGATTTGCAGATAGATGGGCTCGGCGCGGGCCTTGGACAGCAGGCCGGAAAGGTCAATCATGCTGGACTGCTCTTTTTGTCGGAAACTGGAAGTTAATTACAGTCCAGTTTGCGCATAGCACTCACCGTGACACAACAGGAATTTACGAGGTCCGCCAATGCGCCAGCCCGAAACCGAAACCGCCCTGAAAACCGAGCGCAGCCGCCTGCGCCGCGCTCACGAACGCGGGCTCTATGACCGCGAGACCGTGTATCAGGTGCTCGACGCCATGCCGCTGGCCCATATCGGCTATCAGATCAAAGGCGCCACTTCCGTCCTGCCGACGCTGCAATGGCGCGAGGGGGATCATGTCTACTGGCACGGCTCCTCCGCCAGCCGGGCGATCCGGGCGATGGAGGGGGCAGAGGTCTGCCTGACCGTCACCTGCATGGACGGCTACGTGCTGGCCCGCTCAGCGTTTCACCACTCGGTCAACTTCCGCTCCGTGATGCTGTTCGGGGTGGCCGAAAAGGTCACGGATGAAGATGCCAAGGCCGCCAGCCTCAAGGCGATGGTCGACCACATCTTTCCGGGCCGCTGGGACGCGCTGCGTCCGATGACCCGGCAGGAGTTGAAGGCTACCGCCCTCATGCGGATGCCGATCGAGGAGGGCGCTGCCAAGATCCGCTCCGGTGCGCCCAAGGATGACGAGGAGGATTACGCGCTGCCCATCTGGGCGGGCGTGGTGCCGATGGCGATGGAGCTCAAGCCGCCGCAGCCGGATCCTGCCAACATTGAGGGCGTCGCGATGCCGGATCACCTGAGCCGCATCCGCATCGGCTTAAACTAAACGGGCGCGCCTTACTGGCGCGCCCCGATCCTGTCCGGCTTACTCTGTCTGGCTGGCGTTCCCGGCCCCGCTGCTGACCAGCGCCCCGTTTTCCCAGGTGCCGTCCGCCTGCTGGCCGCTGGCGTACTTCATCGTGCCCGGCCCCTGCCGCTTGCCGTTGACAAAGCTGCCCTCATAAACGTCGCCATTGGCGTAGGTTGCCACGCCCTCGCCAAAAATCTTGCCCTCACGCCATTCGCCTTCGTAGCTGAAGCCGTCGGGCATCACGATTTTGCCTGTGCCCTGCCGCTGGCTGTTTGCAAACTGGCCCGTGTAAACCGACCCGTCGGCATAGGTGACCGTGGCCTCGCCATGGCGCTGCCCGTTCTGCCAGCCGCCGTCATAGCGGTAGCCATCGGCGTAGGTCATTACCCCCTGGCCGTGGTTTTTGGCGTTCTTGAAGCCGCCGGTGTAGGTGATGCCATTGGGATAAGTGGCAGTGCCTTCGCCCTCGATCACCCCGGCAACCCAGTCGCCCTCATAGGTGGACCCGTCGGGATAGGTGATCTTGCCCTTGCCTTCTGCCAGATCGTCGCGGAAATCGCCCTCATAGACCGAACCGTCGGGATAGACCGCCTTGCCCTTGCCCTCGATCTGGCCCTTTGCCCAGGCGCCGGTGTAGCTGTAGCCGT
Source organism: Leisingera sp. (assembly GCF_982940295.1). Classification (NCBI taxonomy): domain Bacteria; kingdom Pseudomonadati; phylum Pseudomonadota; class Alphaproteobacteria; order Rhodobacterales; family Roseobacteraceae; genus Leisingera; species Leisingera sp. The sequence goes on from NZ_CEYXRG010000020.1 coordinate 77,217, forward strand.
CCTTTTCGGTGAAGGTGCCGGTGCCGTGGCGCTGATCGTTCAGGAAGTCGCCCGCGTAGACATCGCCATTGGCATATGTCTGCGTGCCGGTGCCGTGGCGGCGGCCTTTTTGCAGCTCGCCTTCATAAATGTCGCCATTGGGCTGCACCAGGCGGCCGGTGCCGTGCATCTGGCTCGCCATCCATTCGCCTTCGTAGACCAGTCCGTCGGAGGTCTCTAGCCGGCCTTGCCCCTGCAGCTGGCCATCAGCGACACTGCCTTCATAGACGGTGCCTTCGGCATAGGTGATCTTGGCCTGGCCCTGCTGGCGCCCGTCCACCCAGTCGCCGTCATAGGTGTAGCCGTCAGGTGATTTCATCACCCCCTTGCCGTGCCGCTTGCCGTTGGCAAAGCTGCCCTGATAGCGCACGCCGCTGGCATAGGCCGATACACCGTCGCCATGGATCTGGCCGTCCTGCCATTCACCCTCATAGGTGCTGCCGTCGGCGCGGGTCAGCATGCCCAGGCCGTGCGGTTTGCCCTGCGCAAACTCACCCTCATAGACCGAACCGTCCGGGAACCGCGCCACACCCTGACCGCGCACCTCTCCATCGACCCACTCGCCAGTGTATTCATAGCCGTTCGGCAGCTTGTAGGTGCCGGTGCCATGCTGCAGCCCGTTGCGGAAGGTGCCCTCGTAGACGCCGCCGATCTCATCCTGCGTGGTGATGATCTCCCCCTCCTGGGCCCAGGCCGGAGCGGCCAGTGCCAGGATCGTGGAAAACGCGAGTACGGTGCCGAAACGGGTCATTCAAAACCTCTGCCTGCCCAGAAATTACGGTGCTGCTGCCATATTGGGTTGCTCGCCCGGAAACTAAGCTACCGCAGGCGGGGCCGCAATGTCTTTTCCCCTCCGGCGGGCCCTTGCTCTTTCCCTTGGCCGCCAATCTGGTAAATGGCTGATGGAGGAATTTTGCAAAGGGCTGATGCAGCATGGCAGACCGTTTCCGCGTGACTTTGGCGCAGCTGAACCCCACGGTGGGCGATCTGGCAGGCAACGCCGCCAAGGCCCGTGCCGCCTGGGAGGAGGGCCGCAAGGCCGGCGCCGATCTGGTGGCGCTGCCGGAAATGTTCATCACCGGCTACAACACCCAGGACCTTGTGATGAAGCCGGTCTTCCATCAGGCCGCCATTGCCGAGGTCGAAAAGCTGGCGGCTGACTGCGCCGAAGGTCCGGCGCTGGCGATCGGCGGGCCGTGGGTTGAGGGCGGCAGGCTTTACAACGCCTATCTGATCCTGAAGGGCGGCAAGATCGCCTCGCGCAGCCTCAAGCATCATCTGCCGAACGAGACCGTGTTTGACGAGGTCCGCATCTTCGAAGCCGGTCCTTTGGGCGGCCCGTATTCCGTCAGCAACACCCGCATCGGCTCTCCCATCTGCGAGGACGGCTGGCACGAGGACGTCGCAGAGACCCTCGCCGAGACCGGTGCCGAGTTTCTGCTGATCCCCAACGGCTCGCCTTATTTCAGAAACAAGATGGAAGTGCGCTTCAACCACATGGTTGCGCGCGCGGTCGAAACCCATCTGCCGGTGATCTACCTGAACATGGTGGGCGGCCAGGATGACCAGGTCTTTGACGGCGGTTCCTTCGTCCTGAATCCGGGCGGCGCATTGGCGGTTCAAATGCCGGTGTTTGACGAATGCATTGCACAGATCGACCTCATCCGCACCGACGAAGGCTGGCGCGTGGAGGAAGGCGAGAAGGCGCATCTGCCCGACGAATGGGAGCAGGACTACCGGGTGATGGTCGAGTCCTTGCGCGACTACATGGGCAAAACCGGTTTCAAGAAGGTGCTGCTGGGCCTGTCCGGCGGCGTCGACTCAGCAATCGTGGCGGCGATTGCAGTGGATGCGCTGGGGGCGGAGAATGTCCGCTGCGTGATGCTGCCGTCCGAATACACCAGCCAGGAGTCACTCGACGATGCCGAGGCAGTCGCCAAGGCGCTGGGCGTCCATTACGACTATGTGCCGATCTCGGAAGGCCGCGCTGCGATCACCAATACGCTGGCACCGCTGTTTGCGGGGCGCGATGCGGATATCACCGAGGAAAACATCCAGTCCCGCCTGCGCGGCCTGCTGCTGATGGCGATGTCCAACAAGTTCGGCGAGATGCTCCTGACCACCGGCAACAAGTCCGAGGTCGCGGTGGGGTATGCCACCATCTACGGCGACATGAACGGGGGCTACAACCCGATCAAGGATCTTTACAAGACCCGGGTGTTCGAGACCTGCCGCTGGCGCAACGTCAACCACCGCCCCTGGATGAAGGGCCCGGAAGGCGAGGTGATCCGCCCCAACGTGATCGACAAACCGCCTTCGGCTGAACTGCGCGAAGACCAGAAGGACAGCGACAGCCTGCCGGACTACCCGGAGCTGGATGCGATCCTGGAAATCCTGGTCGACCATGAAGGTTCAATCGCAGATTGCGTCGCCGCCGGATTTGACCGCGACGTGGCCAAGCGGGTCGAGCATCTGCTTTATATCAGCGAATACAAACGCTTCCAGTCCGCACCCGGCGCCCGGCTGACGCCGCGCGCGTTCTGGCTGGACCGCCGCTACCCGATTGTGAACCGCTGGCGCGACCCGACCTGAGGCAAGCGTTAACCCATTGAAGGCGCGGATCTTTTCCGCGCTTTTCTGAATTCAGTAAAGCCCGTCCCGGTGGCGGTAACGCCCTGATATGCGGCGAAAAAAACACAATGGCGGAAAGCGGCGCAATGGGCGTCGCTTGGACGCTGGACCGCCGATTCCGCAGCGGGCATAGAGGCCGCATGCCTGGACCGAGACTGCCTCATTTCCAATCCAATCTTGCCTTGCCCAAGGCCGTCGACGCCGTGGTGATCGGCGGCGGCATCATTGGCGCCGCCACCGCGTTGGAGCTGGCCGAACGCGGCCACTCGGTGCTCTTGTGCGAAAAGGGGCAGATCGCGGGCGAGCAGAGCTCGCGCAACTGGGGGTGGGTGCGGATGTCCTGCCGCGACCCGCGGGAAATCCCGCTGATGGCGGAATCGCTGCGTCTCTGGGAGGGACTGGAGGCGCGCACCGGGCAGGAAACCGGGTTCACCCGCTCCGGCATCCTCTACACTGCGGAAACCGCCAAGCGCGAGGCGCAGCTGGAACGCTGGCTGCGCAACCTTGATGGCTGGGGGCAAGGCGCCCGGATGGTGCGCGGGCAGCAGCTGGCGCAGCTGATGCCCGGCCATCAGACCAAAACCCGCAGCGCCCTGCTGACACCGATGGACGGGCGGGCCGAGCCGCAGCTGGCCAACCACGCAATCGCCACCGCTGCCCAGGCCGCGGGCGCCAAGATCATGACCGAATGCGCGGTGCGCAGCGTCGAAACTTCGGCCGGGCGCATCAGCGGGGTGATGACGGAACGCGGCCGCGTCGCCTGCTCGGCGGTGGTGGTGGCGGGCGGCGCCTGGTCGCGGCTGTTTCTGGGCAATGCGGGCATTGGCCTGCCTCAGCTCAAGGTGCTGAACTCGGTCCTGCGCACCTCACCGCTGCAGGGCGGGCCGGAAACCGCTGTGCGCACCGGCAACCTGGGCCTGCGCAAGCGGGCCGATGGCGGCTACACCGTCTCGGACGCGCTGGAAAATATGGTCGATATCGTGCCCGACAGCTTCCGCCTGGGCTGGAAATTCCTGCCCAGCCTGCGGCACGAATGGCGCGCGCTGCAGTTCCGCCTGACCAGCCGCTGGCGCGAGGAGGCGGCCCAGGCCCGCCGCTGGCAGCCGCAGCAGACCACCCCGTTCGAGCTGTGCCGGGTGCTGGATCCGGCCCCGTCGCAGAAGGCGCTGAAAAGCGGCTGGGCGGCAGCGCAAAAGGCCTTCCCTGTGCTGCAGGGCGCCGATGTGGTGCAAAGCTGGGGCGGGCTGATCGACGTGACCCCGGATGCAATCCCGGTGATTTCACAGGCCGACCGCCTGCCGGGCCTGTTCATCGCCACCGGCTTTTCCGGCCACGGGTTTGGCATCGGCCCGGCAGCGGGCAAGCTGGCCGCCGATCTGGTGACCGGCGACAAACCCGTGGTGGACCCGCACGACTTCCGCCTTTCCCGCTTCACCGACGGCAGCAGATACGGCCCCCTCAGCGGCTATTGAACAGCCGCCTTCAGCCCATCAGCTGATAGCTCACCGGCACATAGCGGAAACCCTCGCCGCGGGTTTCGACAAAACCCGCCGCCGGGAACGGCATGTGGTAACCGATCATCGGCAGCTTGTCCGCCGCAAGCATCCCCAGCACCCGGCGGCGCGAGGCACTTGCGGCCTCCGGATCGACATCAAAGCTGAACGCCCAATCTGGCCGGGCAAAGCTCCAGACGTAATGGTTGGCCAGATCCGCCGTCAGCACCAGCTGGCGGTTGCCGCTCTCCAGCATGTAGCAGATATGCCCCGGCGTGTGGCCAAAGCTGGCCATGGCGGTGATCCCCGGCGCCACGCTGGCGCCATCGTCGATGAAGGTGGTCTTTTCTGCCAGAGGGGTCACATTCTTGGACACCAGATCGCCAACCCGGTCGCCGGGTTCCCTTTTGGACCAGAAATTATACTCCTCAGCCCCCGTCACATAGCGGGCATTGGGAAAAGTTGGCGCGCCATCTGTCATCAAGCCGCCGATGTGGTCCGGGTGCATATGGGTGATGACCACAACATTGATCTGATCCGGCGTCACCCCGGCCGCGGCCAGCGCCTTGGCGATGCCGCCATTACCCAGCCCGGTGTCAAACAGCACCAGCTCCGAACCGGTATCCACCAGCGCCGGCGTGAAGTAAAACTGCAGGGTCTCGTCTGAAATGAAATTCTCTGCCGAGACCTGGGCAAATTCCTCATCGCTGGCTGCGGCCCCGAACATCGGTTTCGGCCCCTCCCGCTGCGCCGAGGCATCCAGCAGAGTGGTAACCGGCATTTCTGCCAGTTTAAACGAATGGGCAACCGGCGCTTCGGCTTGGCCGCCGTGGGCGCTCGCCAGCAGCGGCGTGGCAGCACCAGCAAGGGGCAGTGCGGCGGCGCCGGCCAGGGCCGCGCGGCGGGAGAGGGAAACAGTCATGGCATAACCTCCAGTGGAGTTGGACTGGCCTTACCCTAGCGCTCCGGCGGCAGAGGGCTGTAAACAATCCCGTGATGCGGGTTAGGATGGCGGCAGGAGGCCGCGCCATGAGCCAGAACAAAACCGTCCCGACCGGGGCAAGCGTCGAAGCGTTCCTTGCTGGTGTTGAACCTGCCCGCAAGGCGGCGGAAGCGCAGCAGCTGGATGCGCTCTTCCGCAGGGTAACCGGCTATGAGCCGCAGATGTGGGGGCCTTCGATCATCGGCTACGGCCGCTACCACTACCGCTATGCTTCCGGCCGCGAGGGTGACTTTCTCGCCACCGGCTTCTCGCCTCGAAAAGCACGCCATTCGATTTACATCATGCCGGGCTATCAGGACTACGGCGCCATCCTCTCCCGCCTGGGCAAGCACAAGCTGGGCAAAAGCTGCCTCTATGTAAACAAGCTCGCCGATATCGACCTGGACGTCCTGGCCGAACTGATCCGCGCAGGCCTGAAGGATCTGAACGCACTCTGGCCGGTACAGCCTGAGTGACTGCCGGGCTTTCATCTTTCCCCAAATACTCGCGCCGCAGGGACGCGCGGAGGCGCGTTAACACTGCCGAAACTGGACAATCCGCCGCCCATGTGACAAGGGGCAAGGCAACAGGAGACTCGTGATGACCACCACCCGTTTTGCCCCGTCGCCGACTGGCTATATCCACGTCGGCAACCTGCGCACCGCGCTGATGAACTATCTGATCGCCCGCAAGGCCGGCGGCACTTTCATCCTGCGCATCGACGACACCGACCCGGAGCGGTCCAAGGAAGAATACGTCGATGCCATCAAGCAGGACCTGGAATGGCTGGGCCTGACCTGGGACAAGGTGGAGCGCCAGTCCGAGCGCCTCGACCGCTATGTCGCTGCCGCGGACAAGCTGCGCGAAATCGGCCGGTTCTACGAGGCGTTTGAGACCCCGACCGAGCTGGACCTGAAGCGCAAGAAGCAACTGAACATGGGTAAGCCGCCGGTCTACGACCGCGCCGCGCTGGCACTGTCGGACGAGGAAAAGGCCAAGCTGCGCGCCGAGCGCGGCGACGGCGTCTGGCGCTTCAAGCTGGATCATGAGCGGATCGAGTGGACCGACGGTATCCTGGGCGACATCTCCATCGACGCGGCCTCGGTCTCCGACCCGGTGCTGATCCGCGGCGACGGCCAGTTCCTCTACACCCTGGCCTCGGTGGTCGACGACACCGAGATGGGCGTGACTCATGTGGTGCGCGGCTCCGACCATGTGACCAACACCGCTACCCAGATCCAAATCATCGAGGCGCTGGGCGGTTCTGTCCCGTCCTTCGCGCATCACTCGCTGCTGACCGGCCCGCAGGGCGAGGCGCTGTCCAAGCGCCTGGGCACGCTTGCCTTGCGCGACCTGCGCGAAGCTGGAGTGCAGCCGATGGCGCTCCTGAGCCTGATGGCGCGCCTCGGTTCTTCCGATCCGGTGGAACTGCGCTCGGAGATGGCGGAGCTGATCGACGGCTTCGACATCAACCGCTTCGGCGCTGCGCCGACCAAATTCGATGTCGAGGATCTTTATCCGCTGACCGCCCGCTACCTGCAGTCGCTGCCGCTGGAGGCCGTGCAAACCCACGTGGACGCGCTGGGTGTTCCGGCAGAGAAACAGGCGGCCTTCTGGGACATGGCCAAGGAAAACATCACCACGCTCAAAGACCTGGCCGGCTGGTGGGAGCTGTGCCGCGACGGTGCCGAACCGCTGGTGGCTGATGAGGACAAGGATTTCATCGCCGAGGCGATGGCGCTGCTGCCCGAAGGCCCCTATGACAGCGAAAGCTGGGGTAAGTGGACCGCTGCGGTCAAGGAAGCCACCGGCCGCAAGGGCAAGGGCCTGTTCATGCCGTTGCGCAAAGCCGTGACCGGCATGGAGCGCGGCCCCGATATGTCGGCGCTGCTGGCGCTGATGGAAAAGGTCCGGGCCCGCGGTTGATCCGTTCCGGGCAAGACGTTCCAGAAGGGCGGAGCCGCGGGTTCCGCCCTTTTTCGTGCAGTCTCGCCAAGGAGTCGGCGTGGTTCTCCCGCCCGCCGGAGCTGCATCAAAGATGCATCCCCTGCCGTTGGGCCGCGCGCCGCGCAGATGCGCGGCGCAGCACCGCGCTCCGGCGCGGTGCCATGCCCAACTGAGCAAGGTGAAGCTCGCCTGCGCCTGAACAGGCGGGAGGGCGCGGGATTGCGGCAAAATGCAGGTCCGGCCTCAGCCTGCTGATCCGCCGGGGTGCTCCTGCCCGATATTTTCCCGCATCTCCGCGGCGGCCTTGGCCATTTCCGGATTGGGGTGGCCCTCCAGCTCCTGCAGCGATTGTTGGACCCATCCCATGACAGAAGGCGAGTCGCTGCCGCAGCGGGCAATCGGAGGATAAGCGCAGCGCAGAAGATGGCGCGCGGTCACCGGCGGAACCTTCACATTCGGGAACTGCGGCTCCCGAGTTCTGCTGGTCTCATCGGCGGGCATGTTCTCCCACAACAGGCGCCCGAGACGGCCCATCACCTCCACCGCGGTGCCCGGATCATTGATGCCGGGCGACAGCGCCCGCTGGGCCGTCTCCGCCAGCAGGGTGATGCCAAAGGACGGATCCTGATCGAAACTGCGCACATCGCCAATGTCGATCGCCTTGGACGCTGCCTTGCAGAAGTCATTGTCCCCGGCCGTGGCCCAGGCTACCGGCTGGCCGCGCAGGATGTATTCTCCGGGGGCACGTGTCAGGGTGATTTCAGTGCCGGCTTCGTCAGCAAGCTCGTCCAGCTGGGCCAGCCCGGCAAAGCGGACAAAGCCGCTGCGGGCGGCCGGGATTTCCACTGCATCGCCCGGAATGCCTCCGCCGCCGGAGCATTGGCCGCCCAGGCAGGGGGTGTTCAGCCGCGCGCGCATGCTGTCGCGGGTGCGGGATTCGATCAGCCGCAGCGTGTGGTCCATGCTGCCCAGCCCCGACAAATGATCGATCCACCGCAGGATCGCGCCGATGATCAGAAACACCACAAGGATGGTAATGGCAAAGACCACCAGCGCGCCCTCAGGTGTGTAATACCGCGCCCGGAACAGAATCACGCCGCTCAGCGAAAAGATGAAACCGCCCACGAAGGTCGCCAGAACCCGCTGCGTCACGGTATCCTCCAGCAGCAGCCGGTAGACCCGCGGCGTCGCCATCGACGCGGCGGTGCGGTAGGCGCTGACCATGACGTTGAGTGAGAAAGTCGTGACCGCCAGCATGCCCGAAGCGAGGATGGTCAGCACCGGCAGCACCGCTTCGCGTCCGAAGTCTTCACTCAGACTGTCGGGCAGCAGCGGCTTGGCCAGCGGTGCCAGCAGCAGCGCCAGCAGCGAGAGTATGGAAATCAGAACCACCCGGAACCAAAGCTTGCGGGCAATCCGCCTGAGGTACAGGAGACTCTGCTCAATCATGGGCTGAGCTTATCCGGCGCGCCCCGGTTTTGTCGATCAAATCATCGAACAAGGCCAGCTCCGCACGGCTCAGGCGCTGATGGCGCGGATAGCGGGGCGCTGCCCGGTCGTCCAGAACCGGGGCGTCCCAGCCATCGGTCGTCGCGATAAAATCATGCACGCCTTCCTCGCCGAACACCTGCAGATAACCCTGCAGCACCACATCCAGATAGCTCAGCAGGATCGGATGCTGCTCGGTGACGCCATTCCGCTTGTCCGCGGCAACGGCATAAACGGAAACTTCGGGTGAGACATCCAGCCCGTGCTGCACCTTGTCCGAGGCGGGCAGCCGCTCATAGGCGAACTCCCGTTCATCCAGCGCCGCCCAGTCGGCGCCCGGCACCTCTGCAATCAGCCCGCCGATTGTGCTGGCAGCGCAGGGCACTGCCGACAGAAACGCCACCTCGCGCAGGTCCGTATGCACCCAGGCGCGCCGCCAGCCGCGCAGCCGGGCAGGCTGCGCACCGCCATAGCCATGCGTCGCAGTGTTCACCAGGCTGCCGTAGCCGAAGAAGTATGGAGCCGTCATTCGCCGCGCCTTTCTGCCGCAATTCCGGTTATTGATGTATGTCAAACCGCTTTTTCGGCTGTTGTGCAATAAGCGATGCACCATAGCTGCGGGAGCGACCCATGCGCATTACCAAAAGGACCAACATTGCCGTGCGGCTGCTGATGTATTGCGCCGCGCATGAAGACCGCTTGGTGACCAAGGCCGAGATTGCCGAATGCTGCAACATCTCGGAAAACCACTTGGCGCAGGTGATCAACCAGCTGAGCCAGCTTGGCTATCTGTCCACCCAGCGCGGCCGCAACGGCGGCATGAACCTCGGCAAGCCCGCGGCAGAGATCCGGATCGGCGACGTGTTCCGGGATGTCGAAGGCAACCTGCCGATGGTCGAATGCTTTGCCGATGCCGACAACACCTGCCCGCTGTCGGATGCCTGCCGCCTCAAGGTGGCGCTGGCGGACGCAGCACAGGCCTTCTACGCCTCGCTCGATGACATTTCCCTGGAGTCGCTGGTCTGCGACAACCACGACCTGCTGCGCATTCTGCAGCCGGTGTCCTGCGGCGCCCGCTGAGGCCGCCGCAGTCCTGATCATTCGCGGGCCCGCAGGATGCGGGCCGGTTTGGCGGCCAGCGGCCGCAGCGCAAAGGCCAGCCCGGCCAGCAGCGTGGTCAGCACCCCGCCCGAAATGACCATCAGCGCATTCGGCCAGATCACCGTGTATCCCGTCTCGAACACATAGGCGTTGATGGCCCAGGCTCCGGCGATGCCGGCCGCCAGCGCCACCAGCCCGGCTGCTGCCCCCAGCAGGGCCGAGCGCAGCGCAAAGCTCAGCAGGATCTGCTTGCGCGGGGCGCCCAGCGTTTTCAGCAGCGCGGCTTCATACCGCCGCGCAGGCTCCCCGGCAGCCGCGGTTCCCAAAAGCACCAGAAACCCGGTCAGCAGCGTCGCCGCCGCGCCATAGGCGGTGGCGGCCGCCAGTTGGCGCAGGATGTCCGACACCCGGTCGATGGCATCGCGCATCCGGATCGCGGTGATATTCGGCATCTCCCGCGCCAGATCGCGCAGGATCGCCGCCTCGGCCTGCTCCTCGGCATAGACGGTGGCGATGAAACTGTGCGGCGCACCGGCCAGCGCGGCCTCGTTCAGCACCATCACAAAGCCCATGCCCGCGGTGGAGAAATCCACGTTGCGGAAGCTGGTGATGGTGCCGGTGATGTCGCGGCCCAGAATGTTCAGCGTCAGCGTGTCGCCCAGCTTGAGCCCCAGTTCCTCGGCCTCCTCGGCGGCAAAACTGATTTGCGGATCACCCGAATAATCCTCAGCCCACCACGTGCCGGCGGTGACCTCGGTGCTCTCCGGCCGGGCCGCGGCATAGGTAATGCCCCGGTCGCCGCGCACAACCCAATGGTCGCCCGCAACCTCGGTGGCAGGCTGGCCGTTGATCCGGGTCAGCACGCCGCGCAGCATCGGCGCGTTTTCCACCCGGGTCACGGCGGGGTCATTCTCCACCCGTTCCAGGAAGCTGGGCATCTGGCTGCGCTGAATATCGAC
>NZ_CEYXRG010000021.1:0-81063 GCF_982940295.1 Leisingera sp.
TTGGCCTGGCGGCCAATTCACCCCCGGGATATTTTCAGCCAGATGAAGAGGCGGACCCGCGTCACGCCTGCATGTCAGCCTTCTTTGCCGAGATTGAGCGTGTGCTCGCGCAGCCAGGCCATGAAACCGCGCGGGTCGCTGTGCAGCTTTTCCATCTGCTCATCGGTGAGCGGCTTGCCGACCACCGGCGCCTGCGGCTTGTTGCAGGAGCGCACGATTTCATGCAGCAGGAGGCCCTGGCGCAGGATGGGAGAGATCTGGCAGGCGATCTGGTACCAGCGCGAATTCGAGCCTGGGAAGTAGATCGGAACCACCCGCGCGCCGGAGCGCCGGATCAGCTGGGCGGTAAACACGTTCCATTCCCGCTCAACGGCAGGGCCGAACCAGCTGTCGGACGACATCACCACGCCGGACGGAAACAGGGCAACGGCGCCTCCCTCCTTAAGGAAGGCCATGGTCTTGGCCCGCATATCGACCATCTTGCGCTGCGCTTCGGGGTCATGCGGGAAGGGCACCGGAATCATGAAGGAGGTCGCGGCCTCGTCCAGTCCGGTCAGCACCGAGCGGGTCAGGATCCGGTAGTCCAGGCGGCGGCGGCCGATCAGGTCAGCGAAAATCATGCCGTCGACCATCCCATGCGGGTGGTTGGCGACGATCACCACCGGCCCGTCGGCAGGGATATTATCGATCTGCTCCTGCGGCGTCTCCAGGTCGATGCCCATGGTGTTGAGCGCTCCGCGCCAGAACTTCTGGCCGCGGTATTCGGCGTTGTTCTTCTCGAACTTGCTGACCATGCGCAGGATCGTCAGCTTGCCGGTCAGCCATTCGATGGTCTTGATCGCCAAGGAGGTCCAGCGGTCATCAAAGGAGTTGGCATAGGTCAGCGTGCGGCGGTCATAGACCTCGCCCGTCTGATTAGCGGTATCCGATGCGATGCCGGTGTTCCTGTCGTGTGCGGTATCCGCCAATGTGTTCTTCCCGTTCCGCTGCCGGCGCGGGCCTAGTAGCCCTCGCCGAACTTATCGGCCACCAGGGCCTCCAGCGCATGCGCCAGCGCATCAGCATCGGGCCCCGAAGTCTCGACGTCAATAGTCGTTCCTTTCGAAGCTGCCAACATCAAAAGGCCCATAATGCTGTCACCGGAGGCGGACAGCCCGTCCTTTATCACCTCAGCCGAGGCGTCAAACCCTTCGACCACCTCCACCAGCTTGGCCGAGGCCCGGGCGTGCAGCCCTTTTTCATTGATGATTTTCAGCGTCTTCAGAGCCATTTAGTATGCCTGCTCCCCGTCAGGGTTTACGTTTTGCGCGTTGATATACTTGCGCCCGGCCTCCATGGCTTGCCGGACCGCGTCGGCCACCGGCAAGTGGCGGGATTTTGCCAGTTTGATGAGCATTGGCAGGTTGGCGCCGTAGAGAATCCGGCGGTCAGGCGGTGCGCATGCCTTGAGACTGAGATTGGAGGGAGAACCGCCGAACAGGTCTGTCACGACGACAACACCGCCTCCGGTGTCGACCTCATTCGCGGCAGCGCAGATCTCGTCCTGCTTGGCCGCCCGGTCGTCATCAGGGCCGATGGCGATGGCCACCAGGCTGGGCTGCGGCCCAACTACATGTTCCACGGCGGCCAGGTACTCCCTTGCCAGCCCGCCATGTGCTACGATCACGATCCCGATCAACCCGGCCTCTCAATTCTTTTGCTGGCCTTGCAGCTCGCGGTGTCTAATTGACACTTGCTGGCCGTCTTCTGCAAGGGCCTTGGCCAGGGTTTCCGCCATTGTGACCGATCTATGCTGGCCTCCCGTGCAGCCGAAGGCGATGGAGAAATGCGATTTTCCCTCTTGCCGGTAGGCCGGCAGCAACAGGCGCGTAAGGTCCAGCACCCGGGTAAAGAACGGCTCGTACAATGGATCTTCCCTGACGTAGTCCTGAACGGCCGGGTCCTGGCCACTCAGCTGCCGCAGCGACGGCTCCCAATAAGGGTTCGTCAGAAACCTGCAGTCGAACACCATGTCGATTCCGTGCGGCACCCCGCGCTTATACGAGAAGCTCTGCACGGACAGCGCCAGTGCCCTGCCCTCCGGTGCGAACCAGCGTTCGATCTCCGCCTTCAGCTGATGGACATTCATCTCTGAAGTGTCGAGCAGGATGTCGGCGCGGTCGCGGATCGGCGCCATCAAATCAAGCTCCCGGCGCACACCCTCTCCCGGTGATTCTGCCGGGGCCAGAGGGTGGCGGCGGCGGGTCTCGGAAAAGCGGCGCAGCAGCACGTCGGGCTGCGAATCGAGATAGAGCACGGTCAGCTCGACCTCCCGGCGCCCGGCCAGCATGTCGATCACATCCAGCAGCGCCCTCGGCGAGAAATCCCGGTTGCGGCTGTCCAGCCCCAGCGCTACCGGCCGCGGCTCCGCAGCAGCATCAATCAAGCCGGGCAGCAGCCGCAGCGGCAGGTTGTCGATAGCCTCGAAACCGAGATCCTCCAACACGTTGATCGCAGTGGTCCGGCCCGCGCCCGAAGGACCGGTCACCAAGACAGCCGGCACCGCCTTTTTGTCGGGATCAGGCATCGGGATTCAAGGCTCCGCATCTGAGGAATTGCATCAGCGCCGGGGCGAAATGCGGGGCATCCACGCGCTTCAGGCGGACCACCTCCTGCTCCAGCAGCCGCGTGGTCTGGCGTACCGGCAACCGTTCGGTTTCCGTTTCGTCCAGGTCCACCAGTGCCACGACAGGGACAGGGCTGCGGATTTGCGCGTGAAGGAGGCCCATGCAGCGGGCCTCTACCATGCCGCGGATCGGCTCCGGCGCGCTGGCGACCACCTGTCCGTGCAGCGGTTGCAGCAGCACCCGGTCATCGGCGACCAACTGAGCACCATAAGCCATCAGCTGCAACGCCAGGGCCGACTTGCCCTGGCCGGACGTACCGGTAATCAAAAGCCCCCGCCCCTCCAGCGCAACGCAGGAGGCATGCAGGATAAGGCTTTCCGTATCAGACATGGTTACACCGGCAGACCAACCACAAAACGCGCGCCCAGTGGTTCAGAGGTGACATCGGCCTCAGTCGGACGGATGTTCTCGGCCCAGATCACGCCGCCGTGCGCCTCGACAATCTGCTTGGAGATCGCCAGGCCCAGCCCGGAGTTGTTGCCGAAATGCTCCACCGGGCGCTGCGAGTAAAACCGTTTGAAGATCTTGGAGAGCGCCTGGTCCGGGATGCCGGGTCCGGTATCCTCGACCACCACCAGCACCCGGTTGGCGCGGCGGCGGGCCCAGACGCGAATGGCATCGCCTTCCTCGCAGAAGGAAATCGCATTGGTAATCAGGTTTACAAAAACCTGCGCCAGCCGCGCTTCCAGCCCCTGCAGCTGGATGGGCTGGGCGGGCAAGTCCGTAATGTAGTCGATCCCTTTGGCACGTGCGTCTTCGCCCAGATACTGGTTCAGGTTGCCCAGCATGGCCAGGAGGTCGAAATCCTCTTCCTCTTCCTTGACCAGCTCGGCATCCAGCCGCGAAGCGTTGGAAATGTCGCTGACCAGCCGGTCAAGCCGGCGCACGTCATGCTCGATCACATCCATCAGCTTCTCGCGCTGATCGTCGCGTTTGACCATGCGCAGCGTGCCGACGGCTGATTGCAGGCTGGCAAGGGGGTTCTTAATCTCATGCGCTACATCAGCAGCGAACTGTTCATTGCTGTCGATGCGGGAATAGAGCGCCTTGACCATGCCGCGCAAAGCGCGGCTGAGGCGGCCAATCTCATCCGGGCGGGCGGAGAGGTCGGGAATACGGATCCTTCCCGGACTGGACTTGCGGCTTCCGCGTTCGCGGCCCAGCTCAGCCGCCTCGGCCAAATCGGCCAGCGGATTGGCGATCGTAGAGGCCAGCACCAGGCTGAGACCGACCGAAACGAGCAGCGCAACTACAAACATCTGCAGCACCCGCTCCTGCTCTCCGCGCACCAGCGCGTCCACTTCGCCGGTGGGAGACGTCAACGCAATCACGCCGACAGCCTTGCCGTTATGCATAATGGGCGTAGCGGCGGAGATTACCCGGCTGCCGCCTGTATCCACGACGGTTTCGACACCCGTGCCGCCATTCATGGCCCGGTCGACCAGACCACCCAGCCGCGTTTCAAGCGACGGGCTATGACCGCCCGCTGCGGCGGCAGGCGTGCCGTCGCCATCAGCGAGACCCCAGAGTGCAGACAGCGCATCGCTTATCAGCGTTCTGTTCGTGCCACTGTCATTCAACACATTCAGGGCGTCACTGCGGTCGACCCCCTTGATGCTGGAAATAAGATTGCCGGTGGTGTCGAAAACAAATGCTTCGACCCCGCCGCGAAGGCTGAGCCGGGCCAGCGTGTCCCCGGCCTGGATGCCATCACCGGCGGCAAAGCTGACCGCCCCTGCGGCCGGCATTTCCGCCTCGAACACATCCGCCGCAAGCATTGCTTCAGAAACCAGCGTGCCCGCGCGCTGCTGTACAAGGCTCTGACGCGAGGAATTGAGGTACAAGATGCCAGTGACCAGAATGATCAGCGCGATTAGGTTGAATGTGATGATCTTGCGGGTCAGCGGCGAACCCTTAAGCGACAGCAAGCTGCGGCGCGCGCGGCTGACCTGCATTTCACGCGTGACGGATTGCTCTGGGGTGACCCAATCCTCCCCCAGAACAACATCGCCGTCCTGCTGACGTTGCACTATGCTGGTATCGCGCATACGCGCCCACTCCTCCGGCCGGGGGCAAACCGCCCCGCTCAAACGTGCCGCTTATTCTTCATTATAACGGTAACCGATTCCATAAAGAGTTTCGATTGCCGCAAATTCCGAGTCCGCGCTGCGCATTTTCTTCCGCAGGCGCTTGATATGGCTGTCGATGGTGCGGTCGTCCACATACACCTGGTCATCATAGGCCACATCCATCAGCTGGTCGCGGCTTTTGACAAAGCCCGGACGCTGGGCCAGCGCCTGCAGCAACAGGAATTCGGTCACCGTCAGCGACACATCCTTGCCTTTCCAGCTGACTGCATGCCGCAGCGGGTCCATCCGCAGATTACCCCGCTCCATGACCTTTGTCTCAGGACTGCTGCTGCCGGCAGCATCACTGCTGATCGCCTCCTGCCGGCGCAGCAGAGCGCGGATCCGTTCGACCAGCAGACGTTGCGAAAACGGCTTCTTGACATAGTCGTCAGCGCCCATCCGCAATCCCAGCACCTCATCGATCTCATCATCCTTGGACGTGAGGAAGATCACCGGCATCTGGGTTTTCTGCCGCAGCCGCTGCAGCAGGTCCATGCCATCCATGCGCGGCATCTTGATGTCCAGCACCGCCATATCGGGCAGCTTCTTGTTGAACGCGTCCAGTGCCGCCTGGCCGTCATTATAGGTTTCGACCTCAAAGCCCTCGGCCTCAAGCGTCATGGAAACCGATGTCAGGATATTCCTGTCATCGTCCACCAAAGCAATCTTTGACATTGGAATTGCCCCTAATCTGCTCTGTTCTCTGTTATGTTTTTACCACTTTCATCGCCGTTATGATCCGCCGAATCAATCCCAATTGAAGAATCGCGGCGATCTTTGGGTTCCATTGGGGCAAAAATACCTTAGCGTCTGCTGAACAAGCGGGCGGTTTTCCCCTTTGCAAATAATGGTTGCGCTAAACATTGCCTTGGTGGCGCTAACTAGGGGATGCCGGCCTGTTCACCGCCTGAAACGCCATGTTAAGACCGCGCCACCGGCAGCGATGCCGTTTTCTATTGCCCCAATGGCGCAGCCGCGCAGCCTGCGTGCCGCCCGCGCCGCCACAGGAGAAAAAACGCATGACATCTGGACGGGTTAACCCGCAATTCCGCCTCGAAGATCAGGGCATCGAGGGCCTGGGAAATGTCTATTACAACTTCATGGAGCCGGCGCTGATCGAAGCCGCGCTGAAGCGCGGCGAAGGCACGCTGGGCAATGGCGGCGCCTTCCTGGTCACCACCGGCAAATTCACCGGCCGGTCGCCCAAAGATAAACATGTCGTGAAAACCGACAGCGTGCGCGACACCATCTGGTGGGATAACAATGCCGCGATGAGCGCCGAAGGCTTTGACGCGCTGTACGCCGACATGCTGGAGCACATGAAAGGCAAGGACTACTACGTCCAGGACCTGGTGGGCGGTGCCGACCCGGCGCATGCGATTAATGTCCGCATGGTGACTGAGCTGGCCTGGCACAACCTGTTCATCCGCACCATGCTGCGCCGTCCGGACCGCGAAGACCTGGATGATTTCATCGCAGACTTCACCGTCATCAACTGCCCGAGCTTCAAAGCTGACCCCAAGCGGCACGACTGCCGTTCCGAAACCATCATCGCGATGAACTTCGACAAGAAGATGATCCTGATCGGCGGCACCGAATATGCGGGCGAGAACAAGAAATCGGTGTTCACCCTGCTGAACTACCTGCTGCCGGAAAAAGGCATCATGCCGATGCACTGCTCTGCCAACCACGCCAAGGGCAACCCGGTCGACACTGCCGTGTTCTTTGGCCTCTCTGGCACTGGCAAGACCACCCTGTCTGCTGACCCGGACCGCGTGCTGATCGGTGATGACGAGCATGGCTGGGCCGACAACGGCACCTTCAACTTTGAAGGCGGCTGCTATGCCAAGACCATCAATCTGAACCCAGAGGCAGAGCCGGAAATCTATGCCACCACCTCCAAGTTCGGCACCGTGATCGAGAACATGGTGTTCGACGAGGAAACCAAAGAGCTGGATTTCAACGACGACAGCCTGACCGCCAACATGCGCTGCGCCTACCCGCTGCATTACATCTCCAATGCATCGGCCAGCGCACGCGGCGGCCACCCCAAGAACATCATCATGCTGACCTGTGATGCGTTCGGCGTTCTGCCTCCGATCTCGCGGCTGACCCCGGCCCAGGCGATGTACCACTTCCTGTCGGGTTTCACCTCCAAGGTGGCCGGAACCGAGCGCGGCGTGACCGAGCCGGAACCGACTTTCTCCACCTGCTTCGGCGCCCCCTTCATGCCGCGCCGTCCTGAGGTCTACGGCAACCTGCTGCGCGAAAAGATCGCCCAGCACGGCGCGACCTGCTGGCTGGTGAACACCGGCTGGACCGGCGGTGCCTATGGCGTTGGCTCGCGGATGCCGATCAAAGCGACCCGCGCGCTGCTGACCGCAGCTCTCGACGGCTCGCTGGCCGAGGCCGAGTTCCGCAAGGACGGCAACTTCGGCTTTGACGTGCCGGTCACCGTGCCGGGTGTGCCGGAGGTGCTGCTCGACCCGCGCCGCACCTGGGATGATCAGGAAGCCTATGACCGTCAGGCCGCCAAGCTGGTGCAGATGTTCTCCGACAATTTCGAGCAGTATCTGCCGTTCATCGACGAGGACGTGAAAGCGGCTGCCATCGGCTGATGCCGTCCGAATTCCTCTGAGTAAAGAAAACCCCGGCCTTTTCGCCGGGGTTTTTCATTTCAGGAAATTTATTTTCCAATAAACCATTCTTTAACCCTTCCAGCGCAAACCTTCCGCAAGCGCGACTTTGCGGCTGTTTTACTGATTTTTGCGCCACATCGGGGAGGGCGAGATGGATAAAGAGGCCTTGAAGGTTTTCAACAGCATTTTCAGCACCGGCAGCGCCTTTGTGTACCGCTGTGCCAATGACGAGACCTTCACGATGAAGTTCATGGCCGGGCAGGTCGAAAAACTTTGCGGCTGCCCGAAATCGGACATTCTTGGAAATGCCAAGGTGTCCTACGTTGATTTGACTCATGCCGAAGACATCGACCGTGTCTTTGCCGATGTGGACGCTGCCATCGAAGCAAAGGAGAACTGGGATGTCGCCTACCGCCTGAGCCGTCCCGACGGCTCGGACGCCTGGGTGCGAGAGCGCGGCAACGCGGTCTACGACGACAGCGGTGAGATGGTCTATCTCGAAGGGCTGGTGGTAGATGCATCAGCTGAGGTCAACCTGCGCATGGAACTGCAGGAAACACTGAACCGGACTGAGGAGGCCAACGCCGAGATCATTAACTTGGCTGAGAACATTCTGCGGTCCGTTCAGAAGCTGTCCATCCTGGCGATCAACGCCGGGATCGAGGCCGCACGGGCAGGCAAGGCAGGCTTGGGCTTTGCCTACCTCGCCCGGGAGATCAAGGCGCTGGCGGATGAGAACAACCGCTGGGCCAGCCGCATCACCGACACGATGGCCCAGCGCAAGCGCGATGAGGCACGGGAGGCGGCCAGCGAGGCAGAGGCCGGTTAGCGGGCCACCGCCCCCGTAACCATGTCCCGCACCTTGAGCGCATAGCGGTCGGTCATGCCAGAGACGAAATCGGCCAGCGAATGCATCGCGGTGTAGGCGTCCTCCACCCCGCGCAGGTCCAGATCCACAGCGCGGATCAGCTTGGCCCAGTAACCATGACGGGCTTTCAGTTCCTCTGCGTCCCAGCCGCACGCACACAGGTCCTCATATAGGCCCTGGAATTGGTCCAGCACCGAGTGCAGTACTTGGCGCCCGGTAATCTCCAGCTCGGTCTTGCGGCGGGCAACAAAGATCCGCTGCTCAGACAGTTCTTTCAGCCGGGCAAAGGCCTGCGCTTTGGAGGACACTTCCATCAGCCCTTCGTTGAACTCGCCCATCATGATGGCGTCATAGTTTTCGATAAATGCCTCTACGGCGGCGTCAATGGACTGGCCAATTGCAAAGGCACGCAGCAACCCGATACGGTCGCGCATCGGCAGGCCGCGGTCCTCATTCGGTTTCCCGACAATCCCCTCAAGGGCCTCGGCAACCTCGGCGCGGTCCAGGTCGCCAACGCTGGCAGCGTCCTCGATATCAAGTATGCGATAGCAGATGTCATCCGCCGCCTCGACCAGAAAGGCCAAAGGATGCCGCCGCCTCCAGCCTCCGGGCTCAGCGGGCAGGCCCAGCGCATCGGCGGTTTCTTCGAACAGCTCTGCGTCGGAGTTGAATACCCCGAATTTCTTGAGGCCGACATAGGGCGCCTTGCCGGCTCCCACAGCTTCATCCCGCACCAGACGGGTGCAGGGATACTTCATGAAAGCACCCAGTGTCGCATAGCTGAGCCGCAGCCCGCCCTGCTGCTGAGCGTATTCCAAGCGCCCGACGATACGGAAGCCTTGCGCGTTGCCCTCGAAATGCTCGAACTCGGCGCGCAGGTGCTGCGGCACTTGTGCTGCGATGCCGCGGCCGGACCGGAACTGGGCTGCGAACCAGTCGCCGATGCTGTCCTCGCCTGAATGGCCAAACGGCGGATTGCCGATATCATGCACCAGGCAAGCGGCCTCGACGTGGCCTGCCAGCCGTGCGACCTGCTCCGCCTGCAGGCTGCCGCGTTCCACCAGCGCAGCCCCCACGCCTGCCCCCAAAGAACGGCCCACGCTGGCCGTTTCCATGCTGTGGATCATCCGGTGGTGCACGTGGTCATGGTCATGCAGCGGGTGCACCTGGGTTTTCTGAGCCAAACGGCGGAATGGCTCAGAGAACAGGATCCGGTCGTAATCCTGCAGATAGGCCGGACGGCCCGCTTTCTCGCCATACTCCGGCCGGCACAGCCGCCCGGGGCTCAGCAGCCTGTTCCACTCCATCGCCATGTGCCTGCTCCTTTGCCTGTCTGGCAGTGCTTAAACGGGAGGCCGCGTGGAATTGCAAACGCTTCAGCGCGGCTTGATCCCGGCGGGCTCCAGCTTGTGCTCCGGCTCCACGTGAATCACCACATCCGCATCCGGGAGCGCGTCCTTCAATGCAGCCTCTACCCGGTCACAGATGTCATGCGCAGCCTGCACGGACATGGCACCATCAACCACCATATGAAACTCGACGAACAGGGCGCGGCCGGCGCGGCGGGTCTTGAGCCCATGGACCTGCATCGCGCCATTAGCACTTCGGTGAATGATCTCCTCGATCCGGGCGCGTTCACCTTCAGGCGCCGCCATGTCCATCAGCCCGTTGACGGACGAAGCGATCACCCGCCATCCCTCCCTCAGGATGTTGACTGCAACCAGCAGCGCCAGCAGCGGATCAAGGATGGCCCAACCGCTGGCCAGTGCCAGAAGCAGCCCCGCCAGTACCCCTGCTGAGGTCCAGACATCGCTCATCAGATGCCGCCCGCCTGCCGACAGTGCCGGAGAGCGCAGCTTTCCGCCCGCCCGCAGCAGCACCCGCGCCCAAGCAAGGTTCACCGCCATCGCCAGCGCATTGACCAGCAGACCCGCGGGGCTCCAATCCGCCATCTCGGGCCGGGTCAGGGCATTCACGGCCTCATGCACGATCACCAGCGCGGCGATCACGATCATGATACCCTCCGCCACGGCCGAGAAATACTCGGCCTTGTGGTGGCCATAGGGGTGTCCTGCATCCGGCGGCCGCTGGGCATAGCGCACGGCAAACCAAGCCATCACCGCGCCGCCGATGTTCACCAGCGACTCCAAGGCATCCGACAAGAGCGCTACCGAGCCGGTCATCATCCAGGCCGCAGTCTTCAGCCCCATAACCGCCAGCGCAATCAGGATAGAGCCCGTTGCAAGTTGCTGGGCACTGAACGTTTGTGACATTATCCCTCCCGCCTGCGCCTTGCCTACATCAACAACCCGCGGCGCAGCAGGTTCAGTCCTGCAATCAGCAGCACCACCAGCGTTACCCGCCGGAACAGCATCTGGTCGATCCTGTCATGCAACCGCCCGCCAATCCACATTCCCGCCACCGCAGGTACAATCAGCGCCAGCGAGAACGGAGCGGTTTCGGCCCGCATCACGCCAGAGCCGACATGAGCGACCAAAAGAGCTATGGCGCCGAGACCATAGATTACCCCCTGCACCCGGATCTGCTCTGTCTTTTCCGTGTTTAACGCGGTGAGATAGGCCACGGTTGGCGGCCCCCAAACACCTGAGACGCCACCGATCAGCCCGGCCACGCCACCGACAACCGCCTCAGTGCGGCGAGTGGGGTTTGTAATGGAGAACACCTTTCCCATTAACTGGATACAGGCAAAGGCCGTGACCGGCACTCCGATCACCAACAGCAGTACCTGCTGCGGCAGGAGACGTACCATTTGGGCGCTTAGAAGCAGGCAGACCAAGCCGATCAGAAGGAACACACGGAACTTGCGGATCGAGGCCATAGCTGCGCCCGGCCCCTGCCTCAGAGCTTGCATCCCGTTGGTGACCAATGTGGGCAGGATCAGTCCCGCCAGCGCCAGGTCTGGCGCCAGGAACATGCTGAGGCCCGAGATAAGAATCATCGGCATGGCAAAGCCAACCAAGCCTTTAACCGTACCCGCCAGCAGCGCGATGCCAAAAGCCGCTGCCAGTTCAGCTGGGGAAAGAAATGAAAACAATGCCGTCATCCCTCCGCTCTACCACAAACAGGTGGCGCTGCACCGGCAAAATGGAGGCGCAATTTTTGATCCAAATGACGCACATGCGGGTATTTTTGTTGCGCTGCACCTGCAAAATGATTTACCACCAGGCGACCGAAGAAGGATCTGATTCATGGCCCACGACGGACAGGACTTGCATATGAAACCGACTCTCATTCCCGACCTGCTGGCGCTGACCGGCGCAGCGCTGGAACCACTGGACCAGCTGCTTGAGGCCGCGCGAGCCTCTGTGAAGGAAATGGTGAGCAGCGAAGGCCGCGTCTCCGGCAAGCTGATCGAGGAAAACCAGGTTGCCGCCCACGGGCTGTCGTGGCTGGCAACCTATGTCTATTCCCTGCGCCAGATGCAGAAATGGGCTGAGAAGCTGCAGGCTGAGGGCAAGTTCGGCGAGATGGAGCAGCTGCTCCACCAAATCGGCTTTGGCGAGTACCTGTGGCAGGTCTACGGCGGCATCCAGATGAACCAGGGCGAGATCGTCCGCCTGCAGGATCTGGGCCTGTCGCAGGACGCCCAGCGGTCTCTGATGGTGCCTGCAGTGATGACGCTGTGCGAACAGGGCAACAGCCAGGCCGCCCGCTCCCGGCTGGTTGAGCTGATGGAAGAACAGGCCGGCGCCACCATGTTCGGCAGCTCCGGCCTGGAAGAAGAGCTGGAAATGATCCGCGACCAGTTCCGCCGCTATGCGGTGGAGAAGGTCGAGCCGAATGCCCACGACTGGCACCTGAAGGATGAGCTGATCCCGATGGAGGTGATTGAGGAACTGGCCGAGATGGGCGTCTTTGGCCTGACCATACCCGAGGAGTACGGCGGGTTCGGCCTGTCCAAGGCCTCAATGGTGGTGGTCTCTGAAGAACTGTCGCGCGGCTATATCGGTGTCGGCTCGCTGGGCACCCGGTCGGAGATTGCCGCGGAGCTGATCCTGTGCGGCGGCACCGACGAGCAGAAGGCCAACTGGCTGCCCAAGCTGGCCAGCGCCGAGATCCTGCCCACCGCCGTGTTCACCGAGCCGAACACCGGTTCCGACCTCGGCTCCTTGCGCACCCGTGCGGTGAAGGACGAGAACGGTGATTACAAGATCACCGGCAACAAAACGTGGATCACACACGCCGCCCGCACCCATGTCATGACGCTGCTGGCGCGCACCGATCCCAACACCACTGACCATCGCGGGCTGTCGATGTTCCTGGCAGAGAAGACGCCCGGTACGGATGAGCACCCCTTCCCGACCGAAGGCATGACCGGCGGCGAGATCGAGGTTCTGGGCTACCGCGGCATGAAGGAATACGAGCTGGGCTTCGACAACTTCCATGTGAAGCAGGAGAACCTGCTGGGCGGTGAGGAGAACAAGGGCTTCAAACAGCTGATGGAGACCTTTGAATCGGCCCGCATCCAGACTGCAGCCCGCGCCGTCGGCGTGGCGCAGTCGGCGCTGGACATTGCCATGCAATACGCGCAGGAGCGCAAGCAGTTCGGCAAATCTTTGATCAATTTCCCGCGCGTCTCCGGCAAGCTGGCGATGATGGCGGTGGAGATCATGATCGCCCGCCAGCTCACCTATTTCTCGGCCTGGGAAAAGGATCACGGCCACCGCTGCGACCTGGAGGCCGGCATGGCCAAGCTTTTGGGCGCACGGGTGGCCTGGGCCGCGGCCGACAACGGCCTGCAGATTCACGGCGGCAACGGCTTTGCGATGGAATACAAGATCTCCCGCGTGCTGTGCGATGCCCGGATTTTGAACATCTTCGAAGGTGCCGCAGAAATTCAGGCCCAAGTCATCGCCCGCCGGCTGCTGGGCTGACGGCTTGATAGCAGCGTAATCCGGGAGCACTCCCGCTCAAGCCCGGCGTTCGCGCCGGGTTCTTGTTTTGCGGTACTGACGCCGAGTTGGATGCGTTATCTCCGCAACCAATGAGAGGAATAGGACTGTTTCCAATCTAGGTTATTCGATCCTTAACAATTTGTGGTTAACAAGTGTCCATGACACTCTTCCGCTGCCTCCTTTTACCTGTTTTTCTGCTGCTCTCCGGCTGCACAGCTTCGGTGCAGCCAGAGAACCCGTCCCGTATTCTAGCGATGGGGGATTCTCTTTTGGCCTGGCACAGCCTTTCCGGCAAATCCGTGGCTGACACTGTAGCCCGCGAACTGCAGGAGCCGGTGGTGGACCGCTCAGTCTCAGCGGCGCGGGTCATCTACAAGCTGCCGATTTCCGGCGCGGCCGGGATGAATATCCGCAAGCAGTACAAGCCCGGCAATTGGGACTGGGTGATCGTGAATGGCGGCGGCAATGACCTGTGGCTCGGCTGCGGCTGCTTCGCTTGCGACCGCAAGATGGACAAGCTTATCTCGGACGATGGGCGCCAGGGCGCCATCCCCAGCATGCTGTCCGAATTGCGCGCAACCGGTGCCCAGGTGATTTACGTTGGATACCTGCGCAGCCCCGGTGTCGGCTCGCTGATCGAGCATTGCCGCGACGAAGGCAACGAACTGGAAACCCGCATTGGGCGGATGGCTGCTTTGGACGAGGGTATCCATTTCGTGTCCAACAAGGACATGGTGCCCTATGGCGACCGCTCCTATCACTCGCTCGACATGATCCACCCGTCTGTCAAGGCCAGCGGCGAGATCGGCCGCAAAGTGGCGGCGGTTATTCAGGCTAACTAACCGGCGGCCCTCCCGCCCCCCCATTGCGCATTCTTGGAATGCCCTTCCGGGGGTGGGCCTGGCGCCGTGCTGCGCACGGCGCAGCAGTGTGCCTTATTCTCGGATCGGCACCCGCCGCGCAGCGCGCGGCGCCCGGCCCAACGGGAGCAAGGCATTTTCAATGCCGCCGCGACGGGCGGGAGAGCTCCCGTAAGTGAATTCCCGCTGACAGCGCCGAAAGCGTTGCAGATCCCCGGGCTGACCCGCACAGTACGGAAGTTACTCTACCGGGAATGCTCATGCTGCGTCTCTTCGTGCTGCCAGCCTTGCTGCTCTTTTCGGCCTGCACAGGGGACGAAACCCTGTCGGCTTACGGGGCCGCGGATAAGTTATGGCGTTTGCAAAGCATTGATGGCACGGCCTATACCGCCGCCGCCAGCCTGCGCTTCCCGGAGCCCGGAACCATTGAGGGTCAGGCACCCTGCAACAGCTTCACGGGTAAACAAACCGCGCCTTATCCTTGGTTCTCGGTCGAGGCCCTTGCCGTAACACGGGTGGCCTGCCCCGGCCTGAAAGCTGAAGCCGCTTTCCTGCAGGCGTTGCAGGAAATGACGCTGGCGGAAGTTTCCGGGGACGTGCTGATCCTCACCAGCGGCCAGGGGCGCGAGATGCTGTTCACAGCCGGCGGCTGAGCAGATCCATCAGACGCCCGCGCGCCTCTGGCAACGGGTGGCTGCCCAGGGATGGCGCCAGGTGTGTTTCCATGAAATAGCCGGTGGTCCGCAGGGCCTGGAGGATTTCGGTATCCTCTGCATCGCCCTGGCCCAGCAACACCGGCGGCAACGGCAGGAGCCGGTCCGCCCACTCCCCGGCGCCTTCACGTGAAACAGCCCGGCCCGTCTTTGGCGAGACAAATGCCAGCCCGGCCAGCCTGCCGGTCACCGCACAAGCGGACAGGTCCAAGCCAAAACCCACCTCCTCCAGCAGTGCCAGTTCCCACTGAAGATAAGCGAGCGGCCAGAGGTCCTCGTGCTCCAGCAGATCCAGCAGTCTTTCGCTGCGCACATAAAGGTCCGGATGCGGCTCCCGCTCCGGCAGGCAGAAGGCCAGCAGCGCCGTGACCGCATTCAGCCCTGCCAGCGCCAGCCGCCCGGACAGAGCCGCCGCCGCCCGGCTGCGCAGGGGTTCGGCGTGATAACTGCCCAAATGGTCCTCCAGCCGCGCCCGCCAGGTCACGTCCAGCTGAGCGCCGGGCTGCAGGACCGGAGCCATCCTGCGGCTGGCCCCGCCGCGCACCACGCCCGCGTGGCGGCCGTGCTCCTCGGTGAAGACGTCTATGATTGCCGAACTTTCGCCGTGGCGGCGCATCGATAGCAATATGCCGTGATCACGCCACTCCAAAGGCGGGCCTCCCTGTCATCCGGTCTGCCCCAGCAGAACGCATTGCAGCCCAGCCTGCAAGCGGCAGCGTCACTCCAGCCCCGGTTCGTCCAGCAGATGGCGGCCGGAGCGGTCTTCGACCTCGATCACCCAGAGATCCGGGTCGAAGTCCCGCTGGCGGCGGATGGAGCCGTCAACGTCGCCTTCGGGCCCGGCAGCCAGCTCATCCCATATGCGGTCGCCGGTCATCAGGTCAAAGGTCCGGTGAAAGGCGCGGGCCTGACCGTCCAGCGTATTGAGCTTGACCAGCACCGCGCCAGCGGTGTCGTCGCCATGCGCGGTGATGAAGGCCGGGATGTCCTGAAACCGCAGACGGGCCAAGTATGCATCAACCCAGAAACGGGCCGTTAGGCGGGTCATGCCGCGCCGTCTCCGGCCTGAGCGTGCAGGGAGAGTACGGGAGCCTCCGGCGGGGATTTTTCAGGCAAGAGGAAAAACAAGGACCTGCGTTTCAATTGCCGTCCTTGAAGTCGAGGCCCATTTCGGAATAGCGCTCGGCCTCTTCCAGCCAGTTCGGGCGCACCTTTACCTGCAGGAACAGATGCACCTTGCGGCCCAGGAACTCTTCCAGCTCGGCGCGGGCGGCTTGAGAGACGGCCTTGATGGTCTCGCCGCGCTTGCCCAGCACAATGCCCTTGTGGCCGTCACGCACCACATAGATGATCTGGTCAACGCGGGCGGAGCCGTCCTTGCGCTCTTCCCATTTCTCGGTTTCGACGGTCAGCTGATAGGGCAGCTCCTGGTGCAGGCGCAGGGTCAGCTTTTCGCGGGTCATTTCCGCCGCGATCATCCGCATCGGAAGGTCGGCGATCTGGTCTTCGGGGTAGAGCCAGGGGCTTTCCGGCAGCTTGCCCGCCAGCCACTGGCGCAGGTCGTCGACGCCATGGCCGCGCTCTGCCGAGATCATGAAGGTTTCGGCAAAGGCGTAGCGGCTGTTCAACTCCTGGGCGAGGCCCAGCAGTTTTTCGGCCGGCACCTTGTCGATCTTGTTGATCGCCAGCGCCACGGTGCGGCCTTCGCCGATTTCCGACAAGCCTTCGAGGATGGTTTCAACACCTTCGGTGATGCCGCGGTGGGCCTCGACCATCAGAACGACCACGTCGGCATCCGCTGCGCCGCCCCAGGCGGCGGCAACCATTGCACGGTCCAGGCGGCGGCGCGGCTTGAACAGGCCGGGGGTGTCGACAAACACCAGCTGCGCGTCACCCTCCATCGCCACACCGCGGATACGGGCGCGGGTGGTCTGCACCTTGTGGGTCACGATCGAGACCTTGGCCCCGACCATGCGGTTCAGAAGGGTGGATTTGCCCGCGTTGGGCTCTCCGATCAGGGCAACGAATCCGGCGCGTGTGGTCATCTGTACTGGTCCTGTTTGCAGATCAGTGCCTCTACAGGATTTTACCCACAGGGGCCAGAGGCGTTTTGAAACGGGGTCTCAGCCACGGTCGCACAAGCTTGCCCTATGTCAAAGACCTGTGGCAGAGGGCATGGGAGAACCGCAGCGCCAAGCCGATCCGCCAGCCAGGCCTTTCTTTGATTGCATGACAGGAGGCCTGCCCGATGAACCGCCGTGATTTTCTGCTTGGAACTGCCGCATCTGCCGGAGCGCTTGGCGCGGGGGGATGGAGCCTCGCGGGTGCGCCAGCTGCGCAACAGCTGACCATCCAACCTGCCAGCTTTGCTTTCCGTGAGACGCCGGCCCAGGGGCTGGTGAGCCTGTCACCAGATGCGCCGCCGCCGGTTTTGTATGGCACCCAGGGCAAGCCGATGCGGCTGCGGGTGGTCAATGGCACCGAGGATTACACAGCAATGCACTGGCACGGGCTGCGGATTGCCAATGCGATGGACGGGGTGCCCTATCTGACCCAGATGCCGATCGCGGGCGGGGAGAGCTTTGAGTACGCTTTCACCCCGCCGGATGCCGGCACCTATTGGTATCACCCGCATTGCATGACCATGGCGCAGATGGCGCATGGGCTGACCGGGGTGATGGTGATCAAGGAACCTGAGGACCCCGGCTTTGACAGTGATCAGGTGATCAATCTGCGGGATTTCCGGTTGGATGAGGACGGCGCCTTCCTGCCCTACTACACCGCGCGCGGGGCGGCGCGGGGCGGAACACATGGCAATGTACTGACCGCGAACTGGCTGCAGGCGCCGGTCTATGACCATCCAGCGGGCGGGCTGGTACGGCTGCGGGTGGTGAACACCGACACCACCCGGATCTACAAGCTGCATCTCAGCACGGACCAGGCGCGAATCATTGCCTGGGACGGGCATCCGGTGGAGGTGGAGCTGCCCTTGCCTTCTGCCAAGGACCCGCTGCTGGTCGCTCCCGGACAGCGGGTGGATTTCGCTGTGCGGATGCCCGCGGGTGAGGGGCAGACAGCGGACTTGCTGGCAGAGCTGCCGGGCCAGCCCGCCCGCATCATGGCGCAGCTGCGCTCAGTTGGCGCAAACCTGGCGCGTGACCTGCGGGAGCTGAAGCCACTGCCCGTTAATCCGGTTTCCCGGCCGGATCTGGCAGAGGCAGAAGTGCATGATTTCGTCTTTGGCTGGACGCCGGAAGGCGGACCGCCATATGACGGCTTTTGCGGTTCAATGGGTTACAGCTTCTGGTCGATCAACCGCACGCCCTGGGCCGGGGATGCCGCCAAGGGAACCGGGCCGCTGGCCGTGCTGGAGAGGGGCAAGAGCTATGTGCTGCGGCTGAGAAACGAATCTCCGAACCTGCACCCGATTCACCTGCACGGGCTGGCGTTCATTCCAATCAGTTCCAACCTGCGCCAGCTGCCGCCGCTGGTGACGGACACCTTGCTGCTGCTGAAAGACGAGGTTGCAGAGATCGGCCTGGTCGCCGACAATCCGGGCGACTGGGCCTTTCACTGCCACGTGATCGAGCACCAGAAGACCGGCCTCGCAGGTTATATCCGCGTGGCCTGAATGCCTAACCGAGCTGTTCCAGCAGCGCCTTGGCGGCGGCCTGCTCCGCCTGCCGTTTGGAGCCTGCGGTGGCCTGTGCCTCGGTGCCATCCTGCAAGCGCGCGGCGATGGTGAAGACCGGCGCGTGGTCCGGGCCGCTGCGGGAAACCTCTACGTAAATGGGCACCTTCTGCCCGCGCGCCTGCGCCCATTCCTGCAGCGAGGTCTTGGCGTCCCGCGCGTCGGTTTCCACCTGATGGATGCGGCTGCCCCACAGGCGCAGGATCATCTCGGCCGCGGCGTCAAAGCCCGCATCCTTGTAGACAGCGGCGATCACCGCCTCCATTGCATCGCCCAGCAAAGCCTGCTTGCGCCGCCCGCCCGACATCATCTCGGAACGGCCCAGCTTCAGCACTGCGCCAAGGTCGATCTCCTTGGCGACATCGGCGCAGGCTTCCTTGCGCACCAGCGCGTTGAAGCGCGGCGCCAGCTGGCCTTCGGTGGCGGTCTTGTCGTGCTCCAGCAGCGCGGTCGCCATCACGAGTCCAAGCACCCGGTCGCCCAGGAACTCAAGCCGCTGGTTGTCTTTGCGGTTGGGCGAGGACACGGACGCGTGGGTCACGGCGCGCTGCAACAGGTCGGGGCGGGCAAACTTGTGCCCAATCCGCTCCTCAAACGCGCGCAATTCTTTGGACAGTTTCACTCGATCCCCTTGAAGAAACGGTCGCTGCGCCAGGTCCAGAAATAGAGCATGGACCGCCCGGCGGAAGAGAACATAATCCGGTCGGCGCGGCCGATCAGGTTTTCATAGGGCACAAAGCCAACCCCGCCGGCAGATTGCGGCAGGCGGCTGTCCGAGGAATTGTCCCGGTTGTCGCCCATGAAGAAATAGTGGCCTTCCGGCACCTGGTAGACGCCGGTGTGATCCATGCCCTGATTGGTGATGTTGAGCACGATATGTTCATTGCCGCCCGGCAGGGTCTCCAGCTTGCGCGATTTTTTGCAGATCGCGCCCTGGCCCACCGGCGCGTTTTCACAGCGCGGGAACGAGCCCTGCGGCCCCTGGCGTTCCATCACTTCTTCGAACTGGCCTGCATCCTCCAGCTTGACCGGCTCGCCATTGATGAACAGCACGCCGTTCTTCATCTGGATCTTGTCGCCCGGCAGGCCGACCAGCCGCTTGATGAAGTCGTTGCCGTTGACCGGGTGGCGGAACACCACCACATCACCGCGCTCCGGCTCGCCGCCCATCAGGCGCGTATTGTCACCGTCCAGAAAGCCGCAGATATCCTTAGCGTCGATGTTTAGCCCGACCGCCCCGATGCGCACGCTGGGGCAGGACGCATACGAATAGCCATAGGCCATCTTGTTCACGAACAGGAAATCCCCGATCAGCAGGGTTTCCTTCATTGATCCGGACGGAATCCAGAAGGGCTGGAAAAACAGGGTGCGGAAGACACCGGCGATCAGCAGCGCGTAGACGATGGTCTTGATCGTCTCAAGAATCGAACTGCCGGTCTTTGCTTTGGCCGTCATCAGGCTCTCCGGTTTGGAAACAGGGTCCGGGGCTACATGCGGGCCTGAGGGGGGCAAGTCAAGTTCCCGAAGGTGATTCCGCCGGGTCGCTGGCGGCCGGGCGCGCCTCGATCACCACAAAGGCCT
Source organism: Leisingera sp. (assembly GCF_982940295.1). Taxonomy (NCBI): domain Bacteria; kingdom Pseudomonadati; phylum Pseudomonadota; class Alphaproteobacteria; order Rhodobacterales; family Roseobacteraceae; genus Leisingera; species Leisingera sp. Next base: position 20,064 of record NZ_CEYXRG010000021.1, read on the forward strand.
GCGCCCAGGGGTGGTCGTCGGTCAATGTCACGTGAATAACCGCCTCATGGCCGGGCGGTGTCAGCTCGCGCAGCCGGTCGGCGGCCCAGCCGGTCACATGCATCACCGGCTGGCCGGTGCGCAGGTTGGACACTGCCATGTCCTTCCAGGCAATTCCCATGCGCAGGCCGGTGCCCAGCGCCTTGGAGCAGGCCTCTTTTGCGGCCCAGCGCTTGGCATAGGTGCCCGCCACATCGCGGCGGCGCTCGGCCTTGCGCTGTTCCACTTCCGTGAACACCCGGTTGCGGAACCGGTCGCCGAACCGGTCCAGCGTGCGCTGGATGCGTTCGATATTGGCAAGATCGGTTCCGACACCCAGGATCATTCTTCCAGCCGCTTCAAACCCAGCTTGATGCCATGGCCCAGGAACAGGCGGTTGACCATCAGGATGACCGCCAGAAGCAGGACACAAACGCCTGCCAGATACAGGGGTGGGATCGTTTGCCGTGCTTCGATCATCAGCGGATTGTTCCAGTAGAGCGGCAGCTGGACAATCGTCAGCACCGCCACCACTCCGGTCATTGCCGCCGCGTTGACCCAGGCCGTCTTGGCCGCCAGCGGCGCCCGGGTTGCCTGCGCGATGCGCATCCCCTCCAGCACCGAGGCAAACATCGGGGGCAGCACGGTCGCGAGACCGGCTGGCATCCCGACCCCGAACTGCGCCAGCAGCAGCCCCAGCAGCAGCATCCCGACGGAGGCCGCCATCCACAGAAGCCCATAACGGATCAGATTGACTTGCATGCCCCCATCACCCCCGCGCTTCATCCATCAGGCGGCGCATCTCCTGCACAGCCGGGGTTAGCCCGCGAAAGATGGCTTCGCCGATCAGGAAATGGCCGATGTTGAGTTCCTTCACCTCCGGAAACGCCGCGACCGGCTGCACGGTCTCGTAGGTGAGGCCATGCCCCGCATGCACTTCCAGCCCCAGCGAATGGGCATAGACCGACATCTCCCGCAGCGCCTCCAGCTCGCGGTCGCGCTCAGCAAACTTGCCGTCGGCGTGGAAATCGCAATAGGCGCCGGTGTGCAGCTCGATCACCTCGGCACCGATCCGGTGCGCCGCCTCGATCTGTTTCTTGTCGGCAGCGATGAAGATCGACACCCGGCAGCCCGCATCGCGCAGCGGCGCAATGAAATGGGCCAGGCGGTTTTCCTCGCGGGCCACTTCCAGTCCGCCCTCAGTGGTCCGCTCCTCGCGCTTTTCCGGCACGATGCAGACCGCGTGCGGCTTGTGGCGCAGGGCGATCTTCTGCATTTCCTCCGTCGCCGCCATCTCGAAATTCAGCGGCACGGTAAGCGCCTTCATCAGCGCGTCGATATCGGCGTCGGTGATATGGCGGCGGTCCTCGCGCAGGTGGGCAGTGATGCCGTCGGCACCCGCCTCCTCCGCCAGCTTTGCAGCGCGGACCGGGTCCGGATAGGCCCCGCCGCGGGCGTTGCGCACCGTCGCCACATGGTCGATGTTCACGCCCAGGCGCAGTTGGTTCTGTATCATGAGAGCTGTCTCATCCGTCTGAAGTCAAAGCGTTAACCCAAAGACTAGACAGACGGCGGGCAAGAGCAAGCCTGCAGGCAATAATGGTACAATCCGGCAGCCTGCCTCAGGAGCCGGTGCTGACCTCGGCGCGCTGCTTGATGGCCTCGAACTTGGCTTTGATCTTGGCCCGGCGGCGCTGCTGGTAGACCCGGATCACCGGCAGGCTGAGCATATAACAGACCGTGGCGCAGATTATGCCCGGGATGATGCCGCCGATCATATAGGGGTAAAACACCTCGTTAAAGAACAGGTGCAGCCCCTGCCAGTCGGCAGGCTTGTCCATGAACAATGCAAACAGGTTGTCCTTGAGGTCGCCGCCAGCGGCGAGGAACTTGCCCACCAGGGACTTGTCGACTTCCTCGTCGAATTCGGTACCGAGAAGCCAATGGCCCGTCTGCAGGCTGGCCACCCCGATCGGCACATAGGTCAGAGGATTGCCAAAGAAGGTTGCGCTGAGCGACGCAAGAATGTTGCCATTCATCACCCGGGCGATGATCGCCGCCACCACGAAATGCAGGCCATAAAATGGCGTGAAGGTGGTGAACACCCCGGCCCAGATGCCGCGGGCAATGCGTTCCGGCGAATCGGGCAGCCGCCGCACCCGGTGTTTCACGTACAGGAAGGCCCGGCCCCAGCCGCCGCGCGGCCAGACAAAATCCGCCAGCGCCCGGATGGGCGAACGTCTGTCCCGGCGCCTGAATACCAAAGCTGTCCGTCCTTCTCAGTTCCGGCTCAGAGTTTCAGCGGCTTACCCCGGAAAATGGCGCTCTTCCGGCTTGTTCCGGAACCGCGCCACCGCGGCAACATCGCTTTCTGCTTCAAGCGTCAGCATCAGCGAGTGCAGCTGCTCCACATCCCGCAGCTCCACATTGATCATAAGCCGGTAAAAGTCTGGTTTCCTGTCAACAAATTCAAGGTCCGAAATATTGGCCTTTTTCTCGCCGATCAATGTGCAAATGCGTCCCAGCACCCCGGCATCATTGCCGATTGTCAGCTCCAGCGTGGTGCCATAGGCGGCCGGGTGGGTGCCGCTGTGCCACTGCACGTCCATCCAGCGTTCCGGCTGGTCCTCGAACTCGCCCAGCTTGTCGCAATCGGCGGCATGCACCACAACGCCGCGGCCGCGGTAGGTGATACCGATGATGCGCTCACCCGGCAGCGGCTGGCAGCAGGGCGCGCGCTCAAAGCTTTGACCCGGCTCCAGACCGATCACTGCCCGGCGCGGGGAAATCTCATCGCCATCGCCGGAGGTGGTGAGTTCCGGATAGACCGACTGCACCACGTCGTGCGCGGTGATCTCGGCCGCGCCCAGCCTTGCCAGCAGCTCGTTCACGCCGCTGGCCCGCAGCGCGCGGGCCGCGGTTTCCAGCGCCTTGTCAGTCGCCTTCTTGCCGACATGCTCAAACGCCGAGCGGGCCAGCTCATGCCCCAGTTTCACAAACCGCGCCCGGTCCGCCTCGCGCAGCGCCCGGCGAATGGCTGTGCGGGCCTTGCCGGTGGTGGCGATTTCCAGCCAGCTCACCTGCGGGGTCTGGCCCTCGGCGGTGATCACATCCACCGACTGGCCATTGCGCAGCCTGGTCCACAGCGGCACCCGGATACCGTCCACTTTGGCCCCCACGCAGGCATGGCCAATCCGGGTGTGGATGGCATAGGCGAAGTCGATCGGCGTCGCGCCCTTAGGCAGCTTGATCACGTCGCCCTTGGGGGTGAAACAGAACACCTGGTCCGAATACATCTCGAGCTTCACGGCTTCGAGGAATTCGTCGTGATCGTCCTCGGCGTCGAACTGCTCCGTCAGCGAGGCAATCCACTTGGCAGGGTCGACGGCAAAGGGGTTTTCCGAACGCACGCCATCACGGTACGACCAATGCGCCGCCACCCCTGTCTCTGCCACGTCATGCATCTGGCGGGTGCGGATCTGCACCTCAACCCGCTTGCCGTCGCGGCCCGAAACGGTGGTGTGGATCGAGCGGTAGCCGTTCGACTTCGGCTGGCTGATGTAATCCTTGAACCGGCCCGGCACCGCTCGCCAGCGCTGGTGAATGGCGCCCAGCGCGCGGTAAGCATCCTCCTCGGACCCGGTGATCACCCGGAATCCATAAATGTCGGAGAGCCGCGAAAAGCCCTGATCCTTGGCCTGCATCTTGCGCCAGATCGAATAGGGCTTCTTGGCGCGGCCAAAGACCTCGGCCTCGATCCCGGCCTTTTCCAGCTCCAGCCGCATGTCGCCGGTAATCCGGTGGATGACGTCACCGGTCTCCCGCTGCAAGGTCACAAAGCGGCGGATGATCGACTGTCGCCCCTCGGCATTCAGCACCCGGAACGCCAGGTCCTCCAGCTCCTCGCGCATCCACTGCATACCCATACGGCCAGCCAGCGGCGCATAGATATCCATGGTCTCGCGCGCCTTCTGGGCCTGCTTTTCCGGGCGCATCGCCTTGATCGTGCGCATGTTGTGGAGACGGTCGGCGAGCTTGACCAGGATCACCCGCAGATCCTTGGACATCGCCATGAAGAGCTTGCGGAAGTTTTCCGCCTGCTTGGTCTCGCGGCTGCTGAGCTGCAGATTGGTCAGCTTGGTGACACCATCGACCAGCATCGCCACCTCGCCGCCAAAGCGGCGGGCGACTTCCTCGTACGAGGCTTTGGTGTCTTCGATGGTATCATGCAGCAGCGCGGTAATGATGGTGGCATCATCCAGGCGCTGTTCAGTCAGGATCGCGGCGACGGCCACCGGATGCGTGAAATAGGGCTCGCCCGAGTGGCGGTACTGCCCCTCATGCATCCGTTCACCAAAAGCATAGGCCTCGGCGATCCGTTCCGCATTTGTTTTGGGATTGTAGTTGCGGACCAGAGCAATCAGGTCGTCAGGGGAAATCATGTCCGGTCCGCAGCCTCAAATTCCAGACGCGCGCCTCAGCCCTGGCCTTGGGCCTCCATCAGTGCGCGCAGCAGTTTCTCTTCCGACATGTCGTCTTCGGCGGGCTTGTCGCCATCCGCGCCCATCAGCAGAGCCATGGAATCCTCTTCCGGCTCGTCAACCTCGATCTGGGTCTGGTTGCTCTCGATCAGACGCTCGCGCAGTTCGTCGGCGCTCTGGGTCTCTTCGGCAATCTCGCGCAGGGACACGACCGGGTTCTTGTCGTTATCACGCTCAACGGTGAGCGGGGCACCAGCCGAGATCTCGCGGGCACGATGCGCTGCAAGCATTACCAGCTCAAAGCGGTTGGGCACCTTGTCTACGCAATCTTCAACCGTCACGCGGGCCATCAGCGACTCTCCAATTCATTCCTGGTCCAGAAGGCAGACATTTACGCCCAAATCTTTCTCTTGACAAGGGCGGAAAACGACGCATCGCACGGGTTACAGGGGGACAACTTCCGCCGCCTCTTCCGGCTTCAGGTCCGCCAGCATCTCAGCCACTGTTTTCTGCAGCACCGGATGCCGCCAGCGCGGCGCGATATCCATAAGCGGCACCAGCACAAAGGCCCGGTCCTGTATGCGCGGATGCGGCAGGATCAGCTGCCCCGGCGCCTCTTGCATCTGCCGCTCCAGCGGCAGCCCGTGCCAGCGGGCGTACCCCGCGGCGTCCGGCAGAACTGCGCCGCCGTGATCCAGCAGATCCAAATCCAGCGTGCGCATTCCCCAGCGCTGCTCCCGCACCCGGGCAAACCGCGCCTCAACCTCATGGAGCCGCGCCAGCAGAGCGTCCGCGGTCAGGGCGGTCTCCACCGCAACCGCGGCGTTCACATAATCCGGGCCTGCTCCGGCCGGAAAACAGGGCGTAAGAAAGAAGCGCGAGACGCTGCGCAGCCCCAAATCCTCCGCCTGCAGGGCGGAAATGGCCTTTGACAACGTGACTTGCGGCGCATTAGCGTCAACTGGCAGGTTTCCGCCAAGCGCGATCAGCGACAGGTTCCGGTTTGCGGCCATTTTTGACCCTATTTCAGAATGGCAGTATACTTGCGGCAGATGACAAATAACTTACATTAAGTCCACCCGTTTCGCCGATTTCAAGCACTCACTCACGGACACCCGGCCGAGGCGGATATACCGGAAGGAACATTTAATGTTTTACAAAGACGAACGGCTCGCGCTGTTCATAGACGGGTCTAACCTGTACGCCGCGGCCAAGGCGCTCGGGTTCGACATCGACTACAAGCTTCTGCGGCAGGAATTCATGCGCCGCGGCAAGCTGCTGCGCGCCTTTTATTACACCGCCCTGCTGGAGAATGACGAATATTCTCCGATCCGGCCGCTGGTTGACTGGCTGCATTACAACGGCTTCACCATGGTCACCAAACCGGCCAAGGAATACACGGACAGCCTGGGCCGCCGCAAAGTTAAAGGCAACATGGACATTGAGCTTACCGTTGATGCCATGGAGCTGGCACCGCGGGTGGACCATATCGTGCTGTTCTCGGGTGATGGGGATTTCCGCCCGCTGATTGCCAGCCTGCAGCGCCAGGGCGTGCGTGTTTCGGTGGTCTCGACCATCCGCAGCCAGCCGCCGATGATCTCTGACGATCTGCGCCGCCAGGCCGACAACTTCATCGAACTGGAAGAGCTGCGCGACGTCATCGGCCGCCCGCCGCGCGAGCAGAGCGACCAGCGCTCGGCAACCGTCGCGCACGGCTAAGCAGAAGCAACCGCTTCATATCCGGAGCAAGGCGCCAGATGGGGCGGCGCCTGCTCCGGACCAAATCAATCGACCGCCTGGCTGTTTATCTGGTTGTGACGGGCGATTATATCTTCGGGCCAGCGGCTTTTGATATAGGCCAGCACCGCCAGCATCTCCTCCTCAGTCAGCACACCGGCGTAGCCGCCCATGCGGCTGCGGTAGCCATTGCCGACCAGCTGGGCGACGCCGTGCCTGGTGATCTCCAGCAGTTGAGCGTCCGGGTGATGCCAAGTGTGGCCGCTTTCATCCTGCGGCGGTGCAGGCAGATAGCCTTCACTGTCCCGTTGCTGCCAATTGGGCTCACCCTGCAAGTCCTCTCCGTGGCAGCTAGCACAGTGGTCCAGATAAATCACCTGCCCAGCAGCCACCGCTTCCGGATCCTGATAGGGCAAGATCACGCCTGCCCGCGGATCGGCCTCCGCCAGCCAGTAATACGCAGCCGCTGCCACCCCGGCCGCAGCGGTAAAGGCAATCACCTGCTTCATGCTGCCCTCATGCCTGTTGCTGTGCCTTTTGCTGTCCAAGGCGGGCTTTTGCCGCCTTCCCCCGCAGGAACCTCCAATCACAAACCTGTGATGCCGCCCGGGCACTGGACCTTGCCGCCTGAACCGCTTACCTCTGGCCCGCAAGGAGACGCCCATGACCAAGCCAGCCCTGACCCTTTACCTCGCCGCGCCGCGCGGCTTCTGCGCCGGCGTAGACCGCGCCATCAAGATTGTCGAAATGGCAATCAGCAAATGGGGTGCGCCGGTTTATGTCCGCCACGAGATCGTGCACAACAAGTTCGTGGTCGACAGCCTGCGCGAAAAGGGCGCGGTGTTTGTCGAGGAGCTGGACGAATGCCCCGATGACCGGCCGGTGATCTTCTCCGCCCACGGTGTGCCTAAATCGGTGCCCGCCGCGGCCGAAGCGCGTGAAATGATCTACGTCGATGCCACCTGCCCGCTGGTCTCCAAGGTGCACATCGAGGCGCAGCGCCACGCGGAAAACGGCCTGCAGATGATCATGATCGGCCACAAGGGCCACCCGGAAACCATCGGCACCATGGGCCAGCTGCCCGAGGGCGAAGTGCTGCTGGTGGAAACCGCAGCGGACGTGGCCACGGTAGAGGTCCGCGATCCGGACCGCCTCGCCTATGTCACCCAGACCACCCTGTCTGTCGATGACACCAAGGGAATCGTCGCGGCGCTGGAACAACGCTTTCCCAACATCATCGGCCCGCACAAGGAAGACATCTGTTACGCCACCACCAACCGCCAGGAGGCGGTGAAATCGGTGGCCCCCAAGGCCGACGCTCTCCTGGTGGTCGGTGCGCCCAACTCCTCCAACTCCCGCCGCCTGGTCGAGGTTGGCGCCAAGAACGGCTGCAATTACGCCCAGCTTGTGCAGCGCGCCGATAACATCGACTGGCGCGCGCTGGAGGGCATCCGCTCCGTCGCCATCACCGCCGGTGCCTCCGCTCCGGAACTGCTGGTCAACGAGGTGATCGACGCCTTCCGCGCCCGCTATGACGTGACCGTCGAGGTCGTGGAAACCGCTGTCGAAACCGTGGAGTTCAAGGTGCCACGCGTTTTGCGGCAGTCCGCATAATCTCCCCGCCGGGTGCAATCCAGATTACAGAAAACACACCCGCCGCGGGCTAATCATGTTACGCATTAATCCCTGGGTATTTCTTCTGGAGCTGCATTCATGATTACGCTGCACTTTCTGATCACTGCATTTGTTGTCGTCCTCGCCCCCGGCACAGGGGTCATCTACACGCTGGCCCTAGGCCTTGGCCAAGGCTGGCGCGCGTCCATTTGGGCGGCGGTCGGCTGCACCTTCGGCATCGTTCCCCACCTCGCCGCCGCCACCCTGGGGCTGGCCGCCGTCCTGCACAGCTCCGCCGTACTGTTTCAGATCGTCAAGGCGGCGGGCGTCGCCTATCTGCTGTATCTCGCCTGGCAGGCGCTGCGCAGCGGCGGTGTTTTGGCCGTGGATTCCAAACGCACCACCCAGCCCGGCTGGAAAATCGCCTGGCGCGGGGCGCTGATCAACATCTTGAACCCCAAACTGTCGGTGTTCTTTCTGGCTCTGCTGCCGCCCTTCCTCAGCGGGAATCCCGCCAGCGCCACGCTGGAGATGTCGGTTTTGGGCCTGGTTTTCATGGCGATGACTTTTGCCATCTTTATGCTCTACGGGTTGTTCGCCGCCCAAGCCCGCGCCTATCTTCTGAACAGCGAACGGGTGCTGAAGTGGATGAGCCGCGGCTTTGCCGCCGTCTTTGCCGGCCTCGCCGCCCGGCTGGCCGTGGAGCGCGCCTGACTACGCGGCCTGGAGATGACCAGATGAGCGATGACAGAACCATCAGCGTCTATGACGAGCACGCCGCGGAATACGCGGAACGCTTTGCCGGCAGCCCGGACACAGGGGAGGAGGCCGACTTTCAGGCCTTCACCACCCGGCTTCCGGAAGGCGGCACAGTCCTGGACCTCGGCTGCGGCCCCGGCCATTGGGCGGCGCGCTTGAGGGACGCGGGCTACCGCGTGGCTGCGCTGGATGCTTCGCAAGAAATGGCGGAAGCTGCCCGCACGGCCTACGGCATCGAGGTTACCGTCGCAGGGTTTCACGCCCTGGACGCCGAAGCGGTGTTCGACGGCGTCTGGGCCTATTTCAGCCTGCTGCATGTGCCGCGCGCCGAGCTTGCGATTCATCTGTCCGCCATACATCGGGCGCTGACCCCAGGCGGCACGTTGTGCCTGGCGATGAAACTGGGTGAAAGCGAAGGCCGCGATGAACTGGGCAGGTTCTATGCCTACTACAGTAAAGAAGAACTGCAGGAGAAACTCGAAGACTCCGGCTTTACTGTCGTTGGCAGCCGCCGCGGCACGGGCAAAGGACTGGCTGGCACCGACGCGGACTTCGTAGTACTGACCGCGCATGCCTGAATTATTTGCTTATACCGACGGCGCCTGCTCTGGAAATCCCGGCCCCGGCGGCTGGGGCGTCCTGCTGCGCGCCATGGACGGTGACACCATCGTCAAAGAAAAAGAACTCAGCGGTGGCGAGGCCGAGACCACCAACAACCGGATGGAGCTGTTGGCCGCGATCAACGCGCTGGAGAGCCTGGCGCGGCCGTCCACAATCACCGTGGTCACCGACTCGGCCTATGTTAAGAACGGTGTCACCGGCTGGATCTTCGGCTGGAAGAAGAACGGCTGGAAGACCTCCAGCAAGAAGCCGGTAAAGAATGTCGAGCTGTGGCAGCGGCTGGACGAAGCCCAGCGCCGCCACAAGGTGACCTGGGAATGGGTCAAGGGCCACGCAGGCCACCCGGAGAACGAACGCGCGGATGAGCTGGCCCGCGCCGGCATGGCCCCCTTCAAGAAGAAGAAAAGCGCCTGATGCGCAGGGCTGGCGTATGAGCTTTCTGACCCTGCTCGACTACGCCTCGGTTCTAGTCTTCGCCTTGACCGGGGCGCTGGTTGCCAGCCGGGCGCAGCTCGACATTGTCGGCTTTGCCTTCGTCGCCTGCCTGACCGCGGTCGGCGGCGGCACGGTCCGGGATCTGCTGCTGAACCGTGATCCGGTGTTCTGGGTCGGTGACCCCAACTACATCCTGCTTGCAGCCGCTGCCGCAGTGGCGGTGTTCTTTACCGCGCATCTAGTGGAAAGCCGGATGCGCTGGGTGATCTGGCTGGACAGCTTTGCCTTGGCGGTTGCCGTGCCCGCAGGCACCGGCGCGGCGATTGCACTGGGTAAGGGGCCGGTGATCGTGGTGCTGATGGGCATGGCCACCGGTTCGCTGGGCGGGCTGATGCGCGACGTGGTCTGTAACGAGGTCCCGCTGGTCCTGAAACAGGGCGAACTGTACATCACCTGCGCCATGGCCGGCGCAATCACCGCCGTGCTGGCAATCTCCGCGGGGCTGGAGCTGCGGTTTGCCCTGCTCGCCTGTGCCGGCGTCTGCTGGACCTTGCGCGCAGGCTCCATCCTGTTCGGCTGGCACCTGCCCGTCTATAAGAGCCGCCCGCCCCGCAGTTGAACCGGATCAGGTGTTTCTGCGGCTGCCTTCCACAGCTTTCAGAAACGCCTGCCCCTCTTCGCTGATCCGGGCCTTGCGGCCGCGGCGGCGGTGCCAGATCTGCGCCATCTCGTGGTATTCCCGCAAACTGGCGTCCCGCAGCAGATCTTCCTTGATCTCCAGCGCGGCAGCGAAATTGTCAGCCAGCCGCCGGTCCTCCGCCTCGTTCCTGTCGAACTTGTGCCAGTAGCCCGGCTCAATGGCCGACGTGAAGTGATTAGCCCGGCCGCGGGCTTTCTTGTTCAGGAACCCGTCGCGGGAGCGCAGTGCGTAATGGTTGAGCTGCGCGGCTGAATATCCGTAACTGCCACGCACATACAGGGCGCCATCCAGCTCATTTTCGGGCAGGCGGGTGCCATCGGCCAGCTGCCAGTTCACCTCCTCCGGCGCAACTGCCAGGAAGGGGCGGTGGACGCCCATCCGGTCGAATTTCCCATTGTTGCGGAAGGCCGTCTTGAAGAACCGGTGCTCATCCGCACGCCCTTCCTCTGGCTCGGCCCGGACAAAAGCCTGCGGCACAGCGGGATGGTCCGCAGTCCCTATGCCCGCATTTCCGAAGATCCGCCAAACAAACGAGACCGCGTCCGCGTCCGGGCGCTGTGCCAGAAGCCCCGGCAGCGTGCCGTCGGCGGTATTGATCTGCAAATACTCGTCGACATCCACCACCAGCACCCAGTCGGCCTGGGCTACCTTGGGTTCATACTCCGCCCACATCAGCGCGCTTTTGTGCGGCCCCCGCCGCATCACCCGGCTAAAGCGATGCTCCACCACTCCCATCCGGTGCAGGCAGCGCAGAATATGGTCGGTGGGGTCCGAGCAATCGTTGGTGAAAATGACGAAATCGCTGACACCGATGGACTTGTAGTGGCTGATCCAGTCCAGGATATACGCGCCTTCATCCTTCATGGTGGTCACAACCACCACATTCGGCGCACCGGGCCGGCCGCTGTCCTGTGTCATATTCAATTGCTCTCCGCCTCTGTTTCCACCGTTTTTCTTGCGGCGGTTACGGCACCTTACCCATCGGACAGCTATGTGCAGCAGGAATTGTGCATTCTCCCTCCGGCTGTGTCCCGCGGGCCTCAGCCTGGGTTACCTGCCAAAGTAGCGCTGCCAGAGCCAAATCAGCACCAGGGCACCCAGAACCGCGCCAACGAACCCGGCCATGAACCCCATCACGGCGAGTAATCCCCGCAGCACCAGCCCGCCCACCAGCGCGCCGGCCATACCGATGCAGACCGTTGTAATGATATCGGTTTCCAACCGCATCAGCCGCGTCGCCAGAAAGCCCGCCGCAGCGCCGATGATGATCAGGGCAATTATGGGCATGCCGCGCCTCCGGTTACAGGCAGCTGCCCCTTTGAACCGGGAAACCGCGCAGGAATACATCCGGATCCTGCGCGCTTTTGCCTGCCCGTTGCAAGCGCAACAGCTGTACAGCCCCTGCGCCGCAGGCAACCGTCAGGGCGTCATCCAGCACCTCGCCCGGCGCGCCCTGCCCCTCTGCCAGCCGCGACGCCAGCAGTTTGACGCGCTGGCCTTCGATTTCGCACCAGGCGCCGGGGAAGGGTGACAGCCCGCGGATCTTGCGGTCTACTTCTGCCGCAGGGCGGCTCCAGTCGATCTGTGCCTCGCCCTTGTCGATCTTTTCAGCGTAGGTGACGCCCTCTTCGGGCTGCACTTCCGGTGTCAGCTCCGGCAGGCGGTTCAAGGCCTCAACGATCAGCCCGGCGCCCATTTTCGACAGCCGGCCATGCAGCTGGGCGGTGGTTTCCTCTGCACCGATCGCAGTGGCCTCGCGCAGCAGCACCGGGCCGGTGTCAAGCCCCGCCTCCATCTGCATGATGCAGATGCCGGTTTCCGCGTCGCCCGCCATGATCGCCCGGTGGATGGGCGCCGCCCCGCGCCAGCGCGGCAACAGGCTCGCGTGGATGTTCAGGCAGCCATGTTCCGGAGCATCCAGAATGGCCTGCGGCAGGATCAGCCCATAGGCCACGACCACCGCAATATCAGCGTTCAGCGCAGCAAATTCCGCCTGCCCCGCAGCGCCTTTCAGCGAGACCGGGTGCCGCACATCCAGCCCCAAGGCCGCGGCGCGGGCGTGGACCGGGGTTGGACGGTCCTTCTTGCCGCGGCCCGCAGGCCGCGGCGGCTGGCAGTAAACGGCAGCAATTTCGTGCCCAGCCTCGACCAGCGCGTCCAGCACCGGCACCGAGAAGTCAGGCGTTCCCATGAAGATGATGCGCATCGGCGTCCCCCGTCTGCACCCCGGTTGCCTTGCCGCACTCCCAGACGGGCTTGCCTGAAACAACGCAGGTTCGCGCCCGGTCCCGGGGTGGGCGTTTCGCGCCCGCCCTGGGGGCGGGGCCGGGCGCGAACCGGGCCGCAGGCGGCCCGGGAGTTCAGTTTCCAGCCTCAGCCGGTCAGCTTCTTCGCCTTGCGGATCAGCATGTCGCGCTTCACCTTGCTCAGCCGGTCAAAGTACATTTTACCGTTCAGATGGTCGATCTGATGCTGGACCGAAGTTGCCTCAATTCCCACAAAATCCTTGCGGTCCACCATCCCTTGCTCGTTGACGAACCGGACCGTCACGGCCCTCGGGCGTTTGATTTTGGCCGAAACTCCGGGCAGATTGGGGCTGGCCTCGTCATGCTCGCGCAGCTCGATCGAGGCATGCAGGATTTCCGGGTTCGCCAGCTTCACGGCCCGGCCGCGCTCGGTGGAGCCATCCACCACCGCCAGCCGCAGCATCACGCCGATCTGGTTGGCGGCCAGGCCCACGCCCGGCATCGCCTCCATGGTATCGACCATATCGTCCCAGATTTCGCGAATCTCGTCGGTGATCTCTGTCACCTCTTCAGCTTTGGTGCGCAGGCGCTTATCGGGCCAGGGCAGGCAGATGCGGACGGTCATCTCTGGAAATCCCTCAGGCGCGGGCGCGTTCGCGCTTCAGCTTCTGCATCTTGCGGGTGATCATCTGGCGCTTCAGCGGTTTCAGGTAATCAATGAACAGCTTGCCGTTCAGGTGGTCGATCTCATGCTGCACGCAAGTCGCCCACAGCCCGTCAAAGGTTTCCCGCTGCGCATTGCCGTTGCGGTCCATCCACTCGACCTCTACCACCTTGGGGCGGGTCACCTCGGCATACTGGTCCGGGATCGACAGACAGCCTTCCTCATAGACGCTGGTTTCGTCCGAAGCGGAGATGATTTTCGGGTTGAACATCACCAGCGGGCGCGGGTCGCCATCCTCTTCCTTGACGCAATCCAGCACGATCAGCCGCTGCATAATACCGATCTGCGGCGCCGCCAGGCCGATGCCGGGGGCTGCATACATGGTTTCCAGCATGTCATCCGCCAGCACGCGCAACTCGTCGCTGAGGTCCGGCACAGCCGCGCAGACCTTTTTCAGGCGGGGATCGGGATGGATCAGGATCTGTCGTTTCATGAAGTTCATGTATGCGATCAGCGGCCCCATCGCAACGCCCCCTTGCGCCCGCCGCTGCAGCGATTAGCTTCGCTTCCAACCACAGGGGAGTTCACCACATGGATTTTGACACGATCATCGACCGCCGCGGCACCCACAGCTCGAAATGGGACAAGATGGAGCAGCTCTTCGGTGTCTCCTCGCAGGACGGCCTGGCGATGTGGACGGCGGACTCCGACTATCAGACTGCGCCCTGTGTCATCGAAGCTGTCAAGAAGGCCGCAGAGCACGGCGTCTTCGGCTATTCCTGGCAGCACCCGGAGTATCTGCAGGCGGTGCAATGGTGGATGAAAACCCGTCATAGCTGGGACATCGAAACCGATTGGGTGCTCACCACCCAAGGCCTCGGCAACGCCATCGCCCTGAGCCTCGATGTCTGGAGCCAGCCCGGCGACGGCGTGGTGATCTTTTCGCCCGTCTACCATGAGTTTGCCCACAAGGTGAACAAGGCCGGGCGCAAGGTCACCGAATGCCCGCTGGCGCGGGACGGCGATACCTACAATCTGGATCTGGATGATGCCCAGTCGCGCCTGAACGGGAGTGAAAAACTGCTGCTGTGGTGCTCGCCTCAGAACCCCTCGGGCCGGGTCTGGACACCGGAGGAACTGCGCGCGGTGGCGGAATTTGCCAAGCGCAATGATCTGATCCTAGTCTCTGACGAAATCCACCACGATCTGGTCTATCCGGGCAGTACCTTCGTGCCGATGGATGTGGCAGCGCCTGAGGCGCGCGCCTGGACCGTTACCCTGACGGCGCCCTCCAAAACCTTCAACATTGCCGGCCAGCGCACCGGCAACATGATCATCCCGGACCCGGACTTGCGCGCCGCGATGCGCCAGCGGCTGAACACGCTGGATTATGACCCGAGCGCGCTTGGCGTGGCGATGATCACCGCCGCCTACTCGCCCAAGGGTGCGGAATGGGTGGACGCCCAGATCGCCCACCTCGAAGGCAACAAGAAACTGTTTGATGAAGCCGTCAACGCCCTGCCTGGCCTGAAATCGCTGCCCCTGCAGTCCACCTATCTGGCCTGGGTCGATTTCTCCGGCACTGGCATGAGTCGCACGGAATTCATCAAACGGCTGCGCGAAGACGCCAAAATCGCCACCTCGCCCGGCGATGGCTTCGGCACCGGCGGCGAGCTCATGGAACGCTTCAACCTGGCCACCCAGCGCGCCAGGGTGGAGGAAGCCTGCCGCCGCCTGACCAAGGCCTTCTCGGACCTGCAATAACCATGAAGCGCCTGCTGCGCCTCCTGGCGCTGGTTGTCCTGACCGGCGCCGCCTGGGCCGCTTGGCAGGCCTTCGCTCCACGCCCGATGCCGCCGCAGGCCACCGCCGTGGACCGGATCGACCGTATCCTGATCGAGAAATCCGCCCGCCGCCTGACAGCCAGCCGCGGCGGCGAGACGGTGCTGGAATTTCCCATCGCGCTGGGATTCGAACCGGCGGGCGACAAGTTTCAAGAAGGCGACGGCAAAACCCCTGAAGGCACATTCCTGATCGACCGGCGCAACCCAAACAGTGCCTATCACCTGTCGCTGGGGATCAACTACCCCCAGCCCGAGGACCGTGCCCGCGCGCAGGCCGCAGGGGTCAGCCCCGGCGGTGATATCTTCATTCACGGGCAGCCGAATTCGGTGGGCAGCCTGATCACCCTGCCCGGCGACTGGACCGCCGGCTGCATCGCCGTCAGCAATGAACAGATGGAAACGCTCTGGCGCCTGGCACAGATCGGAACCGAAGTGGAAATCCGGCCCTGATCTGCCGCCTTAGATCTTGCCCTGTGATTGGTCAAAGGGGATCAGCCCGGCGGGAGCGTCCGGCGACTTGTAGAAATCCAGCGGCGCCGTGTCGGAGGCAAGCGTCGAACGCTTGAACTCATACCGCATCTCGCCGCCCTCTTCCTCGCTGGCAACAATCAGGCATTGCGACAGGTGGCGGGCCCCTTCGTAAATGTCCACCAGCCCGCGCAGCATCGGCGCGGTATCCGCCTCAACCGAGAACCCCGTCTTCCAGATCCGCAGCACCGGATACAGCTCATTATCCGCCATCACCCGCAGCCGGCTCTTCTTCCGCATCCCCTGCAGGCGGGCGGTGTCCAGCGCTTCCTGCACAGCTTTGGGAACGTAGGTATTCATAGCAGCAGCCTTCCAATCGCTTGGTTTGTCACGGGTCCGTCCTATCAACGGTGCGTCACAAATAGATAAAATCAAGTGAACATTTTCGGAAATTTCACGGCAGCGCAACTTTGTTGCGCTTGTGCAGTGGCGCAGAGGCCTTGCGCGCTGCGCTGCATAGGCGCACGGCCCCGCCATGCCTATGTTTGAACCGCACAGCAGCAGGAGCAGACACGATGGGCCTTTTGATCGACGGGAAATGGCACGACCAATGGTATGACACCGATTCTACCGGCGGCGCCTTCAAACGCAGCGAATCGCAGTTCCGCAACTGGATCACCGCAGACGGCAGTGCAGGCCCCTCGGGCGAAGGCGGCTTTCCGGCGGAAAGCGGGCGCTATCACCTGTACGTGTCGCTGGCCTGCCCCTGGGCGCACCGCACCTTGATCTTCCGCAAGCTGAAAGGGCTGGAAGACCATATCTCCGTCTCTGTGGTGCATCCCGACATGCTGGGTGAAGGCTGGACCTTCGAGACCGATGAACACGGCGCCACCGGTGATTCGCTATTCGGCAGCTCCCATCTGCACCAAGTCTACACCCGCGCCGATTCCGGCTACACCGGCCGGGTGACTGTACCGGTTCTGTGGGACAAGACGCGAAATACCATCGTCTCCAACGAAAGCTCCGAGATCATCCGGATGTTCAATTCGGCTTTCGACGGGCTCACCGGTAACACCGATGACTATTGGCCGGAAGAGCTGCGCGAGCCGATCGAAGCGGTGAACGCCCGTGTCTACAGCACCGTCAACAACGGCGTCTACAAAAGCGGCTTTGCCACCTCGCAAGAGGCCTATGACGCCGCAGTGGAGCCGCTGTTCGAAAGCCTGGATTGGCTGGAGGACCTGCTGTCGCAGCACCGCTACCTGCTGGGCAACCGCATCACCGAGGCCGACTGGCGGCTGTTCACAACCCTCCTGCGATTCGACCCGGTCTACCACGTGCATTTCAAGTGCAACCGCAAGCGGCTGGTGGATTACCCGAACCTCTGGGGCTACACCCGTGAGCTGTACCAGTGGCCCGGCGTGGCTGAGACCGTCGGCATGCACCACATCGTGCGCCACTATTACTACAGCCACGACACCATCAACCCGCAGCGGATCATCCCGGTCAATCCCAGGATCGACTGGATGGAACCGCACCGCCGCGGCTGACCCCTGCGACCTGACGCCACCTGGCGTCAGATCCGCCTTTCCTGCATCAAATAGGGAGTTCCCGCACTGAAATTGTTGCTTTAAGAAACGGGTAATCTCATATGGCAAACGATCAGCCTGGAGAGGAATATCCACCGGTGACGCCCGTGATGCCCGAACGCCTGCATGAAAACGCAACCCCGCCCCGGGACCACGGCGGCAACCTCAGCGCGGCGATGGCCGAATTTGGCGGCAGCCGCAACGGCTGGATGGACCTGTCCACGGGCATTAATCCGCACCCCTACCCGCTGCCGGAGTTCACCGCAGGCGACTGGGGGGCGCTGCCGGATGCCGATGCCCTGGCGGAGCTTGAGAACGCAGCGCGAGCTTTCTGGAACATTCCGGAGGAGGCCGCCGTTCTGGCCGCGCCAGGTGCTTCGGCGCTGATTGCCGCCCTGCCCGCCCTGGCCGCACCGCGCTGGGTGCAGATCTCCAAGCCCACCTACAACGAACACGCCGCCTCCTTTGAAGCCCGCGGCTGGAAGATCCGTGTTGACGGCCCCGCCGAGGCCCGGGTCGTGGTGCATCCGAACAATCCGGACGGCCGCCTGTGGAGCGAAGAGAATCTCACCTCGCCGCTCACCATCATCGACGAGAGCTTCTGCGACGTCTGCCCGGATCAGAGCCTGATCCGGATGGCTGCCCGTCCCGGCTTCATCGTTCTGAAAAGCTTCGGCAAATTCTGGGGCCTCGCGGGGATGCGGCTGGGCTTTGCCATCGGCGACCCTGAATTGATCGCCAAGCTTGCCACCTGGCAGGGCCCCTGGGCCGTCTCTGGTCCCGCGCTGCGCACCGGCGCGCTGGCCTTGCGGGACCGCCCATGGGCCGAGGCTAGCCGCACCCGCCTTCGGGAGGATGCGGCCCGGCTGGATGAGCTGGTGCTGGCCAAGGGCGCCAGCCTGGCTGGCGGCACCGACCTGTTCCGGCTCTATAACGTCGAGGACGCCGCAACCTGGCAGCGCAAGCTGGCCCGCGCCCATATCTGGAGCCGCATCTTCCCCTATTCCCGAACCTTTCTGCGCCTCGGCCTGCCGCCTTCGGACGGCTGGGCGCGGCTGGAGGCGGCGCTATGAGCACTGCTGCGATGCTGGTTGTTGCGCTGCTGCTGGATGCCGTCTTTGGCGAACCGAAATGGCTGTGGTCCCGTTTTACCCACCCCGCAGTTCTGATGGGCAAGGCAGTTGGCTTCCTGGACCGCAAGCTCAACACCGGCAGCAACCGCCGCGCTCAGGGCGTGCTGGCGGCTGTGGCGCTGGTCCTGGGCGGCTATTTCGCGGGCAAACTGCTGGCGCTGCCCGGGGCGCTGGTGGAAATTCTGGTTGCCGCCGTCCTGATCGCCCAGCGGTCGCTGACCGAACATGTCACCGCGGTCGCCAAGGGGCTGCGCAGCAGCTTGGCGGAAGGCCGCGAGGCGGTGGCGATGATCGTCAGCCGCGACACGGGCTCCATGTCCGCGCCGCAAGTTACGCGCTCCGCCATCGAAAGCGGGTCGGAAAACCTGTCCGACGGTGTCATCGCGCCCGCCTTCTGGTTCCTGATCGCTGGACTGCCGGGGTTGATCATCTACAAGATGATCAACACCGCCGACAGCATGATCGGCTATCGCAATGACCGGTACAAAGACTTTGGCTGGGCTTCCGCCCGGCTGGACGACCTACTGAACCTGATCCCGGCGCGTCTGACCGGCCTGCTGATCGCCCTGGCCGGCGGCCAGTTGCGCCACTGGAGCGCCATCGCCGCCGACGCCCGCAAGCACCGTTCCCCCAACGCCGGCTGGCCTGAGGCTGCCATGGCGCGGTCGCTGGACACTGCCCTGGCCGGCCCGCGCTCCTACGACGGCCAGATGCGCGACTTTCCTTGGGTCCACGCCGAAGGTGCCAAAAGCGCCAGCGCCGAAACCATCACCCGCTCCGTTACCCTTCTCTGGCAAACTTGGGCAATTGCCTTGGCTCTGGCCATTGCCATTACCTTGATTCTCTAGCAAATAGGGTCACGTGGGAGCGGAAAGACAAGGAGCGCCGAAGCCATGCGCCTATTGCCCTTTGCCCTCGCGGTGGGCCTGCTGCCAGCGGCGGCCGCAGCCCAATGCGGCGGCGGCTTTCAGAATTTCGTCAATCTTTTGAAAGACGAGGCGGTCCAGGCCGGCTACGGCATGAGCACGGTTAACGCCTTCTTCGACGGCACCCGACAGGACCGCCGGGTGCTTGAGGCCGACCGGGCACAGGGGGTATTCCAGAAGCCCTTCACAGATTTTTCCCGCCGCCTGATTTCGCAAGACCGCCTGCGGCGCGGTCTGCAGATGTCGCAAAAGCACGACAGCACCTTCCAGCGGATCGAAAGCACCTACGGCATCAGCCGCGGCGTACTGCTGGCCTTCTGGGCGTTCGAGACCGACTATGGCGGCTATCAGGGCGATTTCAACACGCGAGACGCGCTGGTGACGCTGGCCCATGACTGCCGCCGCCCGGAGCTGTTCCGGCCGCAGGTCTTTTCGGCGCTGGAGATGTACCGGCAAGGCAATTTCGACCCCAAGCGTACAACCGGAGCCTGGGCGGGTGAAATCGGCATGGTGCAGATGCTGCCCAGCGATATTCTGGAGCACGGCGTCGATGCTGATGGCGACGGCAAGGTCAGCCTGAAAACATCTGCCGCCGATGCGCTGATGTCCGGCGCCCGGATGCTGTCGCACCTGGGCTGGCAGCCGGGGCAGCCCTGGCTGCAGGAAGTCACCATCCCCGACGGGCTGGACCTGTCGCTGACCGGAACCGCCCGCAAGAAAACCGTGGCGCAATGGCGTGAACTGGGCGTTTCAGCCCGCGAAGGCAGCTTGCCCGATCCCTCCATGCGCGCCTCCCTTCTGCTGCCGCAGGGCCACAAAGGGCCGGCTTTCCTCGCCTACCCCAACTTCGATGTCTACTTCGAGTGGAACCAGAGCTTCACCTACGTGCTGACCGCCGCCTATTTCGCCAACCGGCTGGAGGGCGCAGAGGTCTACCACGCCGGCAAGCCCGAAAGCGGCTTGACCGGCACTCAAATGAAGCAGCTGCAACAGAAACTGCAGGCACGCGGCCACAACGTCGGCGATATCGACGGCATCCTCGGCGCCCGCACCCGGCTTGCCGTTCAGAAAGAGCAGAAACGCCTCGGCCTCCCCGCCGACGCATGGCCCACCCCTGCGCTGCTGAAGGGACTTTAGCGCACCGGGAACCGCTCACCTTTCTCGGTGATCAGGATCACCCGGCTGCCGTTGCGGACGTACAGATCGCAGCGGGCGAACCCATTGGCGAAATCGACGCAAATGCTGCCATCCTCGGCAATCCGGTAGCTGCCCCAGGCAGTGCCGCCGCCGTTCTCCAGCGAATAGGTGTAGGAATAGGCGCCATCGCGGCCAAAAAGCGACTCGCCGCCGTCATAGAACCGGAAGGACTGCCCGGCCAGCGCCTCCAGTTCAGTGCGTGCGAACGGGGCATCGCCCGGGCGCAGTTCCCAGTCCGCGGCCTGAGCTGTGCCAGCCGCCAGGCAAACAATAAGGGGCATGATCCAATTCATGCCCCCACCCTAACGCTTGTATTTTCAACCGGCCGTCACGATGCGGTGACGGCGGCACTTACCAGTCGATAAAGGTCTCGAAGTCCTGCATCGCCCGGGTCCACAGGCTCACCGCCTGCGCAAAATCGTCCGGGCTCATGCCGTCGTCGCCAAGAAACAGGTCCATCTCGATCCGCGCCGAGCCTTCCTCGGAGATGTAGCCGCGGGCAAAGCGGTTCTCGGTGTTCCACTCGTTGATCTTGGCCAGGCGCACGCTGCCTTCGGTCTGGTAACCTGAGAAAAACTGGATGGCGTCGCAGTCGACGTTGTTGTCGCAGCCGTAGTAATAGACAGAAAAATCGTTTCCGTAATACTCGACCTTGACGTTCGGATCGCCGACGCTGTCGGTGGTCAGCTCCACCTTGGCGCCTTCATCCTTAAAAAAACCGGCAACGCTTTCCCCGGTCTTGGCCACCACATTCTGGGCCGCCGCCGCAACCGGCAGCATCAGAACCGCAGAGGCGGCAATTGCCTTGAGCATATTCATTTGCATCTCCCAATAAACTTTGCACGCCTTCGCCTATCCCCGCGGCGCCGGCCTGCTCAGGCCACCATCGCCTCTGCCTTCTTCAGGTCAACGGAAACCAGCTGGCTGACGCCTTTTTCCTGCATGGTGACGCCGAAAAGCCGGTCCATCCGCGCCATTGTCACCGCGTGGTGGGTGATGATGAGGAACCGTGTGTCGGTCTGGCGGCACATCTCGTCCAGCAAGTCGCAGAAACGGGTGACGTTGGCATCGTCCAGCGGCGCGTCGACCTCGTCCAGCACACAGATCGGCGCCGGGTTCGACAGGAATACCGCAAAGATCAGCGCCATCGCGGTCAGCGTCTGCTCGCCGCCCGAAAGCAGCGACAGGGTCGACAGCTTCTTGCCCGGCGGCTGGCACATGATCTCAAGCCCCGCATCCAGCGGGTCGTCGCTTTCGACCATCACCAGATTGGCCTCGCCGCCGCCGAACAGATGGGTGAACAGCATGGCAAAGCTGTTGTTCACCTGCTCGAACGCTGTCAGCAGCCGTTCGCGGCCCTCGCGGTTCAAACTGGCAATCCCGTCGCGCAAGGTCTTCACCGCGCCTTCCAGGTCCAGCTTCTCCGCCACCAGCGTATCGTGCTCGTTCTGCACCCCGCGGGCGTCCTCCTCGGCACGCAGGTTCACCGCGCCCAAGGCGTCGCGCTGGCGCTTGTAACGGTCGACATCCGCTTCCAGGCTTTCCGAAGGCGGCATTTCGTCCGGTGACACGCCCAGTTTCTCCAGCAGCGCCTGCGGCGTGATCTGCTGTGCCTCGATGATCCGGCCCGCGGCCTGCGTGACCGCGTCCTTGGCCGCGTCACTGCGCGCCTCGGACCGTGCCCGCGCCTCGCGCGCCTCAGAGGCCAGCCGTTCGCACTCACGCTCCTTGTGCACCGCCTCGCGCAGTTCGGCCTCAGCAGCGATCAGCGCCTCGGTCCCGGCAGACTTACGCGCTTCCGCCTCAGAGATCGCCTCGTTCAGCTCATCCCGCTTCTCGGCGATTTCCTCTGGGACCGCATTGGCTTCTTCCAATTCCTCCTGCGAGGCCTCGCGGCGCTCCGCCAGTTCCTCGATCCGCTGCTTGGCGCTGTCCAGCCGGTGGCGCCAGCCCGACAGCTCCTTGGTCACCTCTTGCGCCCGCTTGGTGCGCGCTTCGCCCTCGCGGCGCAGCTCGTCATGGCTGGAGCGGTGGGTCAGCATGGTGATCCGCGCCGCCTCGACCGACTGCTTGATTTCCTCAACGGCCCCGCGCGCCTGATCCAGATCGCCGAGCTCGCCCAAGGCATTCTCCGCCTCTTTCAGCTGGAGGCCCGCATTCAGCGCGTCTTCTTCGTGGCGGGAGACCGCAATGCCCAGTGTCTCGAGCTTGGCCTCCGCAAGATTGCGGTCCGCCTCGGCCCGGCTCAGCGCGCGGGCCGCATCGGCCACCCGCTGATCTGCAACCCGGCGCGCCTGGCGGGCGTTCTGGTCGGCTTGCGTCACCTCTTCCAGCTTGCGCAGCAGCATTTCATGCGCGTCGCGGGCACCGTCGGCCTTGGCGCTGACGCGCTCCATGTCCTGCTTCAGCGCCTCCAGCTTGTTAAGCTGCTCCAGCCGCAGCGCGGCAGCGCTCGGCGCATCCTCGGCCCAGGCCCGGTAGCCGTCCCAGCGCCACAGGTCGCCCTCAACCGTCACCAGCCGCTGCCCCGGCTTGAGCTGCGCCTGCAGCCCGGCGGCAGCATCGCCGTCCACCAGACCGATCTGCGCCACCCGGCGCGACAGCGCCTCCGGCCCGGAGACAAACAGCGCCAGCGGCTGCACGCCCTCCGGCAGCGCCGCGTCGTGGTCATAGCCCGGCAGGGACACCCAGCCGGTCGGCCCGTCCGCCTCCGCCAGCGGCGCCCGCAGATCATCGGCCAGAGCCGCCCCCAGCGCCTTTTCATAGCCCGGCGCCACGGTCAGCTCGTCCAGGATCTGGCCGCCCTCCGCGGTGTCGCGCTCCACCAGCTTGGCCAGCGCAGTCACCTCGGCGCGCAAAGCGCCCAGCTCCCCCTCGGCCTCTGACCGCTGCGAGCGCGCCTCTGCTTCAAGGCTTTGGGTCTCCGTGCGCAGCTCGTCCGCGGCAGCCAATGCCTCCTCCGCCACTTCAGAGGCCTCGCGGGCCTCTTCCTCGGCGGTCACGGCTGCTTCGAACTTCTCCGAGGCCAGCTCCAGAGCCTCGCGCGCCTCGCCCTGCGCGGCACGGGCCTTTTCCGCCTCGGCCTCAGAGCGGCCAAGCGCCCGCTGGCAATCCTCGACGGCGCGGCGCGCCGACTGGTGCCGGGCCGCCAGACGGGCGACATCTTCGGTCACCTGCGCCAGATGGTCCTCGCGCGCCTGCAATATCGAGCCCGCATCGCGCGCCAGCTCCGCCGCCTCCGCCAGACGGCCATCGTGCCCCTCGCCGGCCTTTGACAGCTCGCGCTGCTCCCATTCCAGCCGCTCGATGGTTTGGCCCGCGTCGTTGTTCAGACCGGACTCGCGCTCGATATCATTGCCCAGCTGGACAATCCGGCTGCTAAGCCGCTCAATGGCTTGACGCGCCTGCGCCTCCTGATCGCTCAGCGAATCCCGCTGCACCACCAGCCGCTGCAGGATAGCCGCAGCAATCGCCTCCTCCTCGCGCAGGGGCGGCAGCTTTTCCTCGAACGTGCCACGCTGCGCCGCCGCCGCGCGCACCAGCGCCTCGGCCTTGGACGCCTGCTCGACACGCACCCGCAGCTCATCCTCGGCAGTCAGCCGCGATTCATCCGCCTCGCGCCAGCGCCGGTACAGCAGCATGCCTTCCGCCAGCCGCAGCTTCTCACCAATCTCGCGGTAACGCTGCGCCTGCCGCGCCTGCTTGGCAAGCTGCGACAGCTGCGCCGCCAGCTGCTCGATCACGTCATCGACGCGCAGCAGATTGGCCTCGGTGTTCTTTAGCTTCAGCTCCGCCTCGTGGCGCCGCTGATAGAGGCCGGAAATCCCCGCCGCTTCTTCCAGAATCCGCCGCCGCGCCTTGGGCTTGGCGTTGATCAGCTCGGCAATCTGGCCCTGCCGCACCAGCGCCGGCGAATGCGCACCCGTCGAGGCATCGGCAAACAGCATCTGCACGTCGCGCGCCCGCACGTCCTTGCCGTTGGATTTATAGGCGCTGCCGACATCGCGGGTGATCCGGCGCACGATTTCCAGAATGTCGCTATCATTGAACCCGGAGGGCGCCAGCCGTTCCGAGTTGTCGATCTGCAGGCTCACCTCGGCAAAGTTGCGCGCGGGCCGCGACGAGGTGCCGGCAAAGATCACATCCTCCATGCCGCCGCCGCGCATCGCCTTGGCGCGGGTCTCGCCC
The DNA here is from genome assembly GCF_982940295.1 of Leisingera sp. Lineage (NCBI taxonomy): Bacteria > Pseudomonadati > Pseudomonadota > Alphaproteobacteria > Rhodobacterales > Roseobacteraceae > Leisingera > Leisingera sp. Next base: position 44,684 of record NZ_CEYXRG010000021.1, read on the forward strand.
ATCACCCAGCGCAATGCCTCCAGAAGATTGGATTTGCCGCAACCGTTTGGACCCACAACCCCTGTCAGCCCATCGGCTATGACCAGTTCGGTAGGATCAACAAAGCTTTTGAAGCCGTTCAGCCTGAGCTTGGAAAACCGCAAAGCTGCCCCTTCGTGATTCCGTATCGAGAAAGTTCAGCGGTTACTACCTGTTGAGTCAACGCTCCGCACCCCCAAATCGGGGCGAATTCTGTTCAAACCACACCATATCTTGTGGATAACCCGCAGGTTCCGGCGGTGTTTTGCCCAGCCGCAGGCTGTCCGGCCTCAGACAGACCGCAACAGCCGCCCCAGCCGGGCAATCCCTTCCTCGATAGCCGTATGGTTGGAATTGGAGAAGCTCAGCCGGATCGTGTTCTGACCGCTGCCATCGGCAAAAAACGCCTGCCCGGGGACAAAGGCCACTTTCTCCGACTCCAGCGACCGCGCCAGCAGGTCCGCCCCGTTCATCCCCTCCGGCAGCGTCACCCAAACAAACATGCCGCCCTCGGGCCGGGTCCAGTCCACCCCCTCCGGCATGTGTTCCTCCAGCGCCGCCAGCATCACATCCCGGCGGCGCTGATAGACCGCGCGCAGCTGCTCCACATGCGCGTCAAAACAGGCTTCGGCAACACCATGAACGGCCATCTGGTTGATGGTCGACGTATGCAGGTCTGCCGCCTGTTTCAGCAGCACCATCTGCGAGATCACAGGCTTGGCCGCCACCGCCCAGCCGATCCGCAGCCCGGGTGCCAGCGTCTTGCTGAAGGTGCCGCAATAGACCGTCCGGCAATCCTCGATCGAGCCCTTCTGCTCCAGCTCCAGCGCCAGCACCGGCGGCACCGGCTCCCCGTCATAGCGCAGCGACTGATAGGCGGCGTCCTCAATGATGGCGCAGTCCAGCGTGTCCGCCAGCTCCAGCAACCGCAGCCGCCCGGCGCGGTCCAGCGTCTCCCCGGTCGGGTTGGCGAAGTCCGGCGACAGATAGGCAAATTTCACCGCACTGCCCGCCTCCGCCGCGCCCTCGGCATAGCTCTCCGCCGTGCGGTTGCCTTTCAGTGACAGCCGGTCATAGCGCGGCTCATAAGCGTTGAACGCCGCAAGCGCCCCCAGGTACGTCGGCCAGCCCACCAGCGCAGTGTCGGCAGGCGACAGGAACAGCTTGCCCAGGTAGTCTAGGGCCTGCTGAGAGCCGGAGGTGATCAGCACATTATCCGCCTCGCAGACAATCCCGATCTTCGCCATCTCCCGCACGATCCACTCACGCAACGGAAGGTAGCCCTCGCTCACCGAATACTGCAGCGCCAAAGCCTGCCGCTCCGGCGTCAGCGCCGCCTGGTAGGCCTCTGCAAACTCCTCCGCCGGGAACAGCGCCGGGTCCGGGATGCCGCCGGCAAAGGAGATGATGTCCGGCTGATCCAGCAGCTTCAGCAGCTCGCGGATTTCGGACGCCTTCATCCGCGCATTCCGGGTGGCAAAGATCTGGTTCAGCTGCATGCCTCTCTCCTCGCGTATGATCTAGGGTCACGGTAGGAGAGTGCAAAACAAAGTCAACAATGCTGACCTACTGTTACAGCCATCGTGATCCCTGCCCGCCCTTGCAGCTGCCTCTCGCGCGTGGTCATATGTTTTGACCAATTCAGAAGAGCGCCAAGATGCCGTTTCAGAAAGTCCAGCCCGAAAAACTCTCCGCCTCCGTCGTCAAGCAGATCGAGCAGCTGATCCTGCGCGGTATTCTTTCGCCGGGCGAGCGCCTGCCTGCCGAACGCGAACTGGCAGAGCGGCTGGGCGTCTCCCGCCCGTCCTTGCGCGATGCCATCGGCGAGCTCCAGGCGCGCGGCCTGCTGGCGTCCAAGGCCGGCTCCGGAGTGTTTGTCGCCGACGTTCTGGGCTCCGCCTTCTCGCCGGCCCTGATCCAGCTCTTCGCCACCCATGACGAGGCGGTGTTCGACTACCTCTCCTTCCGCCGCGACATGGAAGGGCTGGCCGCGGAACGCGCCGCCCGCTTCGGCTCCGACTACGACCTGCAGGTGATCCAGGCGATCTTTGAAAAGATGGAGGCGGCCGGTAATCCAGCCACCTCCGAGGAAGCCGCCAAGCTCGACGCGCAGTTCCACTCCGCCATCATGGACGCCAGCCACAACGTGATCATGCTGCACATGATGCGATCGATGTTCGACCTCCTGCGCGAGGGCGTCTTCTACAACCGCCGCATCATGTTCCAGCAGCACACCACCTATGAAGCGCTCTTGGAACAGCACCGCGCCATCAACGCCGCCCTGCAGGCCCGCGACCCGCAGGCCGCCCGCACCGCGGTCGAGGCGCATCTGGACTATGTCAAACAGGCCCTCACCGACCACCAGCGCGCCGAGCGCAACGCCGAAGTTGCAAAGCAGCGGCTGGAGCATGAGACAGGCAAGGGGTGACGATGAAGTTTAATGACCGATATGCCGGACGTACCAGACTTCCGTCGTATTTTTTCGAACGGCCGGTCCTGCTACTGGAAGCTGATTCCAGGTGCAGTGACCTGGCTTATCAGACCGCCCGTGTTCACCGCGCTATAGATTGACTTGGGCGGGCGGGCGGCTCCATCTACGCGGCGGCACACCCAGTTCCTTGCTTCCATTGATTTCAGTGACTGCGACAACGCCCGATCTGTTATCGACGGCAGGTGTCGCTTGATGTCGCTGAAATGGCTCGGTGTGTGGAGCGAAGTCAGAACCGGCACAGTCCATGACCGGCGCAGCAGTGGCCTGTCTTCCTCTGCAGAAACACTGTGGATCCTATTGGCGATGGCCGCGGCCGCCCCCCCCAACTGTGTGAGCCGGAATTCCGGGCGCAGCGGATGACCGTAACCAGGGTTTCGTTCAACCAGGCCCAGTTCGATCAAATGGTCCATACTTTGCCCAAAGGCGGTCCTGCTTGCACCGGTCGCAGCCAGTAGCGGAGCTTGCCGCCCTACGACACCTGAATGCAGATTCGACAGTATGGGCATTGCCCAAGCCCTTGAAGTGATGTTGACAAGCATTCCAATGTCCATAAAATATAGTTAGTATATTTTTATTCATAGGGAAAGCCCATGCCACTTGTTTCCGTAGACCACACCATCACCATCGCAATGTCAGTCAAGGATCGCCATGCAAGCGCAAAGTGGTACGAGGCCATGCTTGGATTTGAACTGCTCTACCATGCTGATGATGCAGGCTGGTCCGAGCTTCAGACGAACACGCCCGGTGTCGCTATTGGCCTTGGCGAACACACCCAGCCCGTGCCCGGCAATTGCGTACCAGTCTTCGGGATCTCGGATTTGGACTCTGCCCGGAAAAAACTGGAACAGGCCAAGGTCAGATTTGATGGCGAAACGGATGTCGTCGAAGGCATGGTCAAGACCGCAACATTCTACGACCCCGACGGCAACGCCCTGATGCTTGCTGAGGATTTGACCGGAGGAGCTGGATAATGCTTGGGTTGCTTATCGTCTCTGGAACGCGTGTGCTTCAGTCGGAAAGTGTTTTTCCCACTTAAATCGTTTTCCCATAGCTGCCGGTTAAGACCTTCACAGCATCGGTTAAAACTGGCTCAGAACACCCCTGCCAAAAACAAAAAACCCGGCCACTCGGACCGGGTTCTTTTACCTTGTCTGTATCGGCCAGAGCTTAGTGCAGCTTGGCGTCCACATCCGCGATGGCGGCGTCGATCAGCTTGTTGGCCTCGGCCGCGGTCATCTGCTTGGAGATCACCTCATCCGCTGCGGCAACAGCAATCGAGATTGCCTGGTCGCGAACTTCCTTCACAGCCGAAGCTTCTGCCGAAGCGATCTGCTCCTCGGCAGCCGCCAGACGGCGGGCGATGGAGGTTTCCAGATCCGCCTTGGCAACTTCCGCTGCACGGGCAGCCTCGTCACGGGCGGCAGCCACGATCTGATCGGCCTGGGTCTGAACTTCCTGCTGCTTGCGCTCATAAGACGCCAGAATGGTCTGGGCCTCTTCACGCAGCGCGCGGGCTTCGTCCAGTTCCTTCTGGATGGCCTCGGCACGGTTGTCCAGCTGGTTGCCCAGCAGACCCGGCACCTTGGCCAGCAGCAGGATGCCGACGAACAGAAGGAAAGCCAGCAGAACAACGAAATCGGTGTTGCCCAGCGACAGGAACGGGCCTTCTGCAGCCAGCGCCGGGCCGGCCGCGCCAAAGGTCAGGGCAAGAGCGAGAATATTGCGCATGTCCTTATCCTTTCGTCCGCTGTGCAACTGCCGAAGCAATTGCGTCTTTGTCTGCCGATCCGCCCAGCGCGGTCACCAGCGCCTCTGCGGTCTCGGTGGCAACAGCCTTGACGCTTTCCAGCGCGCCGGCCTTGATTTCGGCGATCGCCTTTTCGGACTCGGCAGCCTTGGCAGCGATCTGCTCGTCTGCTTTGGCGATGGCCTCGTCCAGCCCGGCCTGGATTTCTGCGCGGGTCTCAGCAGCGATGCGCTGAGCTTCTGCGCGGGCATCCGCCAGAGCCTTGTTATATGCGTTTTCGGCCTCGACAGCCTTGGCTTTCAGGTCTTCAGCCGCGGCGAGGTCGTTGGTGATGGTCCCCTGACGCTCGGCCAGCACCGCAGCGATGCGGGGCAGCGCGACGCGCGACAGAATGAGGTAGATCACGACCAGGGCAACCGCGAGCCAGAAGATCTGGTTCCCGAAGGTCGAGAAGTCCAGCTGAGGCATGCCCGGAGCAGACCCGTGCGCTGCGTCTGCCGCGCCGTGTGCTGCGTCTTGCGTATTAGATGCCATGTCGTCCTCCTTGGGAACTTGCCGTTACACCGGGCAGTGCAGGATCAAGCCGCACTGCCCGGCCGTAAGGAAATAGGTTCCTAAGGTCTTAGACGGCGAACATCAGCAGCAGAGCGACCAGGAACGAGAAGATGCCCAGTGCTTCTGCAAACGCGATGCCGATGAACAGGGTTGCGGTCTGGCCGGCAGCTGCCGACGGGTTGCGCAGAGCGCCTGCCAGGAAGTTGCCAGCCACGTGGCCCACACCGATTGCGGCTGCGCCGGAACCGATTGCTGCCAGGCCTGCGCCGACGAACTGACCGAGTTGTGCGATATCGCCTTCCATGATTTCTCTCCTTACGATGGAATGTGGTGATTTCTAGGGTGGGCAGGCCCCGTCAGGGCGCCGCCCGCTTAGCTTTCAGATCCTGGCCTTAGTGGCTCGGGTGCAGTGCGTCCTTCAGGTACACGCAGGTCAGGATGGTGAACACGTAGGCCTGGATGAAGGCCACCAGAACTTCGAGGGCGTAGACTGCGGTGATCGCGAAGATCGGCAGGAAGCTGAACAGGCCCAGGGCGCCAGCGAAACCTGCGAACACCTTCAGAACCGCGTGGCCAGCCATCACGTTACCAGCAAGACGGATGCTGTGGCTGACAGGGCGCACGAAGTAGGAAATCAGTTCGATGATGGCCAGGATCGGGCGGAGCGCCAGCGGCGCGCTCGACACCCAGAACAGGCCCAGGAAACCGGCGCCGTTCTTGACAAAGCCGACGATGGTCACGGTGAAGAACACCAGCGCCGCCAGGATCGCGGTGACCGCGATGTGCGAGGTGGTGGTGAAGGACATCGGGATCAGGCCCAGGAAGTTGGCCATCACGATGAACATGAACAGGGTCATGATGTAGGGGAAGAACTTGACGCCGTCCTTGCCGGCCACGTCTTCAACCATCTTGTAGATGAAGCCATAGGCCAGTTCCGCAACCGACTGGGTGCGGCCCGGCACGATGGCGCGGCGCGATGAGCCCAGCACCAGCAGGGCGAACACGGCCAGAACCGCCAGGCCCATCCACAGGGTCACGTTGGTCGGGGTGTACCAGGAGACGTGGTCACCGCCGAACAGCGGCTTCACGATGAACTGGTCCATCGGGTGGATCGCCAGCTTTGATTCCGCCGGAGCGAAAATCAGGCCCGACACTACGACCAGTGCCAGAACTGCGAAAAAGAAAATTTTGCCCATCGGTCCGCTTCTCCTGTCGCCGGCAGCCGATCCCGTCGGATCAGTCCCGGTCTTGCGCATTTTTTTCGGCCTCATCGGCCAGTTTCTTGTCCTGGATCTCCTGCGCGCTGCGAAGCATCGTCTTCACCCCGGCCGCAAGCCCCAGCAGTATGAACAGCACCATGAAGATCGGGAGCGTGCCAAACAGCAGGTCGAGCCCGTATCCGATGCCAAAGCCGATCGCGAGACCGGCCACCAATTCGATCACCATCCGCCAGGCGAGGTTCGCCATCGAATAATGCTCATCCACGCGCGGCTTGGGCTCCTGGGCCTTACGCGCCGCCGCCAGCTTCTCCTCCAGCTGCGCCATGCGCTGCTTTTGGTCGTCGTCGGTCACGGGCGCCATCCTCACGTGAATTTCTGTGAAGGGTGCTAAGGCCAAGGGGCTAAGGAGTCAATTACAAGGATTGAAGATTCAAATTCAGTTTAAGGCATTGAAAATAAACAAGCAAAACAGCAACAGAGAAGGCCGCGCCGCCGTGCCGCAGCCGCCGTTAGCGCCAAACCGCCCGGGATTCCATATTCAACCGAAAGGTTGATTTTAGCGGACAGGCCGCCGCGGCAGCCGCATTCGCACGATCCGCCCGTCGATCAGCAACAGCCCCAGCAGGATCGCCGCCATGCCCCACAGATGCTCCGCCAGCAGCTGTTCCTTCAGGATATAGGTGCCCAGGAACAGGGCCGAGACCGGCGCGATCAGCGTCGGCAGGGTGATGTTGGTCGGCCCCACCTTGGGCAGCACCCAATAAAACGCGATGAACGCCGCCGAGGTCAGCACGAAGCCGATCACAAACAGCGAGGCCCAGGTCTCCATCCGTGTGACATGCGGCAGCCCTTCGCTCCAGATCGCCAGCGGCGCAATCGCGGCGGTGGCGCCGGTCAGCGCAATCGCCACCAGCACCACCGGCTCCATATCCTTGAAGCTGCGCGCGATGTTGACCGAGAAGGCATAGCACAACGGCGCGCACAGGGTGATCAGCACCGCCCAGGCCTCCGACGACTGGCCGCCCTGCAACAGCGGCAGCGACAGCAGCACGATACCGAGGAAGCCGCACAGCACCCCCAGCGACTTCAGCACCGTCGCCCGCTCGCCGCCGGGCCAGAAATGCGACACCACTACCGCCATCGCCGGAGTGGTGGCATTGACGATCCCGGCCACGCCGCTGGCGATATGCTGCTGGCCCAGCGCGTAGAATGCAAAAGGCCCGGCATAGCTCAGCACGCCAAAGCCGAACAAAGCCAGCCAGCGCCCCGGCGCCGCGGGCACCGGCTTGCGCGCCGCCAGCACATAGATCCAGCAGCCCAGCGCGCCAAACCCCACCCGGCCCATCGAGACGGACAGCGGCCCCAGCTCGCGCAAAAGGATCGCATTGAACATGAACGACATGCCCCAGCCGATGCCGAGGATGAAAATCACCAGCCAGTACTTCAATGCCATGCCATCAATCTCCGCGCCTGAAAGGCGCTACCATGACGGCTCAGGGCAGATTGTCAAATCCCCGCGCTGTGGATAGGAGTGAAGGCATGAGCGATCCTCTCGACATTGTCTTTGCAGCCCTGGCCGACCCGACTCGCCGGGCGATCCTCACCATGCTGCTGGAGGATGACATGGCCGTCACCGATGTGGCGGAACCGTTCGAGATGTCGCTGGCGGCGATTTCCAAGCACCTGACGATCCTCACCCGCGCGGGCCTGATCGCCCAGGAAAAGCGCGGCCGGGTCAAATGGTGCAAGCTGCAGCCCGACGCCATGCGCGCGGCATCGGTCTGGATGCAGGGCTTTGGCCAGTTCGAGCCGGTGAACCTGGATGCCTTCGAGCGCTTCCTCGAAGCCGAGCTGAACGCCGAAAACACCCAGCCCGAAAGTTAGCGCACGACAAACACCGACGCTTTGGAATGGCGCACCAGATACCCGGCATGGGAGGTGGTGATGTAATCCAAGAGCCGCGGCGCATGGCTGCCGGCAATCACCAGATCGGCGCCGGTCTCGTCCACCGTGCGGGCCAGGATGCCGTCCACCTCTGCCGCGACGTCGTTGGAGTGGACCGTGATGCCCTCCACTTTGACCCCGCCGGCCTTCCCGGCAATCTTGCTCTCGATCTTTCTGGCCAGCGAGGTCATGACTTCCTGAGCCGCGCCATGGGAGTAAGTCTCCTCGGGAGTGCCGCCGTACACATTGACCAGGGTCAGGCGCGCACCTTCGATCCGGGCTAATTCCATCGCCAGGTCCAGCGCCTTGGACACCGGATCGGGCAGCCGCAGGTCCACCGGGACCAGGATGTGTTTGAACATGTCACGCTCCTTGTTACCTGAGCGCGTTTCCTGCGTCTGCCATGGTAGCTGCACCAGCCGCGGCCGCCTTGACCTCCGTCAAGCGGCCCAGCGCCGCGGTCCTTACGCGGGCTGCTGCTCCCGCGCGCCCTCCAGCAGCATCACCAGCGCGACCACCGACATCGCCACCCCGATCAGCACCATCCCCGGCGGCGTGCCGCGGCCCAGCGCAATCTCCCACAGGATCACCCAGCTGGGAGTGAGGTAGGTATAGGCCATCACCTTGGCCGACGGCAGCCGCAGCGTCGCGTATTGCAGCAGCACAAAGGTGGCAGAGCTGGCACAGACTGCGAGGTAAAACAGGCCGATCCACACAATGCCGGGCAGCTGCATCCAATCGGTGGCCAGGATGTCCTGCCAGCCGAACGCTGCCAGCAGCGCGCCGCCCGCCAGCAGCATCCCGAAGGTAAAGACCACGGCCGGCTCGCCCCGGTTCAGCTTGCGCACCATCGGCGTGTAGATGGCATGCAGCACACAGCCCCAGAAATAGATGATCTCGCCCTGGCCGATCTCGAACGCCGCCAGCGCGCCCAGATCGCCGCGCACGATCACCCAGACCGCCCCGGCCGCGCCCAGCGCCAGCGCCACGGCCATCCAGGGGGTGGTGATCTGGCGCAGCAGCAGCCAGCCGAACAGCGCACTCATCACCGGCACCAGCGTGAACACCGCCGCCGCGCTGACCGGCGCCGCCGTCTGCAGCCCGTAGAACATCAGCACGAAATACCCGCCGAACAGCCCGCCCAGCACCGCAAACCGCCACGGCGCGCGGAAATGGGCGCGCCGCAGTCCGGTGGTGGCCATCGCCGCTGCACCAATGACCACTGCCGCAATGCCAAACCGTGCCGCGTTCAGTGCCGCCGGCGCGATTTCATTCGCCACCATGACGCCCAGCGAAAACGACCCCGCCACCAGCGCCGAGAACATCAGCATCGCCAGATGCCCGCGCAGCGCCTCGCTCACAGCTGCCAATCCTTGACCTGCTCCTTCAGAAACTTCAGGAAGGCCTGCACCTTGGTAGTCCGGTGCAGGTCCACATGGGTGACCAGCCACAGAGTGCCTGCCCATTCTTCCTGCGGTGCCATCATCTCCACCAGATCCGGTTCCTGCCGCGCCTCCCAGGCCGCCATGAAACCGATCCCCGCACCACTGCGCACCGCGGACTTCAGGGTAAAGCCATCCGTGCAGCGAAAGGCAATCGCCTCAGCCGGCGCATTGGCCCGCAGCCAGCGCGAAAACGGTGCCCGGCTGCTCTCGTCGTCCTGGCCGACAAAGCGGTGATTGGGGATATCCTCCACCCCCTTCAGCAGTCCGTATTTTTCGGCATAGTACTTGGCGGCATACAGCCCGATCTGCTGCTGCATGAAGGGCTGCACCACGTTGTCCGGCTGATCCGGGGCATTGCCCGCGCGGACCGCCACATGCGCCTCGCCATATTCCAGCCGGAACAGCCGGTCGCCGGTCAGGTAGCGGATGATCAGCCCCGGGTGCATGTCCTGGAACTCCTTCAGCGCCGGCACCATCATCGGCGCGAACGACGCCAGCGAGGTCACCACCAGCTCACCGGAGACATCATCGCCCTGCCCCTTCAGCCGCCCGACCAGCTGGCTGAACTGATCATCCGTCGCCTGCGCCACCCGCAACAGGTCCTGCCCGGCCTCGGTCGGCGTATACCCGCGGGCATGGCGCTGGAACAGCTTCACCCCCAGCCGCGCCTCGATCGCGTCAATGTGGCGGATCACCGTGGCATGATGCACCCCCAGCACTTCGGCCGCGCCGCTGACGGTGCCCATGCGGGCCACCTGATAGGCGGTGCGGACTTCATCCCAGTTTTCCATGCCAGTCTCCCTGTCAGCCAAACTGCGCGCCAGTGCACAAATGCTGTGATTTCATCGGCGTTGCGTTCAAATTTGCAATACCCCAAATTCCTGTCAGCAACAAGCACAGGAACATGAAAATGACCCGCACCGTTCTCCACATCGACTCCTCCGCCCGCATCGAGGGCTCCGTTACCCGCGACCTCTCGGCCCAGATCGTCAGCCGCCTCGGCGCTGAGCAGGTGATCCGCCGCGACCTGGCCGCGCCGCTGCCGCTGCTGGACGGCGCCTGGGTAGGCGCCAACTTTACCCCGGCAGACCAGCGCAGCGACGAGCAGAAACAGCTGCTCGCCCTCTCCGACTCGCTGGTCGAGGAGCTGAAGCAGGCCGACACCATCGTCATCGGCTCGCCGGTCTACAACTTCTCGGTGCCCTCCACCCTGAAAGCCTGGATCGACCTGGTCGCCCGCGTTGGCCTCACCTTCCAATACACCGAAAACGGCCCCATCGGCCTATTGGAAGGCAAGCGCGCCGTCATCGTCATGGCCTCGGGCGGGACTCAGGCCGGCTCCGACATCGATTTCGCCACCACCTACCTGCGCCACGTGCTGGGCTTCATCGGCATCACCGATGTCGAGATCGTGGCGGCCGACGCGATGTCGATCGACGCCGACGGCGCCCTGGCCAAGGCCAAAACCCAGATCGAAGCCCTGGCCGCCTGATCCCCCGCGCCCGCCAGCGCCGCCAGCCCTCCCCGCAGAGAGCTGGCGGCGTTTTTGCGTTTGGCAGCCCCCCGCTGCCATGCCAGTCTACCCGCACCGGAATTCCAAGGGCGGGCAATTAGATGAAGAAGATCGGCATTCTCGGCGGCGTCGGCTGGGCCTCCACCATCGACTACTACCGCGCCATCTGCGAAGGCGCCGGGCGGTTCTTTGCAGATCGCGGCGCAGGTTCTCCGCTGCCGGTGCCGCCGATCACCATCGAATCCGTGGTGCAGGCCCAGACCCGGGCCTTGCGCGGCCGCCCGGGAGACGAGGCCAGCTGGGCCGCCTTCGACGCCGTCTTCCGCGAGGCCATGCTGACGCTGGAGCGTGCGGGCTGCGACTTCGCCCTGATCGCGTCCAACACCCCGCACGCCCGGCTGCATGCGATACAGGAGGGCGTGATGATGCCAATCCTCAGCATCTTCGGCGCCACCGCCAGGGCCACCGCCGCAACCGGCGCCGCGCAGGCGCTGGTGCTGGGCACTGCCGTCACCATGCAGGCCCGCAACTATGCAAATGTCCTGGCCGAACACGGCGTCAGCGCCAATGACACCCTCCCGGCGGCGGAGATCGCCGAAATGCAAGCGATGATCGACGAGGATTTCTACGGCGGCGCTTCAGCCACTGCGCAGGACCGCCTGCTGCGCTTCTGCACGAAACACGCCAAACCCGGCACCGCCATCCTGCTTGCCTGCACCGAGCTTCCGCTGGCCTTCCCCGATCATACCGACGACGTCAGCTTTGAGGCCGGCGGCTTCCTGTTCGTGAACCCTTCCGCCGCCCACGCCGCCGCGGCGCTGGATCTGGCGCTGGAGGACGAAAAGGCCGGTTAGACCCAGTTCACCGCAACGCCGGTCTTTTCAAAGAACGCCATCACATCATCGCGCGTCATCGCCACGGTGCGGTCATTGACCAGCGGGTGCATATAGATCACATCCGCCTCCTGCGCCTGCGCGTCCATGTAGAAGGTCACACCCTTCTCCACCCCGGTGATCATCGCCAGCGGGCTGACCGCGCCGGGGCGGATGCCGAGGTTCTCCAGCAGCCGGTCCGTCGAGCCGAATGACAGGTTGCCGATGCCCAGCTCAGCGCTCAGCGCCTTCAGGTCGATCTCGCGGTCCTGCTGCAGCGTCACCAGATAGTTCCGCTTCTTCTTGTCCCGCAGGTACAGGTTCTTCAGCCGCAGCGCGTTTTCGCCCGGCACCATGAACTGCTCCTCGACACCCTTGGCGTCCTCCACCGTGCGCAGCGGCACATGGGTGTGCAGCCGGTAGGCAATGCCCCAATCGTCCAGCTGCTTCAGCAGCGCATCCGAGGAGATGGGCAGGCTGTCCTGATAGGCCGATGAGGCATCCATGATCTTTCTCCGCAAGTCCGTGTCGGGTTGCTGCGCAGATCACAGAAAACAGCCGCGGGGCGCAAGAGCTGTTCCGCCCCCTGCGCCCCGTTTTGCGCCAATTCAGATGGTGGGCAAGGCGGTGCGCCAGGCGGCGGGCAAATTGCCCACCCCGCAAAACCAGCCGTAGGGTGGGCGATTCCGCCCACCGCCCCGCCGGTTCACGCCTCGGCAAAGTCCGCCCGGCGCGCCTCCTCGTAGTGGTCGAAATCGGTGCTGAACCAGCCGGTGCCGCGGGTGGCGCTGGCCAGCGTGTTGCACAGCTCATCCTGCGCCGACATCGGCAGCAGCGTCTCGAACACATCCCAGCCCGCGACGCCATCCTCGGCCTCAAAGCCCAGGATCTGGCCCTTCATGCCGCTCACCACCGGCACCAGCCCGCCGGTGAACACCGACGGCACATGGATATGCACCCGCATAATCGGCTGCAGCAGCACCGCGCCCGCCTCCGCCAGCGCCTCCTTCACCGCGTTCTTGCCGGCGGTGCGGAAGGCATAGTCGGAGCTGTCCACCGAGTGATGCTTGCCATCTTTCAGCGTCACGCAGACATCCACCACCGGGTGGCCGTTCAGCCCCTGCGCCAGCGCCTCGCGCGCACCGGCCTCGACCGAGGGGATATAGTTCTTGGGCACCGCGCCGCCCTTCACCGTTTCCTCGAACACAAACCCGCTGCCGCGGGGCAGCGGCTTCACCTCGATCACCACGTCGGCAAACTGGCCTGCGCCGCCGGACTGCTTGCGGTGGCGGTGATGCACCTGCACGGATTTCTTGATGGTCTCGCGCAGCGCCGGCGGCACCGGCCCTTCCTCCACTTCGACCCCGAACTCGTCCTTCAACGCCTGCTTGATGCGGCGCATGTGCAGCGGCCCCTGCAGGTTCAGCAGCACATGGCCGCTGGCCTCCTCCTGCCCGACCACCAGCGCCGGGTCGATCTCCGCCAGCCGCTCCAGCGCGCCCGACAGCCGCGCGTCGTCCTTCTCATGCACCGGGGTGATCACCCGCCGGAAGGTCGAGGGCCGCGGCTGCGCCCAGCCGGGCAGCGGCGCCGTCCCGTCCGGACCATAGGCATAGCCCAGGTTCAAATGGTCAGACTTCACCGCCTGCCCCATGTCCCCGGGCGTCAGGCGGGTGACGGCCGCCGAACCGACGCCGGTCAGCGATCCCAATGTTGCGCCGCCCACCGGCACGCCGTTGCCGACACTGCCGTCCAGCGCCCGCACCATCACCGTCTTGCCCAGATGCTTGACCAGATCGGCCATGCAGCCGACCGCCACCACCTTGCCATCCTGCGACAGCCGCTCCAGCGCCGCGCCCACATCCGGGGCCTCATGGCGCAGCGACTTCATCAGCCGCAGGATGCCGTTCTTGTGCTCGGCCGATCCCAGCAGCGCCGGGATCAGGTCGTTGTGCTGCAGCACCTTGGTGGCCACCTCATAGGCCTCCTCGGCCATCACCTTCTGATCCTCGATCAGCTCCTCCAGCAGCGTGTCGTCAAAATCCGCCAGCGCCTCCAAGAGTTCGGTGCGCGCCTCCTGCTCGCGCGCATACATCGCCACCGGCAGCTCAATCAGCGCCGAGGGCTTGCCCTCCTGGTACTGCCAGGCGCGTTCCGAAATCAGATCCACAGCACCCACAACCTGCCCATCCTCACGGATCGGCACCTGCCGCAGGATGATGTTGTGGCTGCAATAGGCCTGCAGCGCGGCCACGATTTCCGCCACACGGTCCGTTGCCTGGTCCATGCGGTTGACAAAAATAAAGGCGGGGATCCCCGCCTCTTCCACCTTGCGCAGGTACGGCGCGCTCAGCACCGCAGCGCCGGCGTCAGCCGGCACGCAGATGACGGCAGCATCGCTGGCGGCCAGTGCCGGGCCCGCCTGCGCCAGATTGTCGGCCCCGCCCGCGATGTCGATCGCGGCCCAGTCCTCGCCCATAAATGAAAAAGGCTGCAAAGCGGCGACGCCTGCAGCCTCCTGCCGTTTGCCGGCGGCGCTGTCCAGATTGGCCAGCGCCGTGGCCAGCGTTGATTTGCCGGACTGCGACGGTCCCAGAATAGTGAAAACGCGCATGTTCTCAGATCCTCCCATAGCTGATGCGGCTGCCCGCCTACGGCCGCGGACGCTAAGGTTCGCGCATCATGCCTGTTCTGAAGATCTGCCTCGATGCCCCTCCGGGCAGGCCCAGCCTGTGAGTGCGGCAGTGGGCCAACCTCCCGATGTTGGCCAAGCCACCCCCTCCGAGTCAAGCGCGCAGAAGGCGCAGCTGCGCTGCTTGCCGCTCATATCTGACGGCCAAGCCGCGAGTTTCCCCTGAACCGCAGCCTTCCCAAGCGTAAGCTGAAGCCATGAAAATCACCCGCAACACGCCCGGACAGCTGATCCTGGCAGACACGCCGTGGTTCATCGGCATTGCGCTTGCCCTGTTTATCCTGGCTTTCGTTGGCGTCGGTCTCGGCGCTGCCAGCACCGGCGGTGAAAGCCTCTGGTTCGGACTGGGCTTTGCCGCCATGGGCGGCGGCATGGGGTTTGCCGCCTTTTGCCTGTTCGTGCGCCGGGTGCAGGTGATCCTCGACCGCCCCGGTGGCCGCATCGTGATCCGCCGCCAGTCGGTGTTCGGCTACAGCCAGGTGGAGCACCGCCTCGCCGACCTCTCCCACGCCGAGGTGGAAAGCACCACCAGCCGCAGCGAGGGCCGCAGCCGCACGCTCTACCGCCCCGTTCTGGTGCTGGACAGCGGCATGAGCGCCGGACGCCACCCGGTGACCGAAGCCTACACCAACGGCCGCGGCCCGCATCGGCTGGCGGAGGCCATCAATGCCTGGTTGCCTGCCGCCGGCCCTGCAAAGGTTGACTCCGGCGGCCAATCCGCGTAACGCCTGCCCAAACATCCGGGAGATCTGAGTCTTCCGGTCCCTGCCCGTGCCAGGGATCGCCCCCCACCAGCGTGTTACGCCCGTGGGGGCAAACCCGTTTGGTTTGCCCTCATGACGGACACGAGGACCGGCGGGCATTTGCGCATGGATCGCTT
The DNA here is from genome assembly GCF_982940295.1 of Leisingera sp. Taxonomy (NCBI): domain Bacteria; kingdom Pseudomonadati; phylum Pseudomonadota; class Alphaproteobacteria; order Rhodobacterales; family Roseobacteraceae; genus Leisingera; species Leisingera sp. The sequence continues at coordinate 60,061 of NZ_CEYXRG010000021.1, forward strand.
GTCCCCTACATACGGGGGCGCCACAGTTGAAACCGGCATCAGGAGGCCGCAGGCATGTTTGAAAATCTATCCGAACGCCTTTCCGGCGTCTTTGACCGGCTCACCAAGCAGGGCGCCCTCAGCGAAGAGGACGTCAAATCCGCCCTGCGCGAGGTCCGCGTGGCGTTGCTGGAGGCCGACGTCTCGCTGCCGGTTGCCCGCGACTTCGTCAAGAAGGTGCAGGAGCAGGCCACCGGCCAGGCCGTCACCAAATCGGTGACCCCGGGCCAGCAGGTCGTCAAGATCGTGCACGACGCGCTGGTCGATGTGCTGCGCGGCGACGAGGATCCCGGCAAGCTGAAGGTCGACAACCCGCCGGCCCCCGTACTGATGGTCGGCCTGCAGGGCTCGGGGAAGACCACCACCACCGGCAAGCTGGCAAAGCGGCTGAAGGAGAAAGAGGGCAAGAAGGTCCTGATGGCCTCGCTCGACGTCTACCGCCCGGCGGCGATGGACCAGCTGGCGGTGCTTGGCGCCCAGATCGGCGTCGACACCCTGCCGATCGTGCCCGGCCAGAAACCCGTCGACATCGCCAAACGCGCCAAGCAGCAGGCAACGCTCGGCGGCTATGACGTCTATATGCTGGACACCGCCGGCCGCCTGCACATCGACGAGACCCTGATGCAGGAGGTCGAGGACGTCCGCAACGTGGTCTCCCCGCGCGAGACCCTGCTGGTGGTCGATGGCCTCACCGGCCAGGTTGCCGTTGAAGTTGCGGAAGAATTCGACGCCAAGATCGGCATTTCCGGCGTGGTGCTGACCCGGATGGACGGCGACGGCCGCGGCGGCGCCGCGCTGTCGATGCGCGCCGTCACCGGCAAGCCGATCCGCTTTGTCGGCCTGGGCGAGAAGATGGACGCGCTCGAAACCTTCGAGGCAGACCGGATCGCCGGCCGCATCCTCGGCATGGGCGACATCGTGGCGCTGGTCGAGAAAGCCCAGGAAACCATCGAGGCCGAACAGGCCGAGAAGATGATGAAGCGCATGATGAAGGGCCAGTTCAACATGAACGACCTGAAGATGCAGCTTGAGCAGATGCTCCAGATGGGCGGCATGGAGGGCATGATGCAGATGATGCCCGGCATGGGCAAAATGGCCAAGCAGGTGCAGGACGCCGGCATGGACGACAAGGTGCTCAAGCGCCAAATCGCCATGATCCAGTCGATGACCAAGAAGGAACGCGCCAATCCCGCCCTGCTGCAGGCCAGCCGCAAGAAACGCATCGCGGCCGGTTCCGGCATGGAAGTGTCTGACCTTAACAAGCTTCTGAAGATGCACCGGCAGATGGCCGATGTGATGAAGAAGATGGGCAAGATGGGCAAAGGCAAGATGCTGAAACAGGCTATGAAAGGCATGTTCGGCAAGGGCGGCATGCCGGACATGGGCGGCATGGACCCCAGCCAGATGGACCCCAAGGCGCTGGAAGCGGCGGCCAAGGCGATGGGCGGCAAAGGCGGCCTGCCCGGCGGCCTCCCCGGTCTGGGTGGCGGCATGGGCCTGCCCGCAGGCCTCAGCGGCTTCGGCAAGAAGAAGTGACCATCAGGGCAGCATATCCCTGGGAGGCCGCAGCCTCCGGCGCGGCTGCTGCACTTGCGCAGCAGCTGAGCTGCCACGTGCCGCAGCTGGAAACTGCGCGCTTGGTGCTCCGGGCGCCCCGGCTGGAGGACTTCCCGGATTATGCTGCCATCCTGATGTCGGACCGCGCCCGCTATATGGACGGCCCCTTCAGCCGGCAAAGCGCCTGGCTGGATTTCACCCAGTATGCTGCAGGGTGGCAGCTACGCGGAGCCGGCATGTGGACGGCTGAGCAGCGGACATCGGGCGTTGTCGCTGGTTTCTTCTCTGCCGGAATGGAATACGGCGACCGCGAACACGAGCTCGGCTACCTTCTCACCGCCGGTTTCGAGGGCCAGGGCCTGGCTGCCGAGGCTATCGCAGCCGTGCGGGACTTTGCGCTGACCGCATTGGAGCTGCCCTCACTGGTGAGCTACGTCGACCCGGACAACCTTCGGTCCGCTAAAGCTGCCGAACGGTCCGGCGCGCAGCGCGACACCGCTGCCGAAGCCGCCTTTGACTCAAAGGTTCTGGTCTACCGCCACCTGCTGCAAGATGGCGACGGCGGGATGGAGGCATACGCATGAGCTTCCATCAAATTTGCAGAAACCAGGCTGGCGCGGCGGCGGCAACGGCGGTCCGTTTAACAAAATATTACGCAGTCTCCCCGATACTCTTTCGCCGGATGGGTGAAAATTTTGCCGGGCGGCCCGCCGCCCGGGCAGAGGGGTATAAGATGACTGATGCGCAGAAGCCGTATCCGCGGCTTGTTTCCAAACGGCTGATGCTGATTTCTCCGGCCGATCCGGAGTTTGACGCCAATACCGCCTTCCTCGACGCGGGGGCGCCGCGCTTCATTGATGCGGCAAACGATCCCGACTCGCTGTGGTGGTCGATTGCCACCATCATCGGCCATTGGCACCTGCACGGCTACGGCCTGTTTGCCGTGGTCGAACGCAGCACCGGGATGACCGTCGGCCTCGTCGGCCCCTGGTTCCCCAAGGGCTGGCCGGAACCGGAACTGTCCTGGCACCTGATGGAACCGGGCCGCGGCAAGGGCTATGCCAGCGAAGCGGCGCAAGCCGTGCTCGACTGGCTGTTCTCCGAGGCCGGCTGGGACACGATTGTCTCCTACGTGCCGGAGGAAAACGACGCCTCCATCGCGCTGGCCCGCCGTGTCGGCGCCCGCCCGGAAAAACCGGTCTCCTTCCGCCTGCAGCCCGCGCCCAACATCCGCGCCTGGCGCCATATGCCGCCGCCCCGCGTGTCCGGCCGGCAGGCTGCACGGGGTATGCTGCACTGATGCGCCTGCACCGGACCATATCCCGGCCCGGCCGCGCCCTTCCCGTGGAAGGAGCGCGCTGATGCCGTTTGACATCCCGGTGATTGAAACCCGCCGCCTGGTGCTGCGCGGCCCCGAACCGCAGGACTACCCGGACTTCAAGGCCACTTTCAGCTCCTACCGCTCCCGCTTCATGGGCGGGCCGCTGAACCCTTACGAGGCCTGGATGCTCTATGCCGCCGAGATCGGCCATTGGCAGGTGCGCGGCTTTGGCATGTGGATGATCCACGACAAAAACAGCGGCGAGACCTATGGCATGGCCGGCGGCTGGCAGCCCGCAGGCTGGCCCGAGCGCGAGATCGCCTGGATCATCTGGCCCGGTGCGGCCGGCAAGGGCTATGCGCTGGAGGCGGCGCACGCCGCACGCCGCCATTTTTATTCAAATCTGGGCTGGGAGACTGCGGTCAGCTATATCGACCCCAAGAATCTCGACTCGATCCGGCTCGCGGAACGGCTCGGCGCCAAGAAGGACCACGAGGCCGCCACCATCGACGGCAACGACGCGGTCTACCGCCACCCCGCCCCGGACGCCCTGAAGGACAGCCAGACCGCGCATGGCATCGACATGGAAATCGCCCATTATGCCGACCCGCTCTTCAAACCGGAGGGCTGGGCCATTGACTGACCAGCGCGCGGATACCATGTCGCTGCACTGCGGCGGTGCACAGGTGGTGCACACCCGCTGCACGCGCGGCACCCCCTTGGCGGCCCCCTGGCCTGCTGCATTGCGGAGACCCTGATGACGACAGATATCCAAGATCCCGTTGCCCGCGCAGCCCAGCTGCTGAAGGGCCACCGCGAAAGCATCGACCGCCTGGATGCGATCCTCGTCTATACCCTGGGCGAGCGCTTCAAGCACACCCAGGCGGTGGGCCGGCTCAAGGCCGAACACGACCTTCCCCCGTCCGATCCGGCCCGCGAAGCGGCGCAGATCGCACGGCTCGAAGACTTGGCAAAACAGGCCGATCTGGACCCTGAATTCGCCAAGGCATTTTTGAACTTCATCATTGATGAAGTCATCCGCCACCACAAGAAACACCAAGAATAACAAAGACAACAGGAACAACCGGGGCATACCCCGGACAACGCCATCAAAGGAGATGTACCCATGGCAATGAAAATCCGTTTGGCCCGCGGCGGCTCTAAAAAGCGTCCCTTCTACCGCATCGTGGCTGCTGACAGCCGCATGCCGCGCGACGGCCGCTTCATCGAGAAGCTGGGCACCTACAACCCGCTGCTGCCGAAAGATTCGGAAGAGCGCGTGAAAATGGACATGGAGCGCGTGCAGTACTGGCTCGACCAGGGCGCCCAGCCGACCGACCGTATCGCCCGCATGCTGGAAGCAGCCGGCGTCCGCGAGAAGGCCGAGCGCAGCAACCCGAAAAAAGGCACCCCGGGCAAGAAAGCCCAGGAGCGTGCAGAAGAGAAAGCTGCAAAGGCTGCTGAAGCCGCCGAAGCAGCTGCAGACGCGGAATAATTCCGTGGAGCTGCGGGGCGCTTTTCCCGAAGAGTTCCGCAGCCAGCTTGATCTGCTGATGCGGCTCCGGCGCGACGTGCGCCGGTTCCGTTCAGATCCGGTGGAGGAGGCAGTGCTGATGCGCTGCCTCTCCGCCATTCCGCTCGCCCCGTCTGTGGGCCTGAGCGAACCCTGGCGCATCCTGAGGGTGGACAGCGAAACCGCCCGCGCCGCGGCGCTGAAGAATTTCGAGAAAGCCAATGCCGAGGCGCTGTCGGGATATTCCGGCGAGCGCGCCGGACGCTATGCCGGGCTGAAGCTCTCCGGCATGCGTGACGCGCCGGTGCAGCTGGCCATCTATTGCGACGACGAAACCGCCCAGGGCCACGGCCTGGGTGCCGCCACCATGCCGGAGATGCGCCGCTATTCGGTGGTCACTGCCATCACCTTGTTCTGGCTTGCCTTGCGCGCCGAAGGGCTGGGTCTGGGCTGGGTCTCGGTGCTCGATCCGGAGCAGCTGAACCGCGACCTGAACGCACCGCAAGGCTGGCAGCTGATCGGCTATTTCTGCATCGGCTACCCGGAGCGGCTCTCGGACACGCCGGAGCTGGAGGAACAAGGCTGGGAAAGCCGGATGGCGGATCTGCCGCTTGAAACCCGCTGAGGCCGCCGATGGGACGGTTGATACGGCTTGTGTTTTTTGTTGCAGTAGCCTTTACCGCAGGCATCTTCTTTGAACGCAACCACCAAGTGGAACTCTGCGAACAATCCGGCGGCCAATGGCTGCGCGCAGGGTTCTGTGCAAAGGAATAACACCATGAGCGAACTGATCTGCGTGGGAGCGGTGGCCGGCGCCTTCGGCGTGCGCGGCGAGGTGCGGCTCAAGAGCTTCTGCGCCATTCCGGAAGAGATCGAAGACTACTCCCCCCTCAGCAATGAGGACGGCAGCCAGAGCTATTCCCTGATGATCACACGCCCGATCAAGAACGGCTTTGCCGCGCGGATCGGCGGGGTGGAAACCAAGGAAGACGCTGACGCAATCAAGGGGCTGCGCCTGTTTGCCCGCCGCGATCAGCTGCCGCAGCTGCCGGATGACGAATTCTACCACGCCGATCTGATCGGGCTGGAGGTCTTTGACACCGGCGGCACCCTGCTGGGCACGGTGAAATCGGTGCAGAACCACGGCGCCTCGGACCTGCTGGAGATCCACGGTCCGGGACTGAAGGCCACGGTGCTGCTGCCCTTCACCTTGGAGGCGGTGCCGACCGTTGACCTGAGCCAGGGCCGCATCATTGCTGACCCGCCCGAGGGGCTGTTCTGAGGCGGCTGCTCAGCCGGCTTCATCAGCCAGAAGCGACTCAAGAACCTGAACGATCCTTGTCACAACCTGCGCACTTTTCAGCTGCTGCTCCCGCGGCTTGTGGCTCAATCCTACCCAGCATTTAAGCAGGCGGTGGGCATATAAGAAACGGAACACAGGATCATTCACCAGATCTGCGCCATACCCGTCCTGAAAAGCGTCCCAATCGGCTTGCGCAACCATCCCGAACCCGGGCGATAGGCCCTCCGCGGCCAGATGGTCGGGGCAGTTTGCCAGCCAGATATTGGCTAGGTCGCGCTGCGGGAAGATGCCGTCATGGTTTGAAAAGTCGATGAAGGAGACAGTGGTCTCCGACATGAGGATATTGCGAAAATGCAGGTCGCCATGCTCGACTGCGGCGCTAAAGGATTGCCCCCGCGCACGCCGCGCTTCCCGGTGCAGGTAAGCGCAAAGCCCCAGGAACTTGTTGGGTTTCGGTACCAGCAGCTGCCCGTCGCGCACGGCCTGCGCCTGGCTTGAAACACGGGTCAGAAAAGGCTTTGGCCAGAATTGCCGGTCTCCGGCCCCAGACACCTTGTGCAAGACGGCCACCGCTTGACCAATCCGCCGCAGAATACTGCCCCGGTCCCCGAACCCGTATTCCGTGAGCGCCAATTCACGGTGCGCGGTATCCCCCTGAATAAATTCCATCAGAACGGCAGGGCTTGACGTGTCCCGCCAAAGCAGCGCTGGAACCGCCACGCCTGCTTCAGCCTTCAGACAGTCTGCAGCGGCCTGATGCCGGTCCAGAAATCTGGTATTCCGAACCGGATCGGACGTCCCAAAATCGGCGCGCAATACAACACTCTGGCCGCCGGCGGTCCTCACCTCCAAGACACAGCGGCGGTGCTCAACACCGCTGCTGACCTGCATCCTGCGAAAAGTGGCCCCGGCTTCGGGCAGACCGGCTGCCGCGGCTGCCCTGGGCCAAAGCGCCTGCGTGCGGGCCTGTACCGCGTCTATCGCAGCAAACGGACCGTCCCCGTCAGCCGGACGCGGCTGTTCTGAATTCATCGAAACACCAAAGCTTTTTATTGCGTGTAATTCTGACTGCACTAAACAGCACCATTATGACAGCACCAAGCAAATCTCATGGCCGCAAGGCGATCCGCCCCACGCTGAAGCCGCGCGAGCTGATGACGCCAACGCCGGATCTGGCGGGGGTGTGGAAGGCCAAGATCATCACGCTGTTCCCTTCGGCCTTTCCCGGCGTGCTGGGCGAAAGCCTGACCGGCAAGGCGCTGCAGGAAGGCCTTTGGCAGCTGGAAACCGTGGACCTGCGCGAATTCGGGATCGGCAAGCACCGCAACGTGGATGACACCCCCGCGGGCGGCGGCGCGGGCATGGTACTGCGCGCCGACGTCCTGGGCGAGGCGATCGAGCAAACTATGGCGGATACCCGGGGCAACTGGCCGCTAGTCTACCTTACCCCGCGCGGCCGGCCGATGAACCAGCAGATGATGCAGGGCTTTGCCCAATGCGACGGCATCACCCTGCTGTGCGGACGCTTCGAAGGCGTCGATGAACGGGTGCTGGAGCATTACGGCATCCAGGAAGTCTCCTTGGGCGACTTCGTCATGACCGGCGGCGAACTGGCGGCGCAGGCGTTGATCGACGCCACCGTGCGGCTGATCCCCGGGGTGCTCGGCAACCAGGCCTCCACCGAGGAGGAGAGCTTCTCCTCCGGTCTGCTGGAGCATCCGCAGTATACCCGCCCTGCCGAATGGAAAGGCCGGGAAATCCCCGAGATCCTGATGTCCGGCCACCATGGCAAGATTGCCGAATGGCGGCATGACATGAGCGAAGAGATCACCAAAGCCCGCCGCCCGGATCTGTGGGATGCCTATTGCCGCAAGACGCAAAACCGGGGCTGAAGGGCCGTCCCGGCATACCGCCCCGGCGGCGCCAGCTGCGGCTGACCGTTGCCGGGCGCCGCAAGCCGTGCTTTAGTCCGCTCATATTCATGAAGAATTAGGAGTGAACAGGGTGACTGCAAAATTTGAACTTTATACCGACAACGCAGGTGAATTCCGGTTCCGGCTGAAAGCAGGCAACGGCGAGAACATCCTGGCCAGCGAAGGCTACAAGCAGAAGGCCAGTGCCGAGAACGGCATCGCGTCGGTCAAGAAAAACGCAGGCGACGATGCGCGCTATGAGCGCAAAGAGACCTCCTCCGGCAAGCATATGTTCAATCTCAAGGCCACCAACGGCCAGGTGATCGGCAATTCGCAGAGCTACGCCAGCGCCTCCAGCCGCGACGGCGGTATCGAGTCGGTCAAGAAGAACGCCCCGGACGCCACGGTCGACGACCAGACGGGCTGAGGCCTGAAAGACGGGCCAGCAGCCCGAAATCTATTGAGAAAAGATTTGGCAAGAGTTTTGTGAAAACTCTTGCCTGCAGCGCAGCCAGGCACTTGTTTTGTTGGGGCCGCGGACGTATACAGCGCCGGTCTGGATTCGCATTTGCGGCTCCGGGCCGTTGGCTGTTGGATCACTCACCAGGAAATCTTCTTCGGTTTTCGCTTTGGACCCTGCCGCCAGCAGCAAGGAACAGACGGCGTGATCTCTGGCGGGCTGCCATTTGGCGGGACCCGGTGAAGACCAAGAGCTCTCATGGCGGCACAAACCTCTGCGGCATGAACCGCAGGCAGATTTAGGAGAGTTGCGATGGACCTGATCGCACAGCTGGAGGCGGAACAGATCGCCGCCCTGGGGAAAGAGATCCCCGACTTCAAAGCCGGTGACACCATCCGTGTCGGCTACAAGGTGACCGAAGGCTCGCGTTCGCGCGTGCAGATGTACGAAGGCGTTTGCATCAGCCGCAAGAACGGCTCGGGCATTGCCGGCTCGTTCACCGTCCGCAAGATTTCGTTCGGCGAAGGCGTGGAGCGTGTGTTCCCGCTGTTCTCGACCAACATCGACTCGATCGAAGTGGTGCGCCGCGGCCGCGTCCGCCGCGCCAAGCTGTACTACCTGCGCTCGCGCCGCGGTAAATCGGCCCGTATCGCAGAAGATGCGAACTACAAGCCCAAGAAAGCCTGAGGAGCGGTATCATGAAAAAAGACACCCATCCCGATTACCACTTCATCGACGTCAAAATGACCGACGGCACCATCATCAAGATGCGCTCCACCTGGGGTGCTGAAGGTGATCAGCTGGCACTGGACATCGACCCGACCGTGCACCCGGCCTGGACCGGCGGCACCTCGCGCCTGATGGACGCCGGCGGCCGCGTGTCCAAGTTCAAGAAAAAATACGAAGGCCTGGGCTTCTAAGCCGCCTGCCGTATTTTGCAGAACTCCCGAAGGCTGCCCCGGACGGGCAGCCTTCTTTCATTTCTCCTGACGCTGAGGCCGGATGCGCCTCGCGGGAAAGACAGCCCCACTCGTGAAACAAGCCCTGGCAAACGCCCTGCAAGAACGCGGATATGAAACCCTGACCCAAGTGCAGGAGGCTGTGACCCAGCCGGACCTGGAAGGGCGCGACCTGTTGGTGTCTGCGCAGACCGGATCGGGCAAGACCGTCGGCTTCGGCCTGGCGCTGGCCCCCACCCTGCTGGGCGAGGACGAGGCCTTCGGCGAGGCCGCCGCGCCGCTGGCGCTGGTGATTGCCCCGACCCGCGAGCTGGCGCTGCAGGTAAAGCATGAGCTGGGCTGGCTGTACCGCGACGCTGGCGCACGGATTGCCTCCTGTGTGGGCGGTATGGACATGCGCGACGAGCGCCGCGCGCTGGAGCGCGGTGCCCACATCGTCGCGGCAACGCCGGGCCGTTTGCGCGACCACATCATGCGCGGCTCCATCGACCTCAGCAACGTGCGCGGCGTGGTGCTGGACGAGGCGGACGAAATGCTCGATCTCGGCTTCCGCGAGGATCTGGAATTCATCCTGAGCGAAGCACCAGAAGAGCGCCGCACCCTGCTGTTCTCCGCCACCGTGCCGCCGGCGATTGCCAGCCTAGCCGAAACCTTCCAGCGCGATGCGATGCGGATCAAGACCGCCGGCGAAACCAAGCAGCACGCGGATATCGAATACCGGCTGATGAGCGTCGCGCAAGCGGACGCGGAAAACGCCATCATCAACGTGCTGCGCTACTATGAGGCGCCAAGCGCCATCGTGTTTGCCAACACCCGTGCAGCAGTGAACCGGCTTGCGGCACGGCTGACCAACCGTGGCCTGCCGGTGGTGACGCTGTCGGGCGAGCTGAGCCAGACCGAGCGCAGCCATGCGCTGCAGGCGATGCGCGACGGGCGCGCCCGGGTCTGCGTGGCCACCGACGTGGCAGCACGCGGCATTGACCTGCCGGGGCTGGAGCTGGTGGTCCATGCGGAGCTTCCCTCGAACCACGAAACCCTGCTGCACCGTTCGGGCCGCACCGGCCGTGCGGGCCGCAAAGGCGTCAGCGCGCTGATCGCACCGCCCAAGGCACGCAGCAAGGCGCTCCGTCTGCTGAAATGGGCCAAGCTGACGGCTGAGCATTGCGAGGCGCCCTCTGCCGATGATGTGCTGGCGCGCGATGAAGAACGAATGCTGGCCGATCCGGTTTGGCAGGAACCGGTTGCCGAAAACGAGCAGGCAGGCGTCCAGACCCTGCTGGACACGTTCACACCCGAACAGATCGCCGCCACCTATTTGCGCCTGTTCCGCAGCCGCCATTCGGCGCCCGAGGACCTGCGCCCGGCCGGTGCGGAAGAGCCGCGCAAGGAGCGCAAGGAACGCAAGCCCTTTGGCCCGTCGGTCTGGTTCTCACTGTCCGGCGGCCGCGAGGCCGGGGCCGACCCGCGCAAGGTGCTGCCGATGCTGTGCAAGGCCGGCAATATCGACCGCGACGCCATCGGTGCGATCCGGGTGCAGGACAACGAGACCTTTGCCGAAATCAGCGAAGGCGCGGTCGAGGGCTTCCTGAAAGCACTGGACGGCAAGACCGAATTGGAACCAGGCACCGTGCTGACCCAGCTGGCCGAGGCGCCGGAACTGGCGCCCGCGCCGCGCCGCGGGCCCGGCGGGCCGAAGGGCGGCTTCAAGGGCGACCGCAACCCCAAGCCGCACCGGGGCAAGGAAGACGGCCTGAAACCCTACCGCCGCAAGGCAGAAGGCGGCGAAGACAGCCGCCCGCCGCGCAAGGAATGGAACGACAAGCCGCCACGGGAAGAGCGCCGGGAGCCGCGCGCAGACACCCGCCCCAGCAAGCCCAAGCCAGCGGTGACCGCCAAGCCGAAGGGGGCCTCCGATCCATCCAAACGGATGACCAAACCTGGCGCGCCTGCGGCCAAGCCGTTCAAGGCCAAGGGTCCCAAGCCGCCGGTCGGCAAGCCCAACAGCAAGAAGAACAAGGCCCGCGCTGCGGCAGCCGGGGCCGCCAAGGGCGGAAAAGGCGGCGACGCCCGCCCCAAACGCAAGCCGGCGGGACCTGCAAAACACAGGTGATACACTAAGTTTACCAGCCCGCGCGCACTGCTTTTCTTGGCCGGAACCAGAGCCTATACAGGGGCACAAAGCTAAAGACGTGCACAAAAGCACGAGCGAAGGGACCTGTACATGGCGCATATTATTGTCGTCGGCAACGAGAAGGGCGGCGCGGGCAAATCGACTGTCTCCATGCATGTTGCAACCACCCTGGCCAGGCTGGGCCACAAGGTGGCAGCGCTGGACCTGGACTTGCGGCAGCGCTCCTTGGGGCGCTACCTGGAGAACCGCAAGGACTTCTGCGCCAAGGCGGGGCTGGACCTGCCGATGGTGGACATGCACGAGCTGCCGGAGATCGACCCGGCCAGCCTGCAGCCGGGCGAAAACATCTATGACCACCGGCTGTCGGCCGCGGTCTCGGCGCTGGAGCCGGGCCATGATTTCATCCTGATCGACTGCCCCGGCTCGCACACGCGGCTGAGCCAGGTGGCGCATTCGCTGGCCGATACGCTGATCACGCCGCTGAACGACAGTTTTGTCGATTTCGATCTGCTGGCACATGTGGATCAAAAGGGCGAGAGCATCACCGGGCCGTCGGTCTATTCCGAGATGGTGTGGAATGCACGCCAGCTGCGGGCGCAGGCGGGGCTCAAGCCGATTGACTGGATCGTGATCCGCAACCGGGTTGGCACCCAGCGCATGGTCAACAAGGAAAAGATGGAACGCGCCATCAAGATGCTGTCCAAGCGGATCGGCTTCCGGGTGGCACCGGGCTTCTCCGAGCGCGTGATCTTCCGCGAACTGTTCCCGCGCGGCCTGACGCTGCTGGACCTCAAGGACATTGGCGTCAAGCAGCTCAACATTTCCAACGTCGCCGCCCGGCAGGAGCTGCGCGACATGATGAAGGAAGTGAACCTGCCGGGGGTCGAGGTCAGCATCTGACCCCGCCCCGGCGGCACCTCAGCTGTCGCAGCCGCAGTTGCCGCGGTAGATGGTGTAAAGCTCCATCGGCTCGGCCACCCCGCGCAGCATGTAGCGGCCCAGAGACACCAGGTCATGGTTGGTGCCTCTGGCGGCTGTCTTCACGTCTTCAGACATGATGATACTCTGGCCAACAGACCGGTGCATTCCAGCGATCCGGGCGGTCTGGTTCACCGCTTGGCCGATCACGGTGAAATCGAGCCGGTTCTCCGCCCCGATATTGCCATAGAGGATGGTGCCCGCATGCAGCGCCAGGGTGAAACCGGCCGTTGGCAAGCCCTGCTCCTCGCGCTCGGTATTATACGCGCGGACCTTGCCGCACAGCTCATTGGCTGCGGCCAGCGCCGCATGGGCGTCTTCCTCGATGCTGCCGAGGTTGAACATGGTCAGCATCCCATCGCCCATAAACTTTAGGATGTTGCCGCCATGCGCCTGGATGGTTTCCACCGCCAGGCCGAAATAGCCGTTCAGCATCTCGATCAGCTCGGTGCCGGGCAGCCGCTCGGCCAGCTGGGTGAACCCCTTGAGGTCGAACAGGCAGATCACCGCGTTGATCTGCTGCGAGGACCCGCGCTGGATCTCGCCCGACAGCACCCGGCGGCCGGCATCGCGGCCCAGGTAGACTTGCAAAAGGTCGCTCGCCATCTGACGGTTGGAGGAGGATTTCAGCGCCAGGCCCAGATGCGGCAGGGTGGTGCGGATCAGGTCCAGCTCGCGATTGGAGAAGCCGCCCGGACGGTCCGTCGCCCAGGAGACCAGCATGCCCTCTTGCGGGTGAATGGGGTCGTTCGGCCCGGCCTCGGGCGGGGAAAACCGCACGCCCTTAGCAAAGTAGTCGGTCGCCCCGCGTTCCCGCAGCTCCGGCAGCAGCGGGAATTCCTCCGGCGCGCCATCTTCGAGCCGTTCGCGGAACTCGTCCAGCTCCTTGTCCAGAATGTGGAAGAACGGGCTGCGCAGCCATTCCTCGCGCGGGGACTCGCGGTATTCGTAGTGCTGGTGAGACAGGCCTTCTGCGCGGGTCCAGTTGAAACCGATGCCGCCGAATTTCGGGTGAAAGGCACGCTGCGCCACATGGAATCGCCACAACGGGACACCCGCGTCGCACAGCCGCTGGCAATAACCCTGGAGCAGGTCCTGCTGCTGTGCCCCGTGCAGCCCCTGTTCCATCAGCCAGGCAATCAGCGGTCCCGAATTGACATCAATCTGTATCATGCATTCACCTTCAATTCCGCTGTCTTATCTGGGCATTGCACCCTGCGATGTCTACGGCTCCAAGCCTGCTAATTTGCGCAGCATATACCGCAAAATCGCAACCTCGCCGGTTGTGAACTGCCGGCACAGCCTGGCATCGAACTCCTGCGCCACCTCCCGCAGCTCCCGGTAGGCGGCCTGCCCCGCAGGGGTCAGCGTCAGATGCTCCGCCCGGCGGTCGTTTTCATCCCGGGTGCGGGTCACGAACCGTTTCTCGGCCAGCTTGGCCACGGCGCGGCTGATCTTGGTCTTGTGGATCTTGGCCCGCTCACCGATCTCCTTGGCCGTCATCTGGCCGTAGTTGCCCAGGTGGAACAGCACCCGCCATTCCGTGCGCAGCATACCATAGCGGTCCTTGTAGTGCCGCTGAAACCCCAGCGAGCTTTCCTCGGCTGCCCGGTTCAGCAGAAATGGCAGGAAATCCTGCAGAGTGAAGTCATCTTTTTCGGTCATTTGCGTCCTCTCTCCCTTGTTAGTTACAAAAACAACTAATATCCCGCAAGCAGTGACAGGAGGAACGCGCGATGAATCGGCCAGCCGATCCCCATAAAATGATCCAGGCTCCCTCGATTGCGGGGCCGAACGAGGGCTATATGCCCGGCTTTGCCAACGACTTTGAAACCGAGGCGCTGCCCGGTGCCTTGCCGCAGGGCATGAACAGCCCGCAAAAATGCAACTACGGCCTTTATGGCGAACAGCTGAGCGGCACGGCCTTTACCGCCGACCCGCCGGAGCGGACCTGGACCTACCGGATCCGCCCCTCGGTGAAGCATTCGCACCGCTATGAGAAAATCGGCCTGCCGCATTGGAAGTCGGCGCCATGCGTCGATCCGGACGTGGTCTCGCTGGGCCAGTACCGCTGGGACCCGGTGCCGCATTCGGAGGAAGGCCTGACCTGGCTCACCGGCATGCGGACCATGACCACCGCGGGCGATGTGAACACCCAAGTCGGCATGGCGAGCCATATCTATCTGGTCACCGAGTCGATGGTGGACAGCTATTTCTTCTCCGCCGACTCCGAGCTTCTGGTGGTTCCCCAGGAAGGGCGCCTGCGGTTCGCGACCGAACTGGGCATCATCGACCTGGCGCCACAGGAGATCGCCATCATCCCGCGCGGACTGGTCTACCGGGTGGAAGTGCTCGAAGGCCCCTGCCGCGGTTTCGTCTGCGAGAACTACGGCCAGAAATTCGAACTGCCGGGCCGCGGCCCGATCGGTGCCAACTGCATGGCCAACCCGCGCGACTTCAAGGCACCTGTGGCCGCGTTCGAGGACCGCGAGACGCCCTCGACCGTGACCATCAAATGGTGCGGCCAGTTCCATGAGACCAAGATCGGCCACTCGCCGCTGGATGTGGTCGCCTGGCACGGCAACTACGCGCCCTTCAAATACGACCTGCGCACCTATTGCCCGGTGGGCGCGATCCTGTTTGACCACCCGGATCCGTCGATCTTTACCGTGCTGACCGCACCGTCCGGCGTGCCGGGTACTGCGAATATTGATTTCGTGCTGTTCCGCGAGCGCTGGATGGTGGCCGAGAACACCTTCCGCCCGCCATGGTACCATAAGAACATCATGTCGGAGCTGATGGGCAATATCTACGGCCAGTATGACGCCAAGCCTCAAGGCTTTGTGCCGGGCGGCATGTCGCTCCACAACATGATGCTGCCGCACGGGCCGGACAAGAACGCCTTCGAGGGCGCGTCGAACTCCAACCTCGGCCCGGAGAAGCTGGACAACACCATGTCCTTCATGTTCGAGACCCGCTTCCCGCAGCATCTGACCGCATTTGCAGCCAAGGACGCGCCGCTGCAGGATGACTACATCGACTGCTGGAGCGACATCGAGAAGAAGTTCGACGGCACGCCCGGCCTGAAATGAATTGGTGAGGGGGCGCTGCCCCCTCTGGGCCTCATCGGCCCATTCACCCCCGGAGTATTTCCGGAAAGATGAAAAGGATCTTCGGATCCGGAAACTGGAGACACTATGCCTCTGCTGAAATCCTGGGTGGCCTCGGCCAATGATGCGGACCACCCGTTCCCGCTGAACAACCTGCCTTATGGCGTGTTCTCCGTCGACGGTGATGACCCGCGCTGCGGTGTCGCGATCGGCGATATGATCCTGGACATGCAGGCCGCCGAGGAAGCCGGTCTGGTCCAGCTCGGCGATGCGCCGCTGTTCGACGTGCCCTATTGGAACGATCTGATGGAAGAAGGCCCGGCGGTCTGGGCCGCGCTGCGCGACCGTCTGACCGCGCTGCTGTCCGAGGGGGCAGTGGAGCAGGAAAAGGTGGAGCCGCTGCTGGTTCCCGCTGCCGATGCCGAGCTGCACATGCCCTTTGCGGTCAGCGAATACACCGATTTCTATGCTGGCAAGAACCACGCCTTCAACGTCGGCACCATGTTCCGCGGCCCGGAAAACGCGCTGCCGCCGAACTGGCTGCACATTCCGATCGGCTATAACGGCCGCGCCTCTTCGGTAGTAGTATCGGGCACCGATGTGCGCCGCCCCTGGGGCCAGCTAAAGGGGCCGAATGACGACAAGCCGCGGTGGGCCCCCTGCGCGCGCTTTGATATCGAGCTGGAGATGGGCGCGATCGTCGGCACACCCTCCGATGGGCCCATCACCGTGCAGGAAGCGGATGACAACATCTTTGGCTATGTGCTGCTGAACGACTGGTCGGCGCGCGACATCCAGGCCTGGGAATACCAGCCGCTTGGCCCGTTCCTGGCCAAGGCCACTGCCAACACGATCTCCCCCTGGATCGTGACCAAGCCGGCGCTGGAGCCGTTCCGCTGCGACACGCCGGAGCGCGAGGTGGAGCTGCTGGACCACCTGAAGGACTGCGGTCCGATGCTCTATGACATCAACCTCGAAGTGACCCTGGCGCCGGAAGGCAAAGAGGCCACGACCATCGCGCGGACCAACTACAAGGAGATGTATTACTCCGCCGCGCAGCAGCTGGCGCACCACACCACCTCGGGCTGCCCGATGAACGCTGGCGACCTGCTGGGCTCCGGCACCATCTCCGGCCCGACCAAGGAAAGCCGCGGCTCGCTGCTGGAACTCAGCTGGGGCGGCAAGGAGCCTTTGACGCTGGACACCGGCGAGGAGCGCTCCTTCATCGCCGATGGCGACACGCTGACCCTGAAAGGCGCGGCCAAGGGCGATGGCTACACCATCGGGTTCGGCGACTGCACCGGCACCGTGCTGGCTGCTCTGGAAGATCCGTTCAAGAGGTAAGCACCGCTTTTCCTCTTGCCCCAAATATCCCCGCCGGAGGCTCCCGCACTTGCCTCTGGCGCACCGTTGAAAGGACAGACACATGGCCAAGGCATTCGCGTCCCAAGGGGACATGAGCGAAAAGAAAATCTCCTTCACCGAAGTGGGCGAAGGCCTTTATGCCTTCACCGCCGAGGGCGATCCGAACTCCGGCGTGATCATCGGGGACGACAGCGTGATGATCGTCGAGGCGCAGGCGACCCCGCGGCTGGCCAACAAGGTGATCCAATGCGTCCGTTCCGTGACCGACAAGCCGATCACCCATGTGGTGCTGACCCACTATCACGCCGTGCGCGTGCTGGGGGCCTCTGCCTTTGGCGCGCAGCAGATCATCATGGGCGACACCGCCCGCGCCATGGTGGTGGAACGCGGGCAGGAGGACTGGGACAGCGAATTCCAGCGCTTCCCGCGGCTGTTCGAAGGCCATGAGAGCATCCCCGGGCTGACCTACCCGACCACAACCTTCTCCGACGACATGACCGTCTATCTCGGCAACCGCCGGGTCGACCTCATGCACCTGGGCCGCGCCCACACCGCGGGCGACATCGTGATCCATGTGCCGGACCAGAACGTGATGTTCACAGGCGACATCGTTGAATACCACTCTGCCTGCTACTGCGGCGACGGCCATTTCGGTGACTGGGGCAGCACCCTCGACAACATCAAGGCGTTCGGCGTCGACGCCATTGCACCGGGCCGCGGCGATGCGCTGGTCGGCAAGGCGATGGTCAACGCCGCCATCGAAAACACCCGCGATTTCGTCGAAAGCACCTACCGCCCGGCGGCCAGGGTGGCGGCCCGCAACGGCACCCTGAAAGAGGCCTGGGACGCGGTGCGCGCCGAGTGCGATCCGAAGTTCGCAGACTACGCGATCTATGAGCACTGCCTGCCCTTCAACGTCGCCCGCGCCTATGACGAGGCCCGCGGCATCGACACCCCGCGCATCTGGACCGCTCAACGCGATCTGGAGATGTGGGAGGCCCTGCAGGGCTGAGCCCCGGGCAGAACTTGCAACCGGGGCGGTTTGATTCAGATCGTGTCGCCCCGGCAGAACCTGTGAGACGCTAGACCATGCTCCCGGCTGACCCCCGCCGGGAAAGGGTTGTGCTGTGCCTGACGGCACCCGGAATTTGGGAGGAGACCTGATGAACAAGATCTTTGAAGTCCCTTTGTACCCCTACACGCGCCATGCGGACCAAGATGCCTCTTCGCCCGTGCGCCGCAAGGTGGTGGTGATCGGGGCGGGCCCGGTGGGCCTGGCTGCGGCCATCGACCTGGCCCAGCAGGGCACCGAAGTGGTGGTGCTGGACGACAACGACAAGGTGAGCTTTGGCTCCCGCGCGATTTGCTTTGCCAAGCGGCCGCTGGAAATCCTCGACCGGCTGGGCTGCGGCCAGCCCATGGTCGACAAGGGCGTGCAGTGGAACACCGGCAAGGTGTTCTTTGACGACCGCCAGGTCTACGAGTTCAACCTGCTGCCCGAAGAGGGCCACAAGCGCCCTGCCTTCATCAATCTGCAGCAGTACTATTTTGAGGAATACCTGGTGAACCGGGTCCGCGAACTGGAGGAGCAGGGCGCACCGATAGAAATCCGCGGCCGCAACAAGGTTTCCGCCATCGGCACCCATGCCACCCATGTGGTTCTGGAAATCGACACCCCTGAGGGCGCCTACAACCTGGAAGCCGACTGGCTGATTGCCTGCGACGGCGCCGGCTCCCCCACCCGGCAGATGCTGGGCCTGGATTTCGTCGGCCGGGTATTTGAGGACAACTTCCTGATTGCCGATGTGATCATGGAGGCAGACTTCCCGACCGAGCGCTGGTTCTGGTTCGACCCGCCCTTCAACAAAGGCCAGTCCGCGCTGCTGCACAAGCAGCCCGATGGCGTTTGGCGCATCGACCTGCAGCTCGGCTGGGATATCGACAAGGAGCGCGAGAAACGCCCCGAGAACGTTATCCCGCGCCTTAAGGCAATGCTGGGCGAAGACGTGAAATTCGAGCTAGAGTGGGTGTCGATCTACACCTTCCAGTGCCGCCGGATGGAGCAATTCCGCCACGGGCGGGTGATCTTTGCAGGCGACGCTGCGCATCAGGTCTCTCCCTTCGGTGCCCGCGGTGCCAACTCCGGCCTGCAGGACACCGATAACTTGTGCTGGAAGCTGAAGCTGGTGATGGACGGCAAGGCGCCGGAAAGCCTGCTCGACAGCTATGACGTGGAACGCATCCACGGCGCCGATGAGAACATCCTGAACTCGTCCCGCTCCACCGATTTCATCACCCCGAAATCGGAGATCAGCCGGGTGCTGCGTGACGCGGTTCTGGACCTGTCGGAACAGTATGAGTTCGCGCGTCCCCTGGTGAACTCCGGCCGCCTGTCGGTGCCCTGCACCTACGACGGCTCGCCGCTGAACTCGGCAGATGCGCTGGACGGGCCGGAGCGCACCCGCCCCGGCTCCTCCTGCCCCGACGCCCCGCTGGGCGACGGCTTCCTGCTGGACAAGCTGGGCGGCAAGTTCGTGCTGCTGACCATCGACGCCGACGCCCCCGATGTGATCGAGGAAGAAGGCATCGAGGTCACCCGGCTGGCCCTGTCGATCAAGGATGACAAGACGCTGGCGCTGCAGGAGCGTTACCTGGGCAAGCTTGAAAGCGGCGTCTACCTGATCCGCCCGGACCAGCATGTGGCCGCCCGCCGCCCCAGCTTTGACGAAAACCAGTTCCGGCACGCAATCCGCCGGGCCATCGGCAAGGAGTAACCGCCATGACCGAGACCGATCAGCTGATCCTGACCGCCAACACCGAGCGCGCCGACGACTTCTATGCAGATCTCCTGGCCGCGCATGAGGGCCTCAGCAGGTCCGAAAGCGATGCGCTGAATGCCCGCCTGGTGCTGGTGCTGGCCAACCACATTGGAAAACGCGCGATCCTGAAACAGGCGCTGGCCGCGGCCGCGCTGAAACCTGGGGAGGACACCGCTTGAAAATCGAACAGATTCACCACGTCGCCTACCGCTGCAAAGACGCCAAAGAGACGGTGGAGTGGTACAACAAGATGCTGAAGATGGACTTTGTCCTCGCAATTGCCGAGAACCACGTGCCATCAACGCATGAACCCGACCCTTACATGCATATCTTCATGGATGCGGGCAACGGCAATGTCCTGGCCTTCTTCGAGCTGCCGACCAAGCCCGAGATGGACCGCGACCGCAACACGCCGGTCTGGGTGCAGCACATCGCCTTCAAGGTGAAGGACCGCGATACGCTTATCCAGTTCAAGGAGCATCTGGAGGCCAATGGCGTCGAGGTGCTGGGCGTTACCGACCACTCGATCTTCCATTCGATCTACTTCTTTGACCCGAACGGCCACCGGGTGGAGCTTGCCTGCCCTGATCCGGCAGAAGAGGCGCTGCTTGAAAAGCTGGACGCGGTGAAGTGGGAGATGCTGGAGGAATGGTCAAAGACTAAGAAGGCGCCGAAACACGCGGACTGGCTGCACGCCAAGGAACTGAACAAAGGCTGATCCCGCTGGAACAGCCAAAGGCAGCCCCCGGGCTGCCTTCTCAATACGGGGAGGATGCCGATGGGAGGCACGGTTCTTTATGATTACTGGCGGTCGTCGGCCAGCTACCGGCTGCGCATCGCGCTGAATCTCGCGGGTATCAGCTACACCGCTGTCCGGGTTGATCTGGTCAAGGGGGAGCACAAGAGCCCGGAACATCTGTCCCGCAACCCGCAGGGCTTCGTGCCTGTGCTGGACATCGACGGTCTGCGCCTGACCCAGTCGCTGGCGATCCTCGACTACTTGGACGAAACCCGGGACCTTGGTCTGCTGCCCCGCGATCCCGGGCAGCGGGCCCTTGTGCGGGCACTGGCGCATTCGGTTGCGGTCGACGTGCATCCGGTTTGCAACCTGCAAGTGGCCAAACACGCCACCGCCCTCAGCGGCAGCGCGCCGGATATGCCCAAGGCCTGGATGCAGCATTTCATCCGCCCCGGCCTGCAAGCGTTCGAGGCGCTGCTTGGCGGCTTCGAACAGACGCCTTTCTGCACAGGCGATGCACCGGGGCTTGCAGACATCTGCCTGATGCCGCAGCTCTACAACGCGCGCCGCTGGGAGGCGGATTTTTCGGACCTGCCGCGCATCTGCGCGGTAGAGGCCGCCTGCTCCGAACACCCCGCGTTTGCAGCCGCGAATCCGGATCAGAACGACTGAGCAGCTGCCCCCTTGCGGCGTCTCAGCGGTCCGGATTTGTTGCGTGGCGCCGGTTCTTCTAGCCTTGGAAACGCAAAACCGCCGCTTGCGTTTATCGCAGCGGCGGTTTTGTTTGTGTGATCGT
>NZ_CEYXRG010000022.1:0-34718 GCF_982940295.1 Leisingera sp.
GCCACCCCTTTCCTCTCAAGCAAGCGCGGTTTTGGCCGGGCGTGTGCCTGGCTGCAGCTGCGCGTCAGCGGGAGGGCTATGTCTTGATGTCCCGGAAAAACAAGAAACGGCGGCGCCCAGGGAGGAGGAGGGGCACCGCCGTTCTGTCATACACCGGGGAAAAGGGAGGAGGAGACCCCGGTGATCCAAACCCGGCTTATTGGGCCGGTATAGGGTGCGGCGGCATCAGGGAGGAGGAGGATGCCGCCGCGTAGCACAGGCTCTTCAAAAGGGAGGAGGAGGAAGAGCCTGATCTCTATTAGTTGTTCTCGTATGCGGCCTGATAGGCGACGCGCTTGATTTCGCTGCGGCTCAGGCCCAGGTCCGCCAGCTCGCGGCCCGACAGCGCCGACAGCTCATTGACGGTCTGGCGGTACAGCCGGTAACGGACGAACTTGACCAGAAGCGTGTTCAGAAAGCCAACCGGGGATGCCACGCTCACCGCGGAGATTTGATGTGCTGCAGCCATGGGTCTGTTCCTTCGTCCAACCGTTTCGTCATCTGCGTCTTGCGCCTCAGCGGCGCCGCTTGAGCCACAATTTAGGGATCTCGCCAGAAGTCGCAATCCCGTGCTTCGTCATTGCTGCTATGCAGCATTTGCATGGGTGACGTATGGGTATGTAGCTGGAATATGGCGATATTTTCAGCAGCCGCTTACGCAACTGTATAATTTCCCGGCACCGCGCGGCAGCCTGTGCATGGCTGATGCCTCCGCTGTTGACAGGCGGGCAAGCTGCCGTTCCAGGCCGCGTCTGCGGCATTCGGGCCGGACGGGTTCCAAGCGCCGCTGCCGCGGCATATATATGTGCCGGATAACACGCAGGAGCGCAGACATGCCGGTCACCCAGGAACAGATTCACGCAGTATTGGAGCGGCTCGCCCTGCCGGATGGCGGCACTCTGGTGTCGCGCGACATGCTGCGGGCGCTGCGCATTGAGGGCGGCAAGGTCAGCTTCGTGATCGAAGCACCCAGCCTGGAAATCGCCAAACTGATGGAGCCTTTGCGCCAGGCGGCCGAGGCGGCCGTGCTGTCGCTGGACGGGGTGGAGGCTGTGGCCGCGGCGCTGACCGCCCACGCGCCGCAGCAGCCCGCTCCCAGCCTCAAGGTGGGCGGCCACCCGAAGCCGCAGGCCGAGCCGCTGAAACCCGCGGGCGTCAAGCGGATCCTGGCCGTGGCTTCCGGCAAGGGCGGGGTAGGGAAGTCCACCGTTTCCTCCAACCTCGCCGTGGCACTTGCCAGGCAGGGCCGCAAGGTGGGCTTGCTGGACGCCGATATATACGGCCCCTCCCAGCCTCGGATGATGGGCGCCAAAGGCCGCCCCGCCAGCCCCGACGGCAAGACCATCGAGCCGCTGCACGCTCATGGCGTCACCCTGATGTCGATCGGTTTCATGCTGGAGGAGGGCAAGGCGGTGGTCTGGCGCGGCCCGATGCTGATGGGCGCGCTGCAGCAGATGCTGGGGCAGGTGAATTGGGGTGAGCTGGACGTGCTGATCGTCGACCTGCCGCCCGGCACCGGCGATGTGCAGCTGACGCTTTGCACCAAGGCAGAGCTGACGGGCGCCATCGTCGTATCCACCCCGCAGGACGTGGCGCTGCTGGACGCACGCAAGGCGCTGGACATGTTCGGCACGCTGAAAACCCCGGTGCTGGGGCTGATTGAGAATATGTCCTTCTTCGCCTGCCCGGATTGCGGCAGCGAGCATCACATCTTCGGCCATGGCGGCGTCGCGGCGGAGGCGGAAACGCTGGGGCTGCCGCTGCTGGGGGCTTTGCCGATCGACCTGGAAACCCGGCTCGCGGGCGACAGCGGCACGCCGGTGGCTGCGGGCGAGGGCGCAATGGCCCAGGCCTATGCCCGGATCGCCGAAGGGCTGGTCAGGGGCGGCATGGCCTGACGCGCCGCGGGCCGAACTCTCTCTATATAGGTATTGGCACCCTGCATCTGATGGCCCGCCCATGTGGCGGGCCTTCTGCCGTTCGGCGTCGCCGAATGGGCGCAGATGGGATCGTCTGCCCGGTCCGGGACCGGATGGGACGGGCCGCCCGGAATGGGACCGCATGGGGCGGCTGGGAAACCATGGGACGGCTGGGAATTTGCGGGACAGGCGGGAAATCATGGGCGGCATGGGAAATCATGGCCCGGATTTCCGCTTATTCCCTCTTGCCAGCGCGAATCACCGCGTGCTCAAACGCAGGCAATGGAACTTTCCGGCTTGTTGAGGACAGACGGCTTGAGAACACAGTGCGAACATACGCGGTTTCAGCGAGTCGTCTGACGGAATCGCGGGAAACTATGGGAAAAAAATTACCTTCGCAACTCGCACCTATATCTAGTGTTTGCGGTCGCTTTGCTCACAACAAATTCGTAATTTTGGCCTGAGATGGCCACGAATCTCTTGCGAATCTCTGCGTTCGCCGCCAACCCCTGAGCGATTTCCCGCAAAAAACAGTTGCAGGGCCATCAATTCCCATAGTATCCCTGTTTCATCAGATGAGACGAGGGACGGGGCGCCAAACGACCCCAGACCAAAAAACAAAACAAGCAGGTTTCATACAGGCCTTCGCTTTCATCGAACCAAGAGATCCGGCGCGCGAGCGAGCAGACATCCCCCCAGGTGGCGCGCGCAGTCGGACATCCCGCAAAGCGGGCCAAGGCGGCGGGTTGATCAGTGGCAGCAGATCAACCCGCCCCTTTTCATTCTGGGGGACGGATTAACGCGAGGGACGCGCGAAAAGGACGGTAAATTGGGCCGCAGGTTCAGAGGCGAAAGCCACCATAAGGTGGACAGCAAGGGGCGGGTGTCAATTCCCGCCTCCTTTCGCCGTGTTCTGGAGGCCGCCGATCCGAACTGGCAGCCGGGCCAGAACCCCGAACTGGTGATCGTCTACGGCGACCATCGCCGCAATTTCCTGGAATGCTATACTATCGAGGCGATCGAAGAGGTCGACGCCAAGATCGACCAGCTGCCGCGCGGCTCGATGCAGCGCAAGATGCTGCAGCGTATGTTCCACGGCCAGTCCTTTCCGACCAACGTGGACGAGACCGGCCGCCTGGTGCTGCCCGCCAAGCTGCGCCAGAAGATTGATCTGGAGGCCGAGGCCTTTTTCATCGCCGCGGGCGACACCTTCCAGATCTGGAAGCCGGAAACCTACGAGGCCGAGGAGCTGGCCCAGGCCGAAGAGTGGATGGATGACCTGCCCGAGGGCTTCGATCCGATGGAATTCCTAGATGGCGCCGGGAGCGCTTAAGACATGACCCAGGACCAGAACGCTGCCAATGGTCCCCACATCCCCGTTCTTCTGCGGCCGCTCCTGCAGGCGGTTGCCCCCGTTACCGGCCGCTGGCTGGATGGCACCTTCGGTGCCGGCGGCTATACCCGGGGCCTGCTGGAAGCCGGGGCGGAGCAGGTGATCGGCGTTGACCGCGACCCGCTGGCCTTTGAGCTCGCAAAACCCTGGGCCGGGGAGTACGGCGACCGCCTCATCCTGCAGCAGGGCGTGTTTTCCCGGATGGATGAATATGCCCAGGACCTCGACGGCGTGGTGCTGGACCTCGGCGTTTCCTCCATGCAGCTGGACCTGGCCGAACGCGGCTTCTCCTTTATGAAGGACGGCCCGCTGGACATGCGGATGTCGCAGTCCGGCCCCTCCGCCGCCGACCTGATCGCGGAACTCACCGAGGCGCAGATCGCCGACATCCTGTTCCACTACGGCGAGGAACGTGCCAGCCGCCGCATCGCCAAGGCGATCGTCCGGGAACGCGAAATCGAGCCGATCACCACCACCCTGCGCCTCGCGGGCATCATCGAGAGCTGCCTGCCGCGCCCCAAGCCGGGCCAGTCGCACCCTGCGACCCGCAGCTTCCAGGGCCTGCGCATCGCGGTGAACGCCGAATATGACGAGCTGTTCGAGGGCCTGCTGGCCGCCGAACGGGCGCTGAAGCCGGGCGGGCTCTTGGCCGTTGTCACCTTCCACTCGGTCGAGGACCGCATGGTCAAACGCTTCTTCCAGCACCGCGCAGGCAAGACCGGCCGCGCCAACCGCTATGCGCCGGAGCAGGAGGAAACCCCCGCCCAGTTCGAACTGGTCACCCGCAAGGCCGTGGGCCCGGACGATCAGGAGCTGGCCGAAAACCCGCGCGCCCGTTCCGCCCGCCTGCGGGTCGGGCGCCGGACTGATGCCGCGCCGGGGCCGATCTCGGCCAAGGAGCTTGGAATGCCGCAGCTGAAAGAGACGCGTAAATGAAGACCCTGCTGTATGCCGCAACTTGTCTGGCTGTCTTTGGCCTTGCCTTTTGGGCCTACCGCGAAAACTACGCCACCCAGCAGGTGCTGAAGGAAACCCGGGCGCTGCAGCAGCAGATCGGCGCGGCGCAGGTCCGGCTCAGCGTGCTGCGCGCCGAATGGGCCTATCTCAACCGCCCGCAGCGGCTGCGCGATCTGGCGGATATCAATTTCGACCGCCTCGGCCTTCTGCCGCTGCGCCCGGATCAGTTCGGGCGGGTGGATGAAGTGTCCTACCCGGCGCCGCCGGAGCTGGAGATCACCAACGAGGTTGAAGTCTCCGGCCTGAACCTGAGGACGCAGCCATGATCCGCACACCGCTCCGCCCGCTGGCCCGCATCCTTCATGCCCGCGCGACCGGTGAAAACCCGGATGCGATCGAACGCGAGAACCTCAGCCTGCGCCATCAGGAAATGCAGGTGCAGTCCCGGCAGCGCGCCGAGGGGCGGCTTTTGGTTCTTGGGCTGTTCTTTGTCTGCGCCTTCGGGGCGATCATTGCCCGCATGGCCACGACAGCGGTCTCCGAACCGGCAGAGCCCGTCGCCAGCGTGCCCGGCAGCGCCATCGCCATGCAGCGCGCCGACATCGTCGACCGCAAGGGCCGCCTGCTGGCTACCAACTTTGAAACCCATTCGCTTTATGCCCAGCCGCCGCAAATGATCGACCCCATCGGTGCCGCGGAAAAGCTGGTGGAGATTTTCCCCGACCTTGACCGCGAGCGGCTGATCAAGGATTTCACCGGCAAGCGCAAGTTTCTGTGGGTAAAAAAGAAAATCAGCCCTGAGCAGCTCCAGGCGGTGCATGACATCGGTGATCCCGGCCTGATGTTCGGCCCGCGGGAAATGCGGCTGTATCCCAACGGCAGCCTGGCCGCCCACGTGCTCGGCGGCGCAGGTTTCGGCAAGGAAGGCGTGAACGCGGCTGAGGTGATCGGCGTGGCCGGTGTCGAGCGCCAGTTCGACGACTACCTGCGCGACCCGGCCAACGGCGGCAAGCCGCTGCAGCTGTCGCTGGACCTGACGGTGCAGGCAGCGGCTGAGCAGGTGCTTTATGGCGGCATGAAGCTGATGAACGCCAAGGGGGCCACTTCGATCCTGATGGACGCCCAAACGGGCGAGGTGATCTCTGTGGTTTCCTTCCCAGACTTCGATCCGAACGACCGGCCGCGCCCGCCTGCCTCCGGCTTTGACCCCTCGGTTAGCCCGCTGTTCAACCGCGCAGTGCAGGGTGTGTATGAGCTTGGCTCCACCTTCAAGATATTCACCGCCGCGCAGGCGATGGATCTGGGGCTGGTCGGCGCCGACACCGTGATCGACACCCGCGGGCCGCTGCGCTGGGGCCGTTTTGCGATCCGCGATTTCCGCAACTACGGCAACGAGATGTCGGTGACCAAGATCATCGTCAAATCCTCCAACATCGGCACCGCACGGCTGGCGCAGCAGATCGGGGTGGAGCGTCAGAAAAGCTTCCTCGACACGCTGGGGATGCTGGAGCCGACGCCGTTTGAAATCTCCGAGGCTGCTGGCGGCAAGCCGCTCTTGCCCGCCAACTGGTCGGAACTGTCGGCGATGACCATCTCCTACGGCCACGGCATCTCCACCACGCCGATGCATCTGGCGGCGGGCTATGCCGCGGTGGCCAACGGCGGCCGCTACGTGGCGCCGACGATTCTGAAGCAGAACGGCCCGCAGCTGGGCGAACGGGTGATGAGCGAGGCCTCCGCCGCCGCTGCGCGCAAGATGTTGCGCAAGGTGGTCAGCGAAGGCACCGCATCTTTTGCCGAGGTCGAGGGCTATCAGGTGGGTGGCAAGACCGGCACCGCCGACAAGCCCAAGCCCCGCGGCGGCTATTACGATGACAAGGTGATTGCCACTTTTGCCTCTATTTTCCCGGCACATGACCCGAAGTACGTGCTGATCGTGACGCTGGACGAACCCTCCATCATCGCCCACGGCGAGGAGCGACGCACAGCAGGCTGGACCGCCACCCCGGTGGCGGCTGAGATGATCGGCCGTGTCGCGCCGCTCTTGGGCCTGCGTCCGCAAGTTGAACCCGCAGAGGTGACTGGTATAACCCTGACCTCGAACTAATCCAGGTGAGGGCCGCCATGAGCAGCAGCAGACCAGACCAGCCCCTGAGCCAATTGGGGCTGACCGCCCGCGGCGGCGCCGATCCGCAGATCAGCGGCCTGGCGGTGGACAGCCGCGAGGTGCGCGAGGGGTATCTTTTCGCGGCACTGCCGGGCAGCCAGGTGCATGGCGCAAAATTCATCCCCGGCGCGCTGGAGAAGGGCGCCTCTGCCATCCTGACAGATGCTGCCGGGGCAGAGATTGCCGCCAAGGTGCTGGATGAAAGCCACGCCGCGCTGGTTGTGGTCGAGGACCCGCGCCAGACGCTGGCCTATGCCGCCGCCCTGTGGTTCGGCGGCCAGCCGCAGACTGTGGTCGCGGTGACCGGCACCAACGGCAAGACGTCCGTGGCGACCTTCGTGCGCCAGATCTGGATGGAGCTGGGCCATCAGGCCGTCAACATGGGCACCACCGGCATCGAGGGCGCCTGGAGCTATCCGCTGGCCCACACCACGCCGGAACCGATCACCCTGCACCGCGCGCTGGCTGAGGCCGCGGCGGCGGGGGTTACCCATGCGGCGATGGAAGCGTCTTCGCACGGGCTGGACCAGCGGCGTCTGGACGGGGTGCAGCTGGCCGCTGCCGGCTTCACCAATTTCACCCAGGACCACCTGGATTATCACGAGACGTTTGAGGCCTATTTCGCCGCCAAGGCGGGCCTGTTCCGCCGGGTTCTGCCGGAGGAGGGCGTCGCCGTCATCAACATGAACGACCCCCGGGGTCCGGAGATGCGCGCGGTGGCCGCCGCCCGCGGGCAGGAGGTGATCAGCGTCGGGCGCGGCTTGGGTGACCTCAGCCTGTTGGGCCTGCGCTATGACGGCACCGGCCAGGACATGCGCTTTGCCTGGCATGACAAGCCCTATCAGGTGCGGCTGAACCTCATTGGCGGCTTCCAGGCGGAGAACGTGCTGCTGGCCTGCGGGCTGGTGATTGCCGGCGGCGAGGACCCGGAGCGGGTGTTTGAGACCCTGCCGCATCTCACCACTGTTCGCGGCCGGATGCAGCTGGCGGCGGAGCGGGACAACGGCTCGGCCGTGTTTGTCGATTACGCCCATACGCCGGACGCGGTGGCCAGCGCCATCAAGGCCCTGCGCCCGCATGTGCTGGGCCGGCTGATTGCCATCGTCGGCGCGGGCGGCGACCGCGACACCACGAAGCGGCCCCTGATGGGGCAGGCAGCGCATGAGAACGCGGATGTAGTGATCGTCACCGACGACAACCCCCGCAGCGAGGATCCGGCCATCATCCGCGCCGCTGTGAAGGGCGGCGCGCCGGACTGCATCGAGATCGGTGACCGTGCCGAGGCGATCCTGCGCGGGGCCGACATGCTGCAACCAGGCGATGCGCTGATTGTCTGCGGCAAGGGGCATGAGACCGGCCAGACCGTGGGCGACACGGTGCTGCCCTTTGACGATGTGGAGCAGGCCAGCATTGCCGTGGCTGCGCTGGACGGGAGGATCGCATGACGCTCTGGACCGCAGACGAGGCCGCCGCCGCCACCGGCGGGCAGGCGCAGGGGGACTGGGCTGTCTCCGGCCTGTCGATCGACACCCGCACCATTGAACCCGGCGACATGTTCGTGGCGCTGAAAGCCGCCCGCGACGGCCATGATTTCGTGGCGCAGGCGCTGGAGAAGGGCGCAGGCGCTGCGCTGGTCTCTCGCATTCCCGAGGGCGTTCGCGCGGATGCGCCGCTGCTGATCGTGGACGACGTGCAGGCGGGGCTGGAGGCTTTGGGCAAGGCGTCCCGCGCCCGCACGAGCGCCAAGGTCGTTGCCGTCACCGGCTCGGTCGGCAAGACCTCGACCAAGGAAATGCTGGCGCGGATGCTGTCCGATCAGGGCCGCACCCATGCCGCCGTTGCCAGCTACAACAACCACTGGGGCGTGCCGCTGACGCTGGCGCGGATGCCGCGCGACACCGAATTTGCGGTGATCGAGATCGGCATGAACCACCCCGGCGAAATTGCGCCCCTGGCAAAACAGGCCCGCCCGCATGTGGCGATGGTGACCACCGTGGCCGCGGTGCATCTGGAAGCGTTTGAAAACGTCGAGGGCATCGCCCGCGAGAAGGCCGCGATCATGGAAGGGCTGGAGCCGGGCGGCGTGGCGGTGCTGAACGCCGATATTCCCGAGGCGCACGTGCTGCGGGATGTGGCGGCGGAGCTGGGCGCAACTGCCCGCTGGTTCGGGGAACGCGCAGAGGACTACAAACTTCACTCCGCCGGGATCGAAGGCGAAGAGACCGTTGCACGCGCCACCGCCAATGGCCGCGACGTTGAGCTGCATATTCAATCGCTTGGCGCGCATTTTGCGATGAACGCCCTGGGCGCGCTGGCCTGTGTCGAGGCGCTGGGGGCCGACCCGGTTAAAGCAGCCGAAAGCCTCGCCCTGTGGTCGCCGGTCAAGGGCCGCGGCGTGCGTGAGGTGATCCGGCTGGACAGCGGCACCATCACCCTCCTGGACGACAGCTATAACGCCAACCCGACCTCGATGGCGGCGGCGCTGGCGGTGCTGGCGGCCACCCCCGGAGAGGGCCGCAGGATCGCCTATGTCGGCGACATGAAGGAACTTGGCCCGCAGGAAGCGGAACTGCACGCCGGGCTGGCGGATCTGGACGCGGTTCAGGGCATCGACAAGATCCACTGCATCGGCCCGCTGATGCAGGCTCTGCACGGCGCGCTGCCAGAGGGCAAGCGCGGCGGCTGGTATGAGACCAGTGCGGAGGCGGTGCCCGGGCTGGCAGGCGAAATCCAAGGCGGCGATATCGTGCTGGCCAAGGGCTCTTTGAGCATGGCATTGGCCAAGATCGTTGACGGCATCCGCGAAATGGGTCACTCCGGCCCCAACTCAGAAAACGCGTAAAAGAACGAGGGAAGGGCCAGGATGCTCTATTGGCTGACCGCTTTGTCGGACGGGGGGGATTTCTACAACCTGTTCCGCTATATCACATTCCGCGCAGGCGGCGCCTTTCTGACCGCGCTGATCTTCGGCTTCCTGTTCGGCAAGCCGCTGATCAACGTGCTGCGCAAGCGGCAGGGCAAGGGCCAGCCGATCCGCGACGACGGGCCTGAGGGGCATTTCTCCAAGGCGGGCACCCCGACCATGGGCGGCCTCTTGATCGTAGGCGCGCTGCTGACTGCGACGCTGATGTGGGCGCGCTGGGATAACCCCTTTGTCTGGCTGGTTCTGTTTGTGACTATGGCCTATGGCCTGATCGGTTTTGCCGACGATTACGCCAAGGTCTCAAAGCAGAACACCAAGGGCGTTCCGGGCAAGGTGCGGCTGCTGCTGGGCGTGCTGATCGCTGTAACAGCCTCGCTGTGGGCTGCGGCCTATCACCCGGAGCCGCTGCAGCACCAGCTGGCGCTGCCGGTGTTCAAGGACACGCTGATCAATCTCGGGATCTTCTACGTGCCGTTTTCGATCTGCGTCATTGTCGGCGCCGCCAATGCGGTGAACCTGACCGATGGTCTGGACGGTCTCGCCATCATGCCGTCGATGATTGCGGCCGGCACGCTGGGCGTCATCGCTTATGCGGTGGGGCGGGTCGACTTCACCGAGTATCTGGACGTGCATTACGTGCCCGGCACCGGCGAAATTCTGATCTTCACCGCCGCGCTGTTCGGCGCAGGCCTCGGCTTTCTGTGGTACAACGCGCCGCCTGCGGCGGTGTTCATGGGCGACACCGGATCGCTGGCCCTGGGCGGTGCGCTGGGGGCCATCGCGGTCGCCACCAAGCACGAGTTGGTTCTGGCCATTGTCGGCGGCCTGTTCGTGGTTGAGGCGCTGTCGGTGATCATTCAGGTGCTCTACTTCAAGCGCACCGGGCGGCGGGTGTTCCTGATGGCGCCGATCCATCACCACTACGAGAAAAAGGGCTGGGCGGAGCCGACCATCGTGATCCGCTTCTGGATCATCTCGCTGATCCTGGCGATGATCGGGCTGGCCACGCTGAAGGTGCGTTAAGGCAGCGCAGCGGTGGGCGGAATCGCCCACCCTACGGCTCTTGGCCGCCGCGCTGTTTCTTTGGCGGGGCGGTTTGAACTCTCTGATCTCTGGAACCGCTCGGGGCTGAGGCTTCGGGCGGTTTGTTTTTCAAGAAGAAGGCGGCGCCGCCGGAGGGGCGGAGCATCGGATGGCCCTTGCCAGGGGGCCATGCCCGTCTATCGGCCTGTGCGGGCCCGCCCTGCACCCAATGAGGAGGTGGTCTGAGGGGGCCGGTCTCCTGGTCTTCTCGTTGCAACGGTTCGAACGTAGCGCAGGCGAGTGAAGGTCCGGTGAGGGCACCGGTCGCTGGCTGCGCAACACCTGCTGCAAGACACCCGCCCGGCGGCACGCCGGGCAGCGCCCGGACCGACCCCACGGGGAGGGCGCTTCACGCCCACCCCTCGGCCCGGGCGCCGCCCTAGGTGGCGAGCACATGGTTTTCACTTCTGTGAGGTTTGATTGCGCCCGGTTCAATGGAGGCCTTAGACCGGATTGAAATGTAAGGTATCAAGGGCGTTTTTTTTGGCGCATTCCCGCCGCCGCTCTGTACATGCTGCGCCGGGGTGCCCGGTGCAACCGGTTCAGAACACCGACCAATCCATCTCACGGGCCAGCCGCTCCATTGCTTCGGTGCCCAGCTTGGAGTTGCCGTTGTGGTCCAGGCCCGGGGACCACACCGCAACGCTGGCCTTGCCCGGCACAATCGCCAGGATGCCGCCGCCGACACCGCTTTTGGCGGGCAGGCCGACGCGGTAGGCGAACTCCCCCGAGCCATCATAATGGCCGCAGGTCAGCATCAGCGCATTCAGGCGCCGGACCCGGCCCTGCGACACCAGGCTTGGCCCCTTGTCGGCACCGATCAGGAAGCGCCCGGCCTTGGCCAGCTGCACCGTCGTCATCTCGGTGGCGCATTGGTGGAAATAGGTGCCGAGCGTCTTTTCCGGCGTGTTCTTGAGGTTGCCGAAGGAGGCCAGGAAATTGGCATGGGCAAAGTTGCGGTGGCCGTGGCGGGTTTCCGAGCTGGCGACCGCCTTGTTGATGTGGATGTCCTCATCGCCTGCCGCAGCGCGGATGAAGCCGAGGATCTCCGCCAGCGCTTCCCGGGGCTCGCGGCCTGCCAGCAGCTCGTCGGTTGTGACAATGGCGCCGGCGTTGACAAAGGGGTTGCGGGGGCGGCCGCGCTCGTGCTCCAGCTGGACGATGGAGTTGAAGGCGGTGCCGGAGGGTTCGCGCCCGACACGGCTCCAGAGCTGGTCGCCTGCGCGCCCGAGCGCGATGGCGAGGGTGAACACCTTGGTGATGCTTTGGGCGGAAAACCGGGTCTGCGCATCGCCCGCGTGAAACAGCTTGCCGCCGGCGGTGGCCACTGCGATGGCGAACTGGTCCGGGTCCACCTGGCCGAGTTCGGGGATGTAGCTGGCGACTTCGCCGCGGTCGGCGCGGCCGTGCATGTCTGCGCTGATCCGGTCGAGCAAGGTTTGAATATCCGGTGCCAAGCGTCACTCCTTCCTCTGTCCTGAGAGGGAACTTCGGGTATGGGCGGGGCCTTGTCAATCTGACAGCACTGGCAAAGCCCGGATGGATCGGGTAGCGGTTTCAGCACCAATTTCGAGGGAGTGCAGGCGATGATCCCGGTCAAAGGATATGAGGGCGCGAAACTGGCGGTTCTGGGGCTGGGCCGGTCCGGTCTGGCCACTGCGCGGGCGTTGCGGGCAGGCGGGGCAGAGGCCCTGTGCTGGGACGACAACCCGGCAGCGCGGGAGGCGGCGGAGGCGGAAGGTTTCACCTGCCGCGACCTGCACAAACCGGGCGCCTTTGACGATGTGGCGGCGCTGATCACCTCGCCCGGCATTCCGCATCTGTATCCCAAGCCGAACCCGGTGATCCGTGCGGCGATGGAGGCCGGGGTGCCGGTGGACAATGACATCGGCCTGTTCTTCCGATCCTTTGCGGACGCCGAATGGCAGATGCACGACCAGCCGCCGCGGGTGGTGGCGGTGACCGGCTCCAACGGCAAATCGACCACGGTGGCGCTGTTGCACCACATCCTGCAGGAGGCGGGCCGCGAGAGCCAGCTGGCGGGCAACATCGGCCGCGGCGTGCTGGACATCGACCCGCCGGGCGAGGGCGGCGTGGTGGTGCTGGAGCTGTCGAGCTATCAGACCGAACTTGCCCGCGCGCTGACCCCGGATGTGGCAGTCTTCACCAACCTGTCGCCCGACCACCTGGACCGGCACGGCGGCATGGGCGGCTATTTCGCCGCCAAGCGCCGCCTGTTCGCCGAGGGCGGGCCGGACCGCGCGGTCATTGGCATCGACGAGGATGAAGGGCTGTTCCTGGCCGGTCAGCTGTCCGAGGGGTCAAGCGACGACAGGGTGATCCGGATTTCCGCGGCGCGCAAGCTGACTGGTCCGGGCTGGCAGGTCTTTGCCCGCAAAGGGTTCCTGAGCGAGTACCGCAAGGGGCGGCAGGCGGCCTCCATCGACCTGCGCGAAATGACCGGCCTGCCGGGCGCGCACAACCACCAGAACGCCTGCGCGGCCTATGCGGCGGCGCGCACCCTGGGGCTGGCGCCGCGGCTGATCGGCGATGCGATGGCCACGTTCCCGGGCCTGCCGCACAGGAGCCAGACCATCGCAGAAGCGGCAGGCGTGCGCTATGTGAATGACAGCAAGGCCACCAACCTCGACAGCGCGGTCAAAGCCTTGAGTGCCTTCAAGAACATCCGCTGGATCTGCGGCGGGCTGGAGAAGGACGGCGGGCTGGACGCGCTGAAGGGGCAGACCGGCAATGTGGTGAAGGCCTATGTGATCGGGCGCGAGGCGGCGGGCTTTGCGCTGCAGCTGGATGTGGAGGCGGAGGTCTGCACCACCATGGCGGCGGCGGTGGCGCGGGCCATGGAAGACTCGCAGGAAGGCGACACCGTGCTGCTGGCGCCGGCCGCAGCGAGTTTCGATCAGTACGACAACTTCGAGCAGCGCGGCGATGATTTCACCGCGGAAGTGAAGACGCGGCTGGGGTGACGGGAAGGCGCAAAGGGGCTTCAGGCTCACCTAAGCGGAAAATCCGCTTCGCACCCGCCTTCACTTGTCCTGTGCCTGCCAGAGCTGCCGCGCGCGGCCAAGCGAAGGCGGCTCCGAAGCGGAAAACCACCAGTTGAAACTGCGGCTCAGCCCTTGGCGGCGATGGCGGTGCCTGCGGCGTGGCCCGACGACCAGGCCCATTGGAAGTTGTAGCCGCCGAGCCAGCCGGTCACGTCCACGGCTTCGCCAATGGCATAGAGGCCGGGGGCGGATTTCGCCTCCATGGTCTTAGAGGAGAGGCCATCGGTATCGATGCCGCCCAGGGTGACTTCCGCCGTGCGGTAGCCCTCGGTGCCTGCGGGCAGCAGGCGCCAGTTTTGCAGGGCTTCGCAGAGGGCGGTCAGCGCGGCGTCGGACTGGTCGGCGAGGCGGCCCTTTAGGCCAAGCTGCGGCGCGAGGAACTCCACCAGCTTGCCGGGCAGGTGGCGGGAGAGTTCGGTGGTCAGGTCGCGGCGGCCTTCCGCTTGGCGCTGGTCGCGCAACAGGCCGTAGAGCGGCGTCTCCGGGATCAGGTTCGCGGTGATCTCCTCGCCTTCGCGCCAGTAGGAGGAGAGCTGCAGCACCGAGGGTCCTGAGAGGCCGCGGTGGGTGAACAGCAGCGCCTCGTCGAAGGACGTGCGGTCGTTCGACAGCCGCGCGGGCAGGGAGACGCCGGCCAGCGGCTGGAAACGGCCGTCCGGGAAGGTGAAGGGCACCAGGCCTGCGCGGGTCTCGGTCAGCTCCAGCCCGAACTGGCGGGCGAGGTCATAGGCAAGCCCGGTGGCGCCCATCTTGGGAATCGACTTGCCGCCGGTGGCCAGCACCAGGTTGCGGCAGGTGACGGTCTGCGCCTTGCCCTCGCGCAGCAGTTTGACGCGGTAGCCGTCCGCGGTCCGTTCCACGCTCTCTACCGACGTGTGCAGCCAAAGATCTGCGCCGGCCTGCCGCATCTCATCCACCAGCATCGTGATGATCTGTTTGGAGGAACCGTCGCAGAACAGCTGGCCCAGGGTTTTCTCGTGCCAGGCGATGCCGTGGCGGCTGACCAGCTCGATGAAATCCCACTGGGTGTATCGGGCGAGGGCGGATTTGCAGAAGTGCGGATTGGCGGAAAGGTAGTTCTTCGCTTCCGCATACATGTTGGTGAAATTGCAGCGGCCGCCGCCGGAAATGCGGATTTTCTCGCCCGGCGCTTTGGCGTGGTCGATCACCAGGGTACTGCCGCCGGCATGAGCCGCGCACATCATGCCAGCCGCGCCGGCGCCGAGAATCAGGGTGTTGGTCTGCATGGCGGGCATCGACCACGGAACCGGCGCCGGCGCAAGGGGGAGGCCGGGCGGCGGGCTTTTGCGGATTGCTGCCGGCTGCCGGGCAACTTCCTGCCTGTCAAGACAGGCCCGCGGCGGGGTGGTGAGATTCCGCCGAAGGGTGTTCTTTTTCTGGCGCCATGGCTCACGAATCGTTACAGTTTAGGTGAGACCCCGAAAAATGGGGCGGAGCGAGGCAAATAGTGGCGGTATTCCCATGACTGAGATGGTCTATGGCGCGGTTCCTGTGCGGGCAGGCGAGCCGATCCTTCCGAAATGGTGGCGGACGCTGGATAAATGGACGATGTCCTGCATCCTGATGCTGTTCGTGATCGGGCTGCTCCTGGGGCTTGCCGCCTCGGTGCCGCTGGCGGAGCGGAACGGGTTCGGCAATTTCCACTATGTGCAGCGGCAGGCGGTTTTTGGCCTGACGGCGCTGGCCGCGATGCTGATCACTTCGGTGATGTCGCCGACGCTGGTGCGGCGGCTGGCGGTGGTCGGCTTTGCCGTGGCATTTGTGGCGCTGGCGTTCCTGCCCATCTTCGGCACCGATTTCGGCAAGGGCGCGGTGCGCTGGTATTCGCTGGGGTTTGCCTCCCTGCAGCCGTCGGAGTTCCTGAAGCCCGGATTCATCGTTGTTGCCGCCTGGATGATCGCCGCCAGCCAGCAGATCAACGGCCCGCCGGGCACGCTGATGTCCTTTGCGCTGTGCATGATGGTGGTAATGATGCTGGTTTTGCAGCCGGATTTCGGCCAGGCCAGCCTGATCCTGTTCGGCTGGGGAGTGATGTACTTCGTCGCCGGCGCGCCGATGCTGCTTCTGGTCTGCATGGCCGCCGTTGTCGTGCTGGGCGGTGTCTTTGCCTATAACAGCTCAGAGCACTTTGCCCGCCGCATCGACGGCTTTTTGAACCCCGATGTCGATCCGACCACCCAGCTGGGATATGCCACCAACGCGATCCGCGAGGGCGGGCTGTTCGGGGTCGGCGTTGGCGAAGGCCAGGTGAAATGGTCGCTGCCGGATGCGCACACCGATTTCATCGTCGCGGTTGCGGCCGAGGAATACGGGCTGGTGCTGGTGGCGGTGCTGATCGCGCTTTATGCGCTGATCGTGGTGCGGTCGCTGTTTAGGCTGATGCGCGAGCGCGATATCTTTATCCGCCTCGCGGGCACTGGTCTCGTGTGCATGTTCGGTGTGCAGGCGATGATCAACATGGGGGTTGCGGTGCGGCTCTTGCCCGCAAAAGGCATGACTTTGCCGTTTGTCAGCTACGGCGGATCCTCGCTGATTGCCACCGGGATCGCAGTGGGTATGCTGCTGGCCTTTACCCGGACGCGCCCGCAGGGCGGGATTGCCGACTACCTGAACGGCCGCGGCCGCTGAAGAGATTTGGAAAAGAGACCACCTGGGAATGGCACAGAAACTGCTTTTGATGGCTGCCGGAGGAACCGGCGGCCATATGTTTCCTGCACAGGCGCTGGCCGAGGCAATGCTGGCGCGCGGCTGGCGGGTGAAACTGTCGACCGACGCGCGCGGCGCACGCTATACCGCGGCGTTTCCGAGCGCGGTTGAGATCTCGCAGGTGTCTTCGGCCACCTTTGCCCGCGGCGGGCTGCTGGCCAAGGCGCTGGTGGGGCCGAAGATTGCGGGCGGTGTTCTGTCGATGGCGATGCAAATGCGAAGCGACCGCCCCGATGCGGTGATCGGCTTTGGCGGCTACCCGTCGATCCCGGCGCTGGGCGCGGCAACGCTGTTGAAGCTGCCGCGGATGATCCATGAGCAGAACGGCGTGCTGGGGCGTGTGAACCAGATCTTTGCCACCCGCGTGGCCGGGGTGGCCTGCGGCACCTGGCCCACCTCTCTGCCCGACGGCGTGCCGCATGAGCATGTGGGCAACCCGGTGCGCAGCGCGGTGATGGAGCGGGCAGGCGCCGGCTATATCCCGCCCGGCGACTACCCGATGTCGCTTTTGGTGATGGGCGGCAGCCAGGGCGCGCGCATCCTGTCCGACGTGGTGCCCGCCGCGGTAGCGGCGCTGCCGGACAATATCCGCCGGCACCTGCGCGTGTCGCATCAGGCGCGCGAGGAAGACCTGGAGCGGGTCAGCGCCTTTTATGCCAGCAATGGCATCAATGCCGATGTGCAGACATTCTTTACCGACGTGCCTGCGCGCATGTCGGAGGCGCAGCTGGTGGTCTCGCGATCGGGCGCGTCTTCGGTGGCCGATATCTCGATCATCGGGCGTCCCTCGATCCTGATCCCCTTTGCCGCCGCCGCTGGCGACCACCAGACCGCCAACGCCCGCGGGCTGGTTGACGCAAATGCCGCTGTTATGATCCCGGAAAGCGCCCTTGATATCCCCGTGCTGGCAGAGCATATGGGCGCGATTCTGAGTAACCCGCAGGCTGCCACGCAAATGGCGGCAGCCGCTTTGAGCGCCGGAGTTCCCGATGCCACCGACCGGTTGGCGGCATTGGTGGAGCAACTGGCCGAGGAAGGATGAGAGTATGAACCCAGCAACCAAACTGCCCGGTGACGTCGGCCCGATCCACTTTGTCGGTATCGGAGGCATCGGCATGTCGGGCATCGCCGAGGTGCTGTTGAACCTCGGCTATATGGTGCAGGGATCGGACCTGAAATCCTCCAAGATCACCAGCCGCCTGCAGGAGCTGGGGGCGCGCATCTTTGTGGGCCAGAAGGCGGAGAACCTGGAGGAGGCCGCGGTTGTGGTGATCTCCTCGGCGATCAAGCCGGGCAACCCGGAGCTGGACGAGGCCCGCCTGCGCGGCCTGCCGGTGGTGCGCCGCGCCGACATGCTGGCGGAGCTGATGCGGCTGAAATCGAACGTCGCCATTGCCGGCACTCACGGCAAGACCACCACCACCACCATGATGGCGGAGCTGATGGTGGCCGGCGGCTTTGATCCGACGATCATCAACGGCGGCATCATTCACGCCTATGGCTCCAACGCGCGGATGGGGCAGGGCGAATGGATGGTGGTCGAAGCGGATGAGAGCGACGGTTCTTTCAACCGCCTGCCCGCGACCATTGCCGTGGTGACCAACATCGACCCCGAGCATATGGAGCATTGGGGCGACTTCGACCGCTTGCGCGACGGGTTTCTGGAGTTTGTTTCCAACATCCCGTTCTACGGCGTCGCGGTATGCTGCACCGACCATGCCGAGGTGCAGGCGCTGGTGGGCCGGATCTCCGACCGCCGGGTGGTGACCTATGGCTTCAACGCACAGGCCGATGTGCGGGCGGTGAACCTGACCTACAAGGGCGGCGTGGCGCATTTCGACGTGGTGCTGCAGGCCGAGGACCGGGTGATCGAGGGCTGCACCCTGCCGATGCCGGGGGACCACAATGTCTCCAACGCGCTGTCCGCCGTGGCGGTAGCGCGGCATCTGGGCATGAACAGCACCGAAATCCGCACCGCGCTTGCGGCCTTTGGCGGCGTGAACCGGCGGTTCACCAAGGTGGGCGAAGTGAACGGCGTCACCATCATTGACGATTACGGCCACCACCCGGTGGAGATCGCCGCGGTGCTCAAGGCGGCGCGCCAGGCCTGCGAGGGCCGGGTGATCGCTGTGCATCAGCCGCACCGCTATTCACGCCTGTCGAATCTGTTTGACGACTTCTGCGCCTGCTTCAACGAGGCCGATGTGGTGGCGATTGCCGAGGTCTTTGCCGCCGGCGAAGACCCGATCGAGGGCGCCAGCCGCGACGACCTGGTGGCGGGCCTGATCCGCCACGGCCACCGCCATGCCCGCGCACTGCTGAACGAGGAAGACCTGGAGCGCCTGGTGCGCGAGCAGGCGCGGCCCGGCGATATGGTTGTCTGCCTGGGCGCGGGCACCATCAGCACCTGGGCCAACGGTTTGCCTGCGCGGCTGGAACGTTGAGGGCGCGATTGCAGAAAGGGGGCTCTGCCCCCCGCCGCCTGCGGCAGCTCCCCCCGGGATATTTCCGGCCAGATGAAGCTGCCGGATTGAGGAGGCGGAAATGACGCTGTCTTTGACGCTTGCCGCTGTCTGGGCGCTGGCCGCCAATATTCTGGGGATGATCCCCAGCCGCGACGGCCATTGGACCCGGGCTTATGTGCTGATTGCACTGGGCATTCCGCTGCTGGGCTATGTCGCCTGGGAGAACGGCCCCTGGTGGGGGCTGGCCGTGCTGCTGGCGGGGATGTCGGTGCTGCGCTGGCCGGTGATTTACCTGGGCCGCTATATCAGGCGCTCCCTGGGACGCTGACGGCCGCGCCGCAGCCAGGCGCCGGACTTAACGAAATATTTTCTGTGGTGGCCTACCAATGCGCGAGGGGCGATTGTTCCTTGTTGCGTTCCGGCATGTTTTTGCCGCCGGTGGAGGCTGCTCATGGCCGCTGTGTTTGCAGCCTGGCTCGCGTTTGGCGCGGCTTGGCTGATTGGCTTCTATTGTCTTGCCCGCTACCGGAGGCTGCGGCTCGCCAAGGGGGTGGCAGTGCTCTGGGCTGGTATTCTGGCGGGGCTGGCTGTCAGCGTGTTTGAGCAAAATCATGAACACGATCTCCGCCAGGGCGTGTTGTCCCTTTATTTCAATGGCCATCTTGTTTACGGACTGTGCGCGTTCATAGGCTGGAAACTGGGGCAGAAAAGACGATGGCGGCGCGTTCTGAAATCATACTTCCGGCGGCTCGCGGGCGGCTGACCCGGCAGAAGCTGCTGGCGGAGCTGACCTGGCTGCGGGTGGGCGGTCCGGCGGACCACCTGTTTCAGCCGGCGGACACCGAGGATCTGGCCGAATTCCTGCGCCAGCTGGACCCGGCGGTGCAGGTGTTCCCGATGGGAGTCGGTTCCAACCTGATCGTGCGCGACGGGGGCTTGCGCGCGGTGGTGATCCGGCTGGGGCGCGGCTTCAACAGCATTGAAACGGATGGCGATACCGTCACCGCAGGGGCGGCAGCGCTGGATGCGCAT
This sequence comes from Leisingera sp., assembly GCF_982940295.1. Lineage (NCBI taxonomy): Bacteria > Pseudomonadati > Pseudomonadota > Alphaproteobacteria > Rhodobacterales > Roseobacteraceae > Leisingera > Leisingera sp. The sequence continues at coordinate 19,771 of NZ_CEYXRG010000022.1, forward strand.
GTGGCAAAGAAGGCTGCGGATGCGGGTGTCGACCTCACCTTCCTTCGCACCATCCCCGGCTCGATCGGCGGCGCGGTGCGGATGAATGCGGGCTGCTATGGCAGCTATACCGCCGATGTCTTTGTCTCGGCCACCATCGTGACCCGCCAGGGAGAGATCCGCGAGATCACCGCCGACGAGCTGGGCTTTCAGTACCGCCAGACCGCGTTCCCCGAGGGCGCGGTGCTGGTCTCGGCGAAACTGCGCGGCCCCAAGGGCGACCCGGCGGAGCTGCATGCTAGGATGGAGTCTCAGCTGCAAAAGCGGGATGAGACGCAGCCGGTCAAGGACCGCTCGGCCGGATCGACCTTCCGCAATCCGGCGGGATTCTCCTCGACCGGGCGGGCGGATGATGTCCATGACCTCAAGGCCTGGAAGGTGATCGACAACGCCGGCATGCGCGGCGCCCGGCGCGGCGGCGCCCAGATGAGCGAGAAGCATTCCAACTTTCTGATCAACACCGGTGGCGCAACCGCCGCAGATCTGGAAGGTCTGGGCGAGGACGTGCGGAAAAAGGTTTACGAGAATTCCGGCATCACGTTAGAGTGGGAAATCATGCGGATTGGTGATCCGCTTCCCGAATAACTGGAAAACCTGAACGCTGACAAAGGCTTCTGCAGCCGCAGCTTGAGGCACCATATGGTCCCGGCGGGACCCGGGCAGCGGCAATTGTTAAACGTGGTAAAGGCAGTGTTAACACCCCGGTAAGTATTTGGGCGTTAGGGTGCCGAAGAGGCGGCAATGGCTTGCCGGTTTTCAGGGGCGCGGCCCCCGCAGGATCCGGGGCGAAGAGCCCCGCAAAAATCAGCCGGAGGCATTCCGGCGCTAAGGCATGAGGCGGGCCCTGACGGGGTCCCAAGAACCAGGGGCAGAAAAGCCCCGCATATTGAGGCGCTTGTGGTGAGTAAGTCGAGCAGGGCACTCCCGAAAGTCGCGGTGCTGATGGGCGGACCGTCGGCCGAACGCGAGGTATCGCTGTCCAGCGGCCGCGAATGCGCGGCCGCTTTGCGCGGTGAGGGGTTCGAGGTTGTAGAGGTGGATGCAGGCCGGGACCTGCACGCGCGCCTGGCAGAGATCAAACCGGACGTGGTGTTCAACGCGCTGCATGGGCGCTGGGGCGAGGACGGCTGCGTCCAGGGCCTGCTGGAGTGGCTGGGCATTCCCTATACCCATTCCGGCGTGCTGGCCTCGGCGCTGGCGATGGACAAGCAGCGCTCCAAGGAAGTCTACCGCTCCGCGGGGCTGCCGGTGGTCGACAGCGGCCTGTTTGCCAAGGATGACGTCACGGCCGGCCATGTGATGGCGCCGCCCTATGTGGTGAAGCCCAACAACGAGGGCTCCAGCGTCGGCATCTATATCGTGCATGAGGCCGCCAACGGCCCGCCGCAGCTGTCGGAGGAGATGCCGGCAGAGGTGATGGTCGAGACCTACGCGCCGGGACGCGAGCTGACCACCACGGTGATCGGGGACCGGGCGCTGACTGTGACCGATATCCTGACCGACGGCTGGTATGACTATGACGCCAAGTACAAGCCCGGCGGCTCGCGCCATGTGCTGCCTGCGGATCTGCCGCGGGAAATCCATGACCTGTGCCTGGAATACGCGCTGAAGGCGCATGAGGCTTTGGGCTGCCGCGGTGTCAGCCGCACCGATTTCCGCTGGGATGAGGCCCGCGGCGCCAGCGGGCTGGTGCTCTTGGAGACCAACACCCAGCCCGGCATGACACCGACGTCGCTGGTGCCGGAGCAGGCGGCCCATTGCGGCATGACCTTTGGCCAGCTGTGCGCCTGGATGGTGGAGGATGCTTCATGCAACCGCTGAAGGGGCGTTTCCGCCGCAGCGCCGAAGGGCGGGCGGATCCGGCGCCGTCGCGGCTGAAATACCGGCTGCAGCGCTGGATGCTGACGCCGGGCATCCGGTTCGGCTTGCGGTTCGGGGTGCCCTTGTGCCTGGTCCTGGCGGCCGGCAGCGCCTACCTGGCGGATGAGGGCCGCCGCGATGCGCTGCAGGGGCTGATCAACGATGCCCGCGCCGCGATCGAGGAACGGCCTGAGTTCATGGTCAAGGTGATGGCGGTGGACGGGGCCGGCACCAGCGTGGCGCAGGACATTCGCGAAGTGGTGCCGCTGGATTTCCCGGTCAGCTCCTTCGATCTGGATCTGGAGCAGATCCGCGACGTGATCACCGGGCTGGACCCGGTGAAATCCGCAAGCGTCAGGATCCGTCCGGGCGGCATTCTGCAAGTGGATGTCGAGGAACGCGCGCCGGCGCTGATCTGGCGCAGCCGCGAAGGGCTGGCGCTGCTGGACGAAAACGGCATTCACGTGGCCGAGCTGGGCCGCCGCAGCCTGCATCCCGATCTGCCGCTGATTGCGGGCAAGGGTGCGGCCAGGCACGCAGGCCAGGCGCTGCGGCTGTTCGCAGCAGCGAAACCGCTGGGGCCGCGGCTGCGCGGCCTGGTGCGGGTGGGCGAACGGCGCTGGGACGTGGTGCTGGACCGCAAGCAGCGCATCATGCTGCCGGCGGACAATCCGGTGCGCGCACTGGAGCGGGTGCTGGCGGTGAGTGAAGTACAGGATTTGCTGGAACGCGATGTGGCGGCGGTGGATATGCGCTTGGCTGGGCGCCCGACCATCCGCATGACCGAAAACGCAGTGGAAAACTGGTGGCGCATCCGGCAGTTGAATGGGGGCGGGCAGTAACATGACAGATCTCTATCAGTCGCAGCGGGCAATGCGGCAGATGCGGCGCCAGGCGATGCAGCGCGGCGTGGTCGCCATTCTGGACGTGGGCAGCTCCAAGATCGCCTGCCTGGTGCTGCGCTTTGACGGCACTGGCAAGCTGAGCGAGGATGGCTCCATCGGTGCGCTGGCCGGGCAGTCGGGCTTTAGGGTGATTGGTGCGGCCACCACCCGCTCGCGCGGGGTGCAGTTCGGTGAGATCACCGCGATGCAGGAGACCGAGCGCGCCATCCGCACCGCGGTGCAGGCGGCGCAGAAGATGGCAGAGGTGCGCGTCGATCACGTGATCGCCTGTTTCTCCGGCGCCAATCCGCGCTCCTACGGGCTGGATGCAAAGCTGGATCTGGAAGGCCAGGTGGTTTCGGAGAATGAGGTCGCCCAGGTGCTGGCCTCCTGCGAAGTGCCGGAATACGGCGCCGGCCGGGAGGTGCTGCACGCCCAGCCGGTGAACTTTGCGCTCGACAACCGCTCCGGCCTCGCCGATCCGCGCGGCCAGATGGGGCAGACCCTGGCGGTCGACATGCACATGCTGACGGTCGATGCCATCGCCGTGCAGAACCTGGTGCGCTGCATCCAGCGCTGCGACCTTGAGCTGGCGGGGATCGCGTCGTCGGCCTATGTCTCCGGCTTCTCGGCGCTGGTCGAGGATGAGCAGGAGCTGGGCGCGGCCTGCATCGACATGGGCGGCGGCTCCACCTCGATCTCGATCTTCATGAAAAAGCACATGATCTATGCCGACGCGGTGCGTCTGGGCGGCGATCACATCACCAGCGACATCTCGATGGGGCTGGGGGTGCCGCTGGCCAATGCCGAGCGGATCAAGACCTTCTGCGGCGGCGTCCATGCCACCGGTGCCGACGACCGCGACATGATCGACATCGGCGGCGATACCGGTGACTGGGAGCATGACCGCCGCACCGTCAGCCGGGCGGAGCTGATCGGCATCATGCGCCCGCGCGTCGAGGAGATACTTGAGGAAGTGCGGGCACGGCTCGATGCGGCCGGGTTCGAATACCTGTCCAGCCAGCAGATCGTGCTGACCGGCGGCTCCAGCCAGATCATGGGTCTGGACGGGCTGGCGAGCCGGATCCTCGGCCAGCAAGTGCGCCTGGGCCGCCCGCTGCGCGTGCATGGCCTGCCGCAATCGGCGACCGGTCCGGGCTTTGCCTCTGCCGTGGGGCTGTGCCTGTTTGCGGCGCATCCGCAGGATGAGTGGTGGGATTTCGACATGCCTGCCAGCCGCCATCCGGCGGGCACCCTGGGCCGCGCCGTGCGCTGGTTCCGCGACAACTGGTAACCGGCAAATCAATTCAACCTGGATGGGCAAAGAGGGCGTGACAGCGCCGGCAGGACCCGTTAGGTTGTTCTTAACGTCCGCGCAAAAGCGGCGATTCAGCAGGCCGGGCAGTGGCCAGCCACAGATCAGAGAAACGTCCTCCGCACTAAGGATTTTGCGGATGGATCCTCTGTGTTGTGTAGGGCTTGTGCGTAAACCGCAATATCTGCTAGGGACGGCGAAATACCGCGGTTTGGTCTTAGAATTGAGACCTTATTTTGTGGCACATTGTGCTTTTTGGGATGACGAAACATCCCCTCCGCGGTAAGATTATGGTGAATAGGACAGGAACAAGCCCTTTGCGGGAGGGCGGGTAACACAGGCGGTAAGAGCATGACGTTGAATCTTTCGATGCCCGGGCAGGAAGAGTTGAAGCCGAAGATCACGGTATTTGGTGTCGGCGGGGCCGGCGGCAACGCCGTCAACAACATGATCGAGAAGGAATTGGACGGCGTTGAATTCGTCGTGGCCAATACCGACGCGCAGGCCCTGCAGCAAAGCGCGGCCAAGGCCCGCATCCAGCTGGGTGTGAAAGTGACCGAGGGCCTGGGCGCAGGCGCCCGCCCGCAGGTGGGCTCCGCCGCGGCTGAGGAAAGCATCGAGCAGATCGTCGACCATCTGGCGGGCGCGCATATGTGCTTTATCACCGCGGGCATGGGCGGCGGCACCGGCACCGGCGCGGCGCCGATCATCGCGCAGGCGGCGCGGGAGCTGGGCGTTCTGACCGTTGGTGTCGTGACCAAGCCGTTCCAGTTCGAGGGCCTCAAGCGGATGCGCCAGGCCGAAAGCGGTGTCGAAAGCCTGCAAAAGGTTGTGGACACGCTGATCATCATCCCGAACCAGAACCTGTTCCGCCTCGCCAACGAGAAGACCACCTTCACCGAGGCGTTCTCGATGGCGGATGACGTGCTGTATCAGGGCGTCAAGGGTGTGACCGACCTGATGGTGCGCCCGGGCCTGATCAACCTCGACTTTGCCGACGTCCGCGCCGTGATGGACGAGATGGGCAAGGCGATGATGGGCACCGGCGAGGGCGAGGGCGAAGACCGCGCCGTGCAGGCCGCCGAGAAGGCGATTGCCAACCCGCTGCTGGACGAAATCAGCCTCAAGGGTGCCAAGGGCGTGCTGATCAACATCACCGGCAGCCACGACCTGACCCTGTTCGAACTGGACGAGGCGGCCAACCGCATCCGCGAGGAAGTGGATCCGGATGCCAACATCATCGTCGGTTCCACCCTGGACACCGGCATGGAAGGCAAGATGCGGGTCTCCGTCGTGGCCACCGGCATCGACGCCACCGACGTGAACACCGATATGCCGGTGCCGCGCCGCCCGATGTCGGCACCGCTGCGCCAGACTGTCACCGTCGAGGAAACCCGCGCCGCGCCGTTGGAACTGGAAACCCCGGTTGAGCAGCCGCGGCCTGTGGAGGCCGCCCCGGCCCCGGCTGCGGAACCTGCTCAAGCCCCCGCCGCGCTGGAAGAGCCGTCGCTGTTCGAAGAGATGAACGTGCAGCAGGCCGCTGAGCAGGACCAGTCAGGCGACGTCTTTGAAGAGCCGGAGCAGATGGGCGATGACGGCCTGCCGCCGCCGGCCTACCAGCCGCAGGTGCCTGAGTTCCGCCCGCAGGCGGATGTTGCCGGGCAGCAGGCAGACGCCTTTGTCGCACCCAAGGCGCCCGCGCCGGGCACCCCGTCGCCGCAGGCGCTGGAGCGTCTGCAGGCCGCGGCCCAGCGGGTCCAGCAGCCGCAGGCACAGCAGCCGCGTCCGGTGGCGCCGGTTGCACCGGCTTCGCAGCAGCAACAGCAACAACAGCAGCAGCCCGAGGGCCAGCGCCGGTTCGGCCTGAATTCGCTGATCCACCGCATGACCGGCACAACTGAGACCCCGGCGGCCAAACAGCAGCCCCAAGCGGTGCGCCAGCAGCCCGCAATGCAGGCGCCGGCCCCCTCGGCACAGCCTCAGCAGGCCCAGGCGCAGCAGCCTGATCCCGACCAGGAACGCATCGAAATCCCCGCGTTTCTGCGCCGCCAGGCCAACTGACGCATCACATCTGACGCTGACGAAAGCCGCCTTTTGGGCGGCTTTCTCTTTTTGGATCAGTGCTTTGCGTGGATCTAAGCGGTGTTTTGCCTATCTGTTACAGCCATGTTTCAAACCGTTACAAAGATTGAGTTGTAGGTTTTTTTCCAAAACCTTAACTCTCTTTCGCAACACGGCCCGGGAGGCCGGACATAGTGAAATGAGGCACAACGTGCAAAATACGCTCAAGGCATCGGTGGCATTTGAAGGGGTCGGACTGCATTCCGGCAAGCCCGCCCGCATGATCCTGATCCCGGCTCCGGCGGGGCATGGGATCGTGTTCAAGCGCACCGACATCGCATTGGGCAACACACTGGTTCCGGCCCGCTGGGACCTGGTTGAGCGCAGCCCGCTGTGCACCCGGCTGGTCAACACCTCCGGTGTGAGTGTTTCCACAGTCGAGCACATCATGGCGGCGCTGGCCGGATGCGGCGTGCACAATGCGCTGATCGAAATCGACGGCCCGGAAGTGCCGATTGTGGATGGGTCCTCGGCACCGTTTGTGCGCGGGATCATGAAATACGGCGTGCAGCGCCAGGGCGTGCCCGCGACTGCCTATGAAGTGCTGAAGCCGGTGACGGTTGAAAAGGACGGCGCCCGCGCCACCCTGCTGCCGTCGGACCGCCTGACCATCGAATTCCACATCGACTTTGCCGAAGCCGCGATCGGCCGCCAGAGCAAGGTCCTGGACATGCGCAACGGCAGCTTTGCGCGTGAGCTGTGCGACAGCCGTACTTTCTGCCGTCAGGCGGATGTCGAATCCATGCAGGCCAACGGCCTCGCTCTGGGCGGTGTGCCGGGCGAGAACGCGGTTGTGTTTGACGGGGACCGGGTCGAGAGCGGCGCGGGCCTGCGCCACTCGGACGAGCCTGTACGCCACAAGATGCTGGATGCCCTGGGCGATCTGGCACTGGCCGGGGGGCCGATCTTGGGGCGCTACGTTGGCGAGCGCGCGGGGCACGCGCTGACCAACACCTTGCTGCGAGCCTTGTTTGCGGAGCCGGGTGCAGTCCGGGCCGTCGTCTGCGATGCAGCGATGACCGCACGGCTTCCGGGGCAGGGGCTGATCTGGTCGGAAATCCCGGCTGAACAGCGCCGCGTGGCATAAGGCAGAAAACCAGGAACGAGCGGACAACTGGCCCGGGACCCCCTTGTCCCGGGTCTTTTCATGTGGCCGCAATGGCAGCCCTTGCGGCAGGGAATTCCCGCGCAGCCTTGACCGCGGGCGGCTTTCTCTGCCATGTGAACGCGGAAGTGGCGAAAGGCATTTTGCGCGCCATTCGAATATGCTAGAGACGGCATAACCGGGGCGGACACCCGTAAGTCAATGACGGTGAGGTTAGGCATTATGAACGGCATCAGGGCAGGAGCCAGAACCTTGGGCGCGGTCGTTCTGATGGCGGTGCTTGCGGGCTGCGGCGGTGACGGCGGCGCAGTCAAGCGCGGCGAGTCGGTCGAGGCCTATTCCCCCGATCAGATCTATGAGCGCGGCGAGTTCGAGCTGGCCAACCGGCGCCCCAAGGATGCCGTCTATTACTTCGCCGAGATCGAGCGCCTGTACCCTTATTCCGAATGGGCGAAACAGGCGGTGATCATGCAGGCCTTTGCCTATCACTCCACCAAGGATTACGAGAACAGCCGCGCCGCCGCGCAGCGGTTCATCGACTTTTACCCGGCCGATGAGGATGCGGCTTATGCCCAGTATCTGCTGGCGCTCAGCTATTACGACCAGATCGACGAGGTGGGCCGCGACCAGGGGCTGACCTTCCAGGCGCTGCAGGCGCTGCGCACGGTGATCGAGGTTTACCCGGATAGCCAGTATGCCACTTCGGCAATCCTGAAATTCGACCTGGCCTTTGACCACCTGGCGGGCAAGGAGATGGAGATCGGCCGCTACTACCTGCGCCGCGGCCATTACACCTCTGCAATCAACCGGTTCCGGGTGGTGGTGGAGGATTTCCAGACCACCAGCCACACGCCAGAGGCGCTGCACCGCCTGGTCGAGGGCTATCTGTCGCTGGGCCTGACTGCCGAAGCACAGACTGCGGCGGCCATTCTGGGCCATAACTTCCAGTCCACCGAATGGTACGAGGACAGCTACAGGCTGCTGACCGCGCAAGGGCTCAAGCCCAAGGACCGCGGCAACAACTGGCTGAGCCAGATCTACCGGCAGACGGTGAAAGGGCAGTGGCTGTAAGGGCCGCTGCGGCAATGGGGCGGGGCAATGCTGCGCGCGCTTGATATCCGGGATATCCTGATCATTGACCACCTGGAGCTGAACTTTCAGCCCGGGCTGAATGTGCTGACCGGCGAGACCGGGGCGGGCAAATCCATTCTCCTCGACAGTCTCGGCTTTGTGCTGGGCTGGCGCGGCCGTGCCGAATTGGTGCGCCAGGGCGCCAAGCAGGGCGAGGTGCTGGCGGAATTCGACCTGCCCGCCGATCACCCGGCTCATGCGATCCTGGAAGAGGCCGGGCTGCCCGGCGGCGACAGCCTGATCCTGCGCCGGGTGAACACCGCCGATGGGCGCAAGACCGCCTGGGTCAATGACCGGCGCTGCTCGGGCGAGGTGCTGCGGGCGCTGTCGGAAACCCTGGTTGAACTGCACGGCCAGCATGACGACCGCGGGCTGCTCAATCCGCGCGGCCATATGGCGCTGCTGGACCAATATGCCGGCACCCAGCCGCTGCTGGCCAAAGTCCGGGCGGCCTGGGCCGGAGCGGCCAAGGCGCGCAAGACGGTGGCGGCCACCCGTGCCGCGCTGGACGCGGTGCGGGCCGAGGAAGAGTTCCTGCGCCATGCGGTTGCTGAGCTGGACAAGCTGGATCCGCAGCCGGGCGAGGATGAGGCGCTGGACACCCGCCGCCGCCAGATGCAGGCGGCTGAGCGCATCCGCGGCGACATCGCCCGCGCCCATGCGCTGCTCAGCGAGGGCGCCGAGTCCGCCATGGGCGAGGCGCAGCGCTGGCTGGAGGGCGTTGCGGGCCAAGAGGATGAAACAGGCCTGGATGAGCCGCTGGCGGCGCTGAGCCGCGCGATGATTGAGCTGGGCGATGCTCAGGACGGTGTGGAGCGTGTGCTTGGCAGCCTGGATTTCAACCCGGGTGAGCTGGAAGACTGCGAGGAGCGTCTGTTTGCGATCCGCGCGCTGGCGCGCAAGCACGGCGTGCAGGCGGATGAACTGGGCGACTATGCCGAAACCTTGCGGGCAAAGCTTGCCGCGCTGGATGCGGGCGATCAGAACCTGGCCGATCAGGAGGCCGCGCTGAAGGCGGCAGAAGACTCTTACACGCAAGCCGCCAAGCAGTTGGGTGCTGTGCGCCGCCAGGGCGCGGCATCGCTGGACAAGGCGGTGATGGCAGAGCTGGCGCCGCTCAAGATGGAGCGGGCGGTATTTGAGACCCGCATTACCACGGCAGAGCCGGGACCGGACGGAACCGACGCGGTGGCCTTTACCGTCGCCACCAATCCGGGCGCGCCTGCCGGGCCGCTGAACAAGATCGCCTCGGGCGGCGAGCTCAGCCGCTTCCTGCTGGCCCTCAAGGTCTGCCTGCGCGGCGAGGATGCCAGCAAGACGCTGATTTTCGACGAGATCGACCGCGGGGTCGGCGGTGCAACGGCGGATGCTGTGGGCCGCAGGCTGCGCAACCTTGCAAGCGGCGGCCAAGTGCTGGTGGTGACCCACTCGCCGCAGGTGGCGGCGCTTGGCGGCCATCATTGGCAGGTGCGCAAGCAGGTGATCGACGGCATGACATTGTCACAGGTGGTGCCGCTGGATGGAACGGAACGGGTGGATGAGCTTGCCCGTATGGTGTCCGGTGATACCATCACCAACGAGGCCCGTGCCGCGGCCCGCGCGTTGCTGGCCGGATAACCTGCCGGAACACCTGGCGGGGTGAGGGTTCTTTAACCGGCTTCATGGCAGTTGTAGGCCATTGAAAACAAAAAAGACCCGCTGACAGGTTATGGTGCAAGAAATCCGTTCGTCCCTTTCCGCAATTTCCCTGCAATGGCTGGCCGGCCTCAAGGATATCTGGCGGGTGATGCGCCACCGCGGCCCCAGCCAGTTCCAGTTCTGGCTGATCGCGCTGCTGATCGGCATCGCCGCGGGCTTTGCGGCGCTGTTCTTCCGCAAGGGGATCGCGGCGTTGCAGGCCTGGGTCTATGGCGCGCCGGATGTGGATTACCTGCACAGCTTTGCGCAGGGCTTGCCCTGGTATGTGCTGGTGTCCATCGCTGCGGGCGGCGGTCTGGTGGTCGGCCTGATCCTCGACCGGTTCACCCCGGACGGGCGGGTCCGTTCGGTCGCCGACGTGATCGAGGGCGCGGCGCTGCACGACGGCCGCGTCGAGCAGCGGGAGGGGCTTGCCTCGGCGCTGGCGTCCTTCATCACGCTGTCCACCGGCGGCTCAACCGGGCGTGAAGGGCCGGTGGTGCATATGGCCGGGGTGATCTCCACCTGGGTCAGCAACCGGATCAACGCCGACGGCATCACCGGGCGCGACCTGCTGGGCTGTGCGGTGGCGGCGGCGGTGTCTGCCAGCTTCAACGCGCCGATTGCCGGCGCCCTGTTCGCGCTGGAGGTGGTGCTGCGCCACTTCGCGGTCAATGCCTTTGCGCCTATCGTGATTGCCTCGGTTGCGGGCACCGTCATAAACCGGCTGGAATACGGCGATGTCACCGAATTCACCCTGGTCACGCCCGGTGCGCTGCAATTCTATGTGGAGCTGCCGGCCTTCCTGATCCTAGGGCTGATCTGCGGCCTGGTGGCGGTGGTCCAAATGCGGGCGATCTTCTTTGCCGACAAGGTCGGCAACAAGGTGCAAGAGCGGCTGTGCCTGCCGCGCTGGCTGCGCCCGGCGGTATCCGGCGCCATGCTGGGGGTGATCGCGGTCTGGTACCCCCACATCATCGGCGTCGGCTATGAAACCACCGTGCTGGCGCTGACCGGCGGGCTGCTGCTGGCGGAGGCGGTGATTTTCACCGTGGTCAAGACCGCCGCCGTTGCCATCACCATGGGCGGGCGCATGGGCGGCGGGGTGTTCTCCCCCTCGCTGATGATCGGCGCGCTCACCGGGCTGGCGTTTGGTCTGATCGCGACCTCGGTGCTGCCGGACGTGTCGGGCACCCACACGCTATATGCCTTTGCCGGCATGGGAGCTGTAGCTGCCGCCGTGCTGGGGGCGCCGATCTCCACCACGCTCATCGTGTTCGAGCTGACCGGCGACTGGCAGATCGGCCTGGCGGTGATGGTTTCGGTCTCCATGTCCACTGCGCTGGCGTCACGGCTGGTGGACCGCTCCTTCTTCCTCACCCAGCTGGAAAAGCGCGACATTCACTGCGCAGCCGGGCCGCAGGCCTATTTGCTGGCGCTGATCCGCGCGGGCGCCGTGATGCGGCCGATGGGGGACAGCCGCTGCGCCACGCTGGAGGAGTGCCAGGCGCTGGTGGAGGAGGGGCTGTGCATCCGCGCCGCCGCCTCGCTGGAGGCGGCGATGCCGGTGTTCGACCGCGCCGACGCGGCCTTTCTCCCGGTGATGATGGAGGAGGCCGGCACGGAAGAGATCATCGGCGCCCTTTACCATGTGGATGCGCTGAAGGCCTATAACCGCGCCCTGGCCGCCACCGCCGCCGAGGAGCACAGATAACCCCAGAAACCGGCTGCCCTGGCAGGGCAAGCGCGGATTCTGCCGCTGCCGCCCGCCTTCCGGCACTTCGCAAGGGGGAAACCGGGCCGGATCTTCCCCGCATCTGTGAGAAATCCGCTACAGGTAAATGGAAAGTTAAGATTTGCGTTGCCCTGCGGCTGAGCCTCCGACAACACTACAACCAGGACATAGCAAGACTTACTCACTTCGGTAGGAAACTCATGCGTAACCTCGAAATCGGCCCGCAAGAGGCTGGTGCGAAAAATACGGCGGACGAGCGGGAAAATGAACGGGCGGCACTGGAGGCAGTGATCAACTACGCGATCCAATGCGCCCGGGAAACGGATATCCTTGGCGCAGGCGACGCGCTGGAGGAAGCTAGGCTGAACCTCAGCCGGGCCATTCTGACCTAGCCCCCTTCTTCCGGAACAAGGAACTGCAGCTTCCGGCCCGCAAGGCCGGATGTGCGGTACCTGTTGCCGCGCACCCCCAAAAAAAACACCGGCGCCTTGGCACCGGTGCGGTCCGGATTAGGCTTCCGGAAATTCATAGCTGCCCCCGCGCGGGGCGGCGGCGGGGTGCCGCCGCGGACGGGTGGGCTCAGACCTGCTCAACCTTGACAGAGTCGCTCAGCACAAATGCCAGGCAGCCCTTGATCTCTGCCGCCGCCTCTTTCGGATCCTCATAGCTCCAGGCCGCGTTTTCGGTGACCGAGGATTTGTTGGCGATCGAGAAATAGCTGGCCTCGCCCTTGTGCTCGCACTGGGTGGTCTTGCTGGTGCGGTCCAGGAACGCCATGGCAATGTCTTCGCGCGGGAAATAGATGACCGGATCCATATCGCCCTCCGTCAGCTCCAGCGCATTGGAAGTTTCGCCCAATACGGCGCCGCCGGAACGGACGACCCAGGTGCCTTCGGCCTTGCGGATACGGATATTTGTCATGCGTGATTTCCCATTTTCTTCGTTCGTGTCATCTTTTGTTCAGTCCATGTAACAGCCGGGTGTCAGACCCGGGTCACAACGGCGCGGTTGCGGCATCAAGCCACGCCTGCGCGGCGGGGCTGAGCTGCGGTCCGATCTTTGCTGCAACCTCCTGGTGATAGCTGTCGAGCCAGTCTTTCTCGTCTGCTGTCAGCATGGAGGCATCCACCAGCCGCCGGTCTGCCGGGGCAAAGGTGAGCGTGCGCCAGCACAGCATTTCGCGCTCCGGGTCGCTGGTGTCAAGGGCCGGGGCCTCTTCAACAACCAGAAGGTTCTCGATCCGGATGCCAAAGGCGCCCTCGCGGTAGTATCCGGGTTCATTCGACAGGATCATGCCGGGCTCCAGCGGCACATGGCTGGTGCGCGCCAGCCGCTGCGGGCCCTCGTGCACGCTGAGATAGGCGCCGACGCCGTGGCCAAGGCCGTGATTGAAATCCTGCCCTGCCAGCCACAGCGGCATCCTGCCGATGGCCTCGATATCGCGGCCCGCCAGCCCCTTGGGCCAGCGCAGGCGGGACATGGCGATCATGCCCTGCAGCACGCGGGTATAGGCGGCGCGCTCCTCGTTTCCGGGGGTGCCGATGGCGATGGTGCGGGTGATGTCGGTGGTGCCGTCCAGATACTGGCCGCCGCTGTCCAGCACCAGCAGGTGGCCGTCCTCCAGCCGCGTGTCGGTTTCCTCGGTCACGCGGTAATGCATGACAGCACCGTTCTCGCCGGTGCCTGCAATGGTTTCAAAGCTGATGTCGCGCAAGGCGGGATCCTCGCGGCGCAGGGCTTCCAGCTTCTTCACCACATCAATCTCGGTGATGGTGCCGGGCGCCTGGGCATCCAGCCAGGCCAGCATCTCGACAATCGCTGCCCCGTCGCGCAGGTGGGCGGCGGCACTGCCCGCGATCTCGGCGGAATTCTTGCGCGCCTTGGGCAGGGCGCAGGGGTCGCCTGCGGGCACCAGCCGCTCGCCCAGCTTGTCCGCGACGATCTGCGGGACCGTGCCGGAGTCCGCTGCGACAGAGCCGTTGAGAGCTGCCGCGGCCTTGAGGAAGTCTTGGGGCGGATGCACGGTGACGGTGCTGCCGAAATGCGCCTCCAGGCCCGTGAGTTTCTCTGCCGCCATGAACAGGTCCACCCGCGCGTCGCTGTGCAGGATGGCAAAGCCATGCGCCACCGGGTTGCGCGCCACGTCGCTGCCGCGGATATTGAGCAGCCACATGATGCTGTCGGGCAGGGTGATGACGGCTGCCGTCTGGCCTGCGTCCTGGAGGCCCTTGGCCAGCCGCGTGCATTTGTCCGCGGCGCTTTCGCCCGCATAGTCCAGCGGATGGGCGGCCACGGGGTTCATTGGCGGTGCCGGCTGGTCCTGCCAGATCCGGTCCACCAGGTTCTCGGATTGCGCTAGGGTGATGCCGCTGCCCGCCAGCTCCTTGGTGAGCGACGTGATCTGTCCTGCGGGGTGCAGCCAGGGATCAAACCCCACCTTGCCCCCATGCGGCAGCTGCTCCTTCAGCCAGTCCGCCAGCTGCACCTCGGGCCAGGGCACGGGGGTGAACTCCGCAGCCACCTGGCGCTTCACCTGGGTGCGGTAGCGGCCATCGATGAACACACCGGCGATGCTCTGCAGCACCGCGCAGAAGCCCGCCGAGCCGGTGAAACCGGTGAGCCAGCTGAGACGCTCGTCATGAGGGGCCACATATTCGCCCTGATGCGCGTCGGCGCGGGGCACCAGGAAACCGTCCAGGCCTTCCGCCGCCAGCTCCTTGCGCAGCGCGGCCAGCCGGGGCGGGCCCTGTTCCGGGCGGGCGGTCACGTCGAAAGACTGATACATCGGCATGTCTCCTGCTGAAGGGGCGGGGCGGCGGGAAGCTTGCGCACTCCGGGGCCGCGGTAAAGAAAACGCGCGGGCCGGGGCGCGCGCCCCTTCTTGTCCCAAATCGCCCTGCTGCTGGCAAGGGCGGCGGCAGAGAGATTTCCCGGGACCTGACGGCACAACGCAAGGGGTAATCAAACGGGAGTGCTCCCGCCCGGCCGCGAGAGCATCACAGATGCCCTCCGGCCCGTTGGGCCAAGCGCCGGGTGCCGTCGGCACCCGGCCCCCCCCCCCCCCGCACCCCCCCGCCCAAC
>NZ_CEYXRG010000022.1:34728-67281 GCF_982940295.1 Leisingera sp.
CGGGCGTCGATAGTCGGGTGTCGAACGTCGGCCGTGGCCCCCGGGGCGCCGCGGCGGGGGTCAGCGCGCGGCCATGCCCAAGGCTGAGGGCGGCATCTTTGATGCAGGCCAAAGGCGCGGGAGGGCTCCCTTGGCCGTCTGAGGGAGCTGGCGTCAGCTTGCGCGTTTGATGCCCATCACCCGTGCGCGGGCGCGCGGGTCGCTGTCGAACAAGGCGGCCAGCTGCTCGGTCATTGCGCCTGCCAGCTGCTCCACGTCGGTGATCGTCACCGCGCGTTCGTAATAGCGGGTCACGTCGTGGCCGATGCCGATTGCCAGCAGTTCCACCTGCTTGCGCTTTTCGACCATGGCGATCACGTCGCGCAGGTGTTTCTCCAGGTAGTTCGCCGGGTTCACCGACAGCGTCGAGTCATCCACCGGCGCGCCGTCGGAGATCACCATCAGGATTTTGCGGGCCTCACGCCGCGCCACCATGCGGCGGTGCGCCCATTCCAGCGCCTCGCCGTCGATGTTTTCCTTCAAGAGGCCCTCTTTCATCATCAGGCCCAGGTTGGCGCGGGTGCGGCGCATCGGGGCGTCGGCGCCCTTGTAGATGATGTGGCGCAAGTCGTTCAGACGCCCCGGCTGCTGCGGGCGGCCGTCGTTCAGCCAGGCCTCGCGCGCCAGGCCGCCCTTCCAAGCGCGGGTGGTGAAGCCGAGGATCTCGACCTTCACGTTGCAGCGCTCCAGGGTGCGGGCAAGCACGTCAGCGCAGATCGCCGCGATCGAGATCGGGCGGCCGCGCATGGAGCCGGAGTTGTCCAGCAGGAGAGTCACCACGGTGTCGCGGAACTCAGTGTCCTTTTCGACCTTGAAGCTGAGCGGCGTGGTCGGGTTGGCAACCACCCGCGCCAGGCGGCCGGCATCCAGGATGCCTTCCTCGCGGTCGAACTCCCAGCTGCGGTTCTGCTGCGCCTGCAGGCGGCGCTGCAGCTTGTTCGCCAAGCGGCTCACCGCGCCCTTCAGCGGCTCCAGCTGCTGGTCGAGATAGGCGCGCAGACGCTCCAGCTCGGCAGGCTCGGCCAGCTCTTCTGCGTTGATCTCCTCGTCGTGGGTGTCCAGAAACACCTTGTAGTCCGGGTCCGCATCAGAGACCGGCGGCGGGGCAGGCGGCTCCAGCGGCGCCTCGCCGTCGGGCATCTCGGTGTCCTCGGCCAGCTCGTCGTCGGCCATCTCGTCCATCGAGACCTGGGCCTGGCTTTCGTCCTGCTGCTGCTCCTGGCTCTGCTCGGGAGACGCGTCGGCCTGTTCCTCGTCGGAATCGTCCTGGCCGGTGCTGTCCGGATCCTGCTGCTCCTCGGCGTTGTCTTCGGCCTCGTCATTGGCCTCGTCGTCCAGATCATCCGGGTCATCGCCCAGCTGGTCGCCATAGCCGAGGTCCGAGATCACCTGCCGCGCCAGTTTGGCGAACGCGGCCTGGTCGGCAATGGTTTCGTCCAGGTTTTCCAGCGTGCCGCCGGCCTGGGATTCGATGAACCCGCGCCACAGCTCCATGATGTTGGCAGCGCCCTCCGGCAGCTCGCGGCCGGTGGCCAAGTGCCGGATCAGATAGCCCGCAGAGGCGGCCAGCGGCGCCTCGGAGGAGGATTTCATCTGGTCATAGCCGCGCCGGATCGACTCGTTGCGGATCTTCACGTCGATGTTTGACGCAGTGCCGGGCATGTGGCGCGCGCCCATCGCCTCGCAGCGGGCGGTTTCCATCGCCTCATAGAGGTCGCGGGCCATCTCGCCCTGCGGCACGTATTTCGCGTGGGTGGCGTCGTCGTGGAACTTGTGGCGCAGCGCAAGCGCATCCGCGGTGCCGCGGGCCAGCAGCACCTCCTCGCGGCTCATCCGGCGGGAGACCTGCGGCAGCCGCATCGAGTCGCCCGACAGCCCGGAGGGGTCGACGGTATAGCTCACCGACAGTTCCGGGTCGTCGGCCATCACCTTGGTGGCTTCGGCCAGGGCTTTCTTGAACGGATCGGCGGGGTTGTCGTTCGGCTTTTTCATGGTCGCAAGGTGTCCTTGATCGAAGCATTCCGCCAAGTGCAGCCGTTGTCCAGCCTTCTTTGATTGTATCAAAGGGCATTGCCCGGCCGCGGGCGGGAAACGAAGTGCCCGCTCCGTTTTGCCGAAGGCGAACCTTGGGTTCGACGGGGCGGTCGGGCACTGCCCGGCGTTGCCGCCGGGCGGCACCTTGCTGTTAGCCCAGGCTCACGCTGGCGGCGCTTTCCGGCAGCTCTTCGTCGAAGCAGCGCTGGTAGAACTCGGCCACGGTCTGGCGCTCCAGCTCGTCGCATTTGTTCAGGAACGACAGGCGGAAGGCATAGCCCACGTCGCGGAAGATCTCGGCGTTCTGGGCCCAGTTGATCACCGTCCGCGGCGACATCACTGTGGACAGGTCGCCGTTCATAAAGGCGGTCCGGGTCAGGTCGGCAACGGTCACCATCTGGCTGATGGTCTTGCGGCCCTTCTCGGTGTTGTAATGCGGCGCCTTGGACAGCACGATGGCGCTTTCGGCGTCGTGGCTCAGGTAGTTCAGGGTCGAGACCAGCGACCAGCGGTCCATCTGTGCCTGGTTGATCTGCTGGGTGCCATGATACAGACCGGTGGTGTCGCCGAGGCCAACGGTGTTGGCGGTGGCAAACAGGCGGAAGAACGGGTTCGGGGTGATGATCTCGTTCTGGTCCAAGAGGGTAAGCTTGCCGTCATGCTCCAGCACCCGCTGGATCACGAACATAACGTCGGCGCGGCCCGCATCATATTCGTCGAACACGATCGCAACCGGGTTGCGCAGCGCCCAAGGCAGAATGCCTTCGTGGAACTCAGTCACCTGCTTGCCGTCGCGCAGCTTGATCGCGTCCTTGCCGATCAGGTCAATCCGGCTGATGTGGCTGTCGAGGTTCACACGCACGGAAGGCCAGTTCAGGCGGGCGGCGACCTGTTCGATGTGGGTCGACTTGCCGGTACCGTGGTAGCCCTGGATCATCACACGGCGGTTGTGGCTGAAGCCCGCCAGGATCGCCAGCGTGGTTTCCGGGTCGAACTTGTAGGTCGGGTCCAGCGCCGGCACCCGGTCGGAGCCGTCGGCAAAGCCCTTGACCGTCATATCCGTGTCGATCCCGAACACATCGCGCACCGAAATTGCTTCGGTCGGTTTCGCATTCATATCCACAAAGCCGTCGGTCATCCCAGTCGATCCTTATACCGCTTCCCTGCCATCAGGGTCCAATCCGCGGGATTGGTGCCCGATCTGGCGCGCGAGGGCAAGGGGAAGTGTGGCAGGAAACCAGCTGACGCCGCGATTGTTCCGGAACTGGACAGACGGCGCTGAGCGGACTGCGGACAGATGGCAGAGGGGGCGATACGCACTGCGCCCCCGGCCGGGCAGCAGGGGGCGCGTTTTGTTGCCGGCGCCCGCGAAGCTTTGGGGGGGTAGGCTGCGGCCGGCACATCTTTGCCTAACCGGTCACGGCAGGGCGGGTCAAAGAAATAAAAAGTCTATCTATAATTTTCGGCGAAAGACCGCCCATCGCCAGCTACAAAGCGCAGCACAGCGCGGCCGGCAGCAATAATTACGGGATCGGGCGGTGAGCGGCTGATGAGGCCGGTCC
Organism: Leisingera sp.; assembly: GCF_982940295.1. Classification (NCBI taxonomy): domain Bacteria; kingdom Pseudomonadati; phylum Pseudomonadota; class Alphaproteobacteria; order Rhodobacterales; family Roseobacteraceae; genus Leisingera; species Leisingera sp. Next base: position 38,364 of record NZ_CEYXRG010000022.1, read on the forward strand.
AAACCGGTCAGCACCCAGGCCACGGAAATCAGCCCCAGGCACGGGTCCGCAGGAAAGAAAAGAGCGGCCCCAGGCCGCCCTCCGCAATTCGGTGATCTGCCGCGCTCACTTGAAGCTGCGGCTGTCCTTGATCTGATCCCAGGCCCACATGACCTCCTGCAACTGCTCTTCCTGGCTGCGGTCGCCGCCGTTCATGTCGGGGTGAAGCACCTTGATCAGCTTCTTGTAGGCCTTGCGGATGTCGGCCTTGGACCAGTCGTCCTTGGCTTCCAGGATCTCGATCGCCCGGCGCTCGGTGGGGGGCAGCCGGCGGCCGGTCTTGGCGGCGCGGCCCGGGTTCTGGGTGGCATTGGCGCCCAGAACCTGATGGGGGTCCTCGATGCCCAGCCGCGCCCAGGCGCGGGCCTCAGGGTCGCCCATCGGCTTGGTCTCGCGCTCCCACACCTTGTCCTTGGAGCGCTGCGCATTCAGCTCCGCCTCGGTGGTGCCTTCGAAGAAGTTCCACTTGTTGTTGTACTCGCGCACGTGCTCCTGGCAGAACCAGTAGAAATCATCCAGCACGTCCGGCGCCTTGGGGGCGCGGAACTTGCCTGCTTCCTCGCAGCCCTCCTTGTCGCAGACGCGGGTAGAGGTTTCGGAAGCACCCGTGGCTGCGCGCCGCCCGCGCGGGTTCTTCTTCTTGGCGGAGCGGACGGACATATCGAAGCCAAAGGGATCGGATTTGGTCATGGGCGCACCTTCTAGACGCATCTGTTCGACTCGGAGGCAGCAGTTTAGTCTAAGGGGCGCCAGATTGAAGGGGGCGCGCGGAAAAATTTACGGGGATGAGCGGAAAATGAGCGTGAAGCAGGAAATGGAAGCGGCGCTGCAGGCGGCCTTTGCGCCGAGCGCGCTGGAGGTGGTGAACGAAAGCCACAAACACGCGGGCCACGCAGGCGACGATGGCTCGGGCGAGAGCCATTTCGCGGTACGGATCCGCACCGGGGCCTTCGAGGGCATGAGCCGGGTGGCGCAGCACCGCGCCGTGCACAAGGCGCTGGGGAATATCGTGCCGCGGATCCACGCGCTGGCGCTGGATACCGGGGCCTAAGGCCGCGCGGTGGCGGGCGGAACCGTCCGCCCAGCAAACAGCGGACCGGCAGGGCGGGCAATCCGCCCGCCGTTTCCCCGCGCTACTTCTCGTCGTCTTGCAGCCCGGCCCGCTTTTTCAGCGCGGCGGTCATCCCGGACACTGGGCTGAGTTCTTCCACGCCGTCGTCCGCCTGCATCTTCGCGGCGCCGGGCCCGGGAACAGGAGTGGCGCCGGCAGGCGCCTCGGGATCGCCCGCAGTGGCGGTCAGCGGCGGCTCGCCGGGACGGGAGAGCACGTCAGCAGCGGGCGCCCGGTCCGCCGCTTCCGCGGCAAGGGCGCGGCGGAACACCATGACGTTGCGCCAGTTCGTGCTGGAGCCGGTCAGCCCGGAGCGCTCCTCGCTCGGCAGCAGCTCCGCGCGCTGGAACTCCCAGCCGTCGGCGGCCATCTCGTTCAGCAGGATTTCGATCGAATTGGCAAAGCGCGCCTCGGGTGTCTTCACGCCCTTCGCCTTGGTGCCCTTGGCGGGGGCGGGGACAACCTTGTACTCAAATGCTTGCATGAACGTCTCCTGTTTCGGCCCGCAGCTTTAGCGGAAAGGGGGGAGCGGTCAAGGGGCCGGAGGGGCAGCCGGTGTGCGGCGGCCCGCCGTTTTCCGGCGCGGAAAACGGCCCGGAAAACACGTGCTTTACGAGCCGGAATTTTCGCAAAATTCCGGGACCCGCAAACGGTTCAGCCCTCCGCCGCGGCCATCTGCACCAGCGTCAGACAGACTTCCGTGGCCTTGGTCATGTCCTGCACCGAAATCCATTCCAGCGGCCCGTGCACATTCTGCATGCCGGTGAAGATATTGGGCGTAGGAACCCCCAGCTCGGTCAGCCGCGAGCCGTCGGTGCCGCCGCGGATCGGGGCCGATACCGGCTCGATCCCAAGCGCGCGGCAGGCTTCCAGCGCCAGCTCCACCGGGGTCATGTCGTTTTCCAGCCAGTAGCGCATGTTGCGGTATTGCGGGGTGATTTCGCAGGTGATCTCCGCCCGCGGCTCCGAGGCCTGCACCGCGCCGCAGACCTTGCGCAGCAGGTCGCCCTTGGCGGCCAGCCCGTCCAGTTCAAAGTCGCGCAGGATCAGCTTGATCTCCATCTCCGACGAGCCGCCGTTCAAATCGGTGATATGGATGAACCCCTCACGGCCGTCAGTGGTTTCCGGCGTCATCGTGGCCTGCGGCAGCGTCTGCACGATCTTGGCCGCCAGATGCGCGGCGTTCACCATCTTTTCCTTGGCCCAGCCGGGATGGATCGACACGCCCTTGACGGTCACCACCGCCCGGTCGGCAGAGAAGCTCTCATAAACGATCTCGCCCGCGTCGCCGCCGTCCAGCGTATAGGCGAAGTCCACGCCCAGATCCTTGGGCAGCTGCGCGCCCACGCCGCGGCCGATTTCCTCGTCCGGGGTGAAGGCGAGGCGGATCTTCGGGTGTTTGATCCCGGGGGTTGCCAGCAAGTGCCGCGCCAGGGTCATCACGATGGCAACGCCCGCCTTGTCGTCAGCCCCCAATAGGGTGAGGCCGGAGGCGGTAATCAGGTCATCGCCCTGTTTGGAGGCGAGGTAGGGGGATTTCTGCGGCGACAGCACTAGATCCGGGTTGTCGGGAAAGCGGATATCGCTGCCATCGTATCCCTTGATCACCCGCGGCTTGACACCGGTTGCGTTGAACTGCGGTGCAGTGTCGATATGGGCGAGGAATCCAATCGCCGGCCCCGGCGCGGTGGCGGGAACCGTGGCCAGCACCACGCCATAATCCGTCAGTTCCACATCCTGCGCGCCGATTTCCTTCAGCTCAGCCACCAGCAGGTTCAGCATATCGAACTGAATTTCGGTGCTGGGTGTCGTCGCTGAGGTCTCATCGCTCTGGCTGTCGATGGCGGCGTAGCGGACCAGACGGTCCTCGAGATCCTGATCGAAAATGCGTTCCATGAAGCCTCCGGGATTTTGGGCGGAGCAAAGCCGCTGGCGCGGGGAAGGTCAAGCGGCGGCGAATATGACGGGGTAGTGAGCGGGTTTTTGTCAGCGCGAAGGGCAGCGTCTGACCGCGGGTGGGGGCGAAGCCCCCGCCCATGGGGGCGGTCGGGGGCTGTCCGGCGTGCCGCCGGACGGAAGATTTGGAATGACACCACCCGGTGCACAGGGGGTGTACAGGGGGTGCACGCATGTCACCCCCGTTCCGGCACGAAAAAGGGCGCCGCGAACGACGCCCTTTTGAATTCCGTTTTCCGGCTGGGATCAGCCGCCCAGTTTCTTGGCAACCAGCTCGTTCACCGCCTTGGGATTGGCCTTGCCGCCGGTGGCTTTCATCACCTGGCCGACGAACCAGCCCGCCAGTTTCGGGTTCACCTTGGCCTTCTCCACCTGCGCCGGGTTGGCGGCGATGATCTCGTCCAGGGCGGTCTCGATGGCGCCGGTGTCCGTCACCTGCTTCATGCCGCGCTCCTCGACGATCTGCGCCGGGTCGCCGCCTTCGGTGTACACGATCTCGAACAGATCCTTGGCGATCTTGCCGGAAATCGCGTCCGAGGAAATCAGGTCAATGATGCCGCCCAGCTGGGCGGGGGAGACCGGGGATTCGGTGATCGCGTGGTCTTCTTTCTTCAGGCGGCCAAACAGCTCGTTGATCACCCAGTTCGCGGCCAGCTTGCCGCTGCGGCCCTTGGCGGTTTCCTCAAAGAAGGCCGCCGATTCCACATCCGCGGTCAGCACCGAGGCGTCATAGTCGCTGAGGCCGAAGTCGTTGATGAAACGCGCCTTTTTCTCGTCCGGCAGCTCCGGCAGATTGGCGGCGATTCCGTCTACCCAGTCCTGCTCGATCTCCAGCGGCAGCAGGTCGGGGTCGGGGAAATAGCGGTAGTCATGCGCCTCTTCCTTGGAGCGCATGGAGCGGGTTTCGCCCTTGTCCGGGTCATAGAGCCGGGTTTCCTGCACGATCTCGCCGCCGGCCTCGAGGATGGCGATCTGGCGGCGTGCCTCGACCTCGATGGCCTGCTGGATGAAGCGCATCGAGTTCATGTTCTTGATCTCGCAGCGGGTGCCGAGGTGGCTGAAGTCCTGGGTTTCCTGGTACTTTTCATACTGGCCCGGCAGGCAGACCGAGACGTTCACGTCGGCGCGCAGGTTGCCGTTCTGCATGTTGCCGTCGCAGGTGCCCAGATACTGCATGATCTGGCGCAGCTTGGCGATATAGGCGGCGGCTTCCTCCGGCCCGCGGATGTCGGGGCGGGAGACGATCTCCATCAGGCAGACACCGGTACGGTTGAGGTCGACAAAGGACATGTGCGGGTCCATGTCGTGGATCGATTTGCCCGCGTCCTGTTCCATGTGGATACGCTCGATCCGCACGGTGCGTGCGGTGCCGTCGCCCAGTTCCACCAGCACTTCGCCTTCGCCCACAATAGGATGATAAAGCTGGGAAATCTGGTAGCCCTGGGGCAGGTCGGGGTAGAAATAGTTCTTGCGGTCAAAGGCCGACCACAGGTTGATGTCCGCCTTCAGGCCGAGGCCGGTGCGCACCGCCTGCTCAACGCAGTATTCGTTGATCACCGGCAGCATGCCGGGCATCGCTGCGTCCACAAAGGCCACGTTGGAGTTCGGCTCGGCGCCGAACTTGGTGGAGGCGCCGGAGAACAGCTTGGCGTTGGAGCTGACCTGGGCATGCACCTCCATGCCGATGACCAGTTCCCAGTCATGCTTGGCGCCCGCGATCACCTTGGGCTTGGGGAGTTCATATGTCAGGTCGAGCATGGTTTTCCGCCGTATCCGAATGTCCTTGGTTGGCAAGCGTTCTAGGCCCGCTGGCGGGCAGGGGCAAGGGGGCAGGTGGCGGAGAAAACTCTTCGCAGTGCGGATCCTCCTTAATTTGCACGGGCTGTAAGCCCGGGCAGCGCCCGTCCGCTCCCATGGGCGGGCGCTTCGCTTCCGCCCGCGGACGGGCGCGGCCCTTCGCGATGGTTCGCCTGAGCCCGATTCAGCCTCTTGGCGGGGTGCATCAGGAGGGCTAGAACTGGCAGCCCGAACAGAATTTCAGGAGGCCGCCTTGGACACATCCGCCCGCATCAGCCAGACCATTGCCACGGAAATCGGCGCCGCCGCCAAGCAGGTGAGCGCTGCCGTCGCGCTGCTGGATGAAGGCGCCACCGTGCCGTTTGTCGCGCGCTACCGCAAGGAGGCGACCGGGGGCTTGGATGACACTCAGCTGCGCACCCTGGCGGAGCGGCTGGAGTACCTGCGCGAGCTGGAAAAGCGGCGGGCGGCAATCCTTGAGTCGATCAAGGGGCAGGACAAGCTGACCGACGATCTGGCGGCTTCGATCGCCAAGGCGGAGACCAAGGCGCAGCTGGAGGACATTTATCTGCCCTACAAGCCCAAGCGGCGCACCAAGGCGATGATCGCCCGCGAAAACGGGCTGGAGCCGCTGGCCGATGCCATCCTGGCCGACCGCAGCGCCGACCCGGAGAAGCTGGCGGAAGGGTACATTACCGATGCGGTGGCCACGGTGAAGGACGCTCTGAATGGCGCGCGGGATATCCTGACCGAACGGCTGACAGAAAACGCATCCCTGCTGGGCCGGCTGCGGGAGTTCCTGCAGCGGGAGGCGGTGCTGACCGCCAAGGTGATTGAGGGTAAGGAGCAGGAGGGCGCCAAGTTCTCCGACTATTTCGCCCACACCGAGCGCTGGGCGGATGTGCCCTCGCACCGGGTGCTGGCGATGCTGCGCGGCTCCAACGAAGGCGTGCTGACGCTGGACGTGGGGCCGGAGCCGGAAGAGGGCGTGGCACGGGCCGAGGCCATGGTTGCGGCGGAGCTGGGCGCGGGCGGCAATGGCCCGGGCGACAAATGGCTGCGCAAGGTCGCGGGCTGGACCTGGCGGGTGAAGCTGAGCCTGTCGATGATGCTGGAGCTAATGGGCGATCTGCGCGGCCGGGCGCAGGAGGATGCCATTCAGGTTTTTGCTCGCAACCTCAAGGACCTGCTGTTCGCAGCTCCGGCCGGTGCGCGGCCGACTCTCGGGCTGGACCCGGGCATTCGCACCGGCGTCAAGGCGGCAGTGGTGGATGCGACCGGGAAACTGGTGGCGACTGAAACGTTATACCCGTTCCAGCCGAAGAACGATCTGCGCGGGGCGCAGGTTTCTATCGTCAAGCTGATCGCAGAACACGGCGTCGAGCTGATTGCCATCGGCAATGGCACCGCCAGCCGTGAGACCGAGCGGATGGTGGCGGAGGTGCTGAAACACCTGCCTGCCAAGATCAAGGCGCCGACCAAGGTGGTGGTGTCGGAGGCGGGCGCCTCGGTCTACTCCGCCTCCGAGCTGGCGGCGCGGGAGTTTCCCGATCTGGACGTGAGCTTGCGCGGGGCAGTGTCGATTGCCCGCCGCCTGCAGGACCCGCTGGCGGAGCTGGTGAAGATCGAGCCCAAGAGCATCGGCGTCGGCCAGTACCAGCATGACGTGGACCAGCACAAACTGTCGAAATCGCTGGAGGCGGTGATCGAGGATGTGGTGAACGCGGTGGGCGTGGACCTCAACATGGCCTCAGCACCGCTCCTTGCTCATGTCTCCGGCCTTGGCCCCGGGCTGGCGGAGGCAATTGTGGCGCACCGGGACATGAACGGCGCGTTCGCCTCGCGCAAGGAGCTGTTGAAGGTCGCGCGTCTTGGCCCCAAGGCGTTTGAGCAATGCGCGGGCTTCCTGCGCATCCGCGACGGGAAGGAGCCGCTGGATGCGTCCTCGGTGCACCCCGAAAGCTATGATGTGGCGCGCAAGATCGTGGCCGCCTGCGGGCGCGACATCCGCCAGATCATGGGTGACGCCGCGGCGCTGAAAGGCCTGCGGGCCGAGAACTTCGTAGGCGGCGATGTCGGCCTGCCGACCGTGCGTGACATTTTCCAGGAGCTGGAAAAGCCGGGCCGCGACCCGCGCCCGTCCTTTGTCACGGCCTCCTTCAAGGACGGGGTGGAGGAGATCACCGACCTGAAGCCCGGCATGGTGCTGGAGGGCACGGTGACCAACGTCGCGGCCTTTGGCGCCTTTGTGGACATCGGCGTGCATCAGGACGGGCTGGTGCATGTGAGCCAGCTTGCCGACCGCTTCGTGAAGGACCCCCATGAGGTGGTGAAGACCGGCCAGGTGGTGAAAGTGACCGTCACCGAGGTGGATGTGCCGCGCAAGAGGATCGGTCTGACCATGAAGAAGGACGGCGGTGCCTCCGCCAAGGAAGACCGCAATGCGCGCGGCCCGGCCAAGGGCGCAGGCCCGCGTCGCGGCGGCAAGCCCGGCGGCCCTCAGGGCAGCAAGGGCAGGATGTCTGCTGGACCCAAGGGCGGCCAAGCCAGAGATCAGGGCTCAAGCCAAAGTACAGGCGCGCTGGGCGCGGCGCTGATGGACGCCTTCAAGAAGAAATGACGGCACGGGGCTTCGGCCCCGTCTTTTGCAGGGCGGTTACGCGGGACTGAACTCCAGCCCTTCTTCAGTAAAGGCAACCTTCTGGCCGCCTTCGATCTCCTCGCGGAACTGGGTGGCGATGGCCTGCAGCGCGCCGGCATGGCCGCGGGCGGCAAAGCGGCTGAGCGAAGTGATGCGGGCGCTGTTGTCGAACCCCTCAGCGGCATGGGCCCAGACCAGCGGATGCAGCTCCTTCAGGTGGTCGCGGATCAGCCAGCCGGCGGCCGCGGCGATCTTGAGCCGAGGCAGGTCGGCCTGAATGTTCTGGCCTTGGTCCTTGCGCAGGGCGACGCTGCAATAGGCCGCCAAGAGGTTGATCATCTCCTGTGACGGGTTGGCCTGAACGATGTCCCTCAGGCCGTCGAGGAAGAACCGGGTATCGACCCGGGCGCAGGCCTGATCGTCGATGGCGATGGCGTCGAAATAGACCCAGGTGTAGCCGCCAGCGCCCCAGGTCTGTGCGGTGCGCGCGGCGGTGCGACGGGCCTCAAGCTCCAGCGCCGCATAGGAGCCGGACCAGCGCGGCAGCATATGGGTGCCCAGGGTGCGCATGTGGCGGTGGTTGGCGGGGGCCAGGTCGATCAGGGCGGCAAAGGCATCCGCCACCGGCAGGGTGCCGCCGCTGTTGCGGGCAAAGAGGGCGCATTGCGCTGCCTTGAGGAAGGGGCTGTCCTCGCTGTCCTGGGCAATCGGCTCCAGCAGGGCGGCGGCGCGGTCGAAATGCGCGGCGCAGCGGCGCTGGCTGGAGGCTGGGGCCGCAGGCGCATTGCCGGGGCCGCGCCAGGCCCAGCCGATGTCGATATGGGCCAGCGCCACCAATGCGGTCAGATAGGGGTCGTGGCGGTGCTCTGCCCGCAGCGCCTCGAACGCCATCAGGCCGCGGATCAGGCTGCGGTTGCTCGCGTCCTTCTGCTCGGCCAGAGCATTTTCGGTGGCATTCACCACGTCGGCGCGGGCGCCATAGGCGATGAGATCGGCCAGCGGCAGGCCGCAGCGGGCCGTGGCGCGGCTCAGGTCGGCCTCGCGGATCTCGCGGGAAAGGTCTTCCCAGCGTTCCTGGCGGGCCAGGAACTGGCCGCGGTCCTGGGCTTTCAGGCAATCGGGATCACCTTGGGCGCTGCAGACCGGGATCGACAGGCTGTCCTCAAGGGGCCGGTTCAAAAGCGTGCCGGCGGGGCCGGAAGAGGGCGTTAGTTCGGGGCGGCTGGCAGGCAAAGAGGTGCGGGACACCAGACCTGAAATCCGGGAAAGAAGTTCTTTTGCCTGTCGAGACTGTGTGAGCATTTTTGCTTCCTGAAGAGTGGCAGCTTATCGTTGGTCTCAGTTTCCTCAGGTAATGGGGCGCAAAGATGGCGGCAGTAGGGAAGTTCCCGCGCACAGGCGGTTAAATACCCATCAATCTGAACAATCCGAAGTTGTTTTGGCGGGGCTTTGACGGAAGGCGTTCAAAACGCGGTGAAATGGTGCCGCTCCGTGCGCAGCCCGCGCTTCTGGAATTCCGCGTCCGCTTCGGTGTGGGGCGGCGTGGCCTCCTGCGGCAGGCGGATGCGCTTGCCGCTGCGCAGGATCAGCGTGGCGCGCACCGAGAAATCCCAGCGGGTGTCAAAACGCACCCGCTCAATCTCGCTGAGATGGGCTTCACCGCTCAGCCCGCCGCTGAACCATTCGATCCGGCTTTGCGATATTTTAAGCCCTGCCAATGGGTTGCGGATCAGGTCCCAAAGGGCGGGCAGCACCGGCAGGGCCAGCAGGACCACCAGCCACAGGGCTGCATCCAGCACCAGCCGCAGCACCAGCAGCGCCGCCAGCCAGCCGCCCGTTGCCAGCATGGCAGCCGGGGAGCGGCCCCGGCGGGAGAAGCTGTAGTCCTCCGCCGGGGCAGGTGTTCCAGGTGCGTCAGGCATCCAGGATCCGGGTGACCATTTCGGTGGTGTCGCGGCTCAGGCCTTCTGTACCCGCAATGCGGGTCAGCTGGGCGCGGATCAGCGACTGGCGGCCGGCGTCATACCGCTTCCAGGTCTGGAAGGCGGCGCACATGCGGGCGGTGGTCTGCGGGTTCAGCTTGTCCAGCGCGATCAGGTTTTCGGCGAGCAGCTGATAGCCTTCGCCGCTGGCATGGTGGAAGCCCGCATGGTTGCCCGCCAGCGCCCCCATTACCGCGCGGAAGCGGTTCGGGTTCTTCATGTCAAACAGCGGATGGCGGGTAAGCTCCGCGGCGGTGGCGGCGGTCTTCTCCGGTGCGGCGCAGGCGATCTGCAAGGCAAACCACTTGTCCATCACCAGCCGGTCGTCCTGCCACTGATCAAAGAACGCTTGGCTTTGCGACTCGCCCTTCTCCGCCTTCATCAGCGCGCCAAGTGCGGCGTATTGCTGGGTCATGTTGTCCGCTGCATGATACTGGCGCGCGGCCTGCTCGCCGCCGTCCAGCCGGGTCAGCAGCGACAGGATGCGGCCGTTGAGGGCACGTTTTCCGGCGCCCTCGGCGTCCGGGACATAGGGGCCGTCGACCGTGGTCGCGGCATAGAGCCGGGGCAGGCTGGTTTCCAGCTGCTGCGCCAGGGTCTGGGCAAAGGTCTCTGCCGCATCATAGATCTTTTGCGGATCGGGGGTGAAACCGCGCTCATGCAGGGTCTGGGCGATGTCGGACTGGCTGGGCGGCGTCAGCACCAGGGCGCGGAAGGCCGGGTCCTGATCGTCATCGCGAACCAGTTTCTCCAGCGCGTCCAGATAGGCCGCATCGGGTGCGGCCCCGTCCAGCACCATCGCCACGCGGCTTTCCTTGGCCAGCGCGTTGCCCGCCTCCCAGCGGTTGAACGGGTCGGTGTCCTGGGCCAGCAAAAAGGCCCGCTCGGCGTTGGTGGTCTCGCGCTCCAGGATCACCGGCGCGGAGAATTCGCGCAGGATCGAGGGCACGGGTTTGGAGGCGAGGCCTTCGAAGGTGAAGCTTTGCTTGGCTTCCGTCAGCTCCAGCACTTCTGTGCCGCGCACTTCGTCGCCGTTGGGGGACAGCAGGCCCACGGCCACCGGGATCACCCGCGGGTCCTTCTCCGGCTGGCCGGGGGTCGGTGGCGTCGATTGCTCGAACGTCAGGGTATAGGTGCCGTCTGCATAGTCCTCGGAGACCTTCACCCGCGGGGTGCCCGCCTGGCTGTACCACAGCTTGAACTGGCTGAGGTCGCGGCCGGTCGCGTCCTCGAACACTTTCAGCCAGTCCTCGATGGTGCAGGCCTGGCCGTCGTGGCGCTCGAAATACAGCTTCAGCGCCTTGTAGTAGTTCTCATCCCCGACCAGGCGCTTCAGCATCCCGATCACCTCGGCACCTTTCTCATAGACCGTGGCGGTGTAAAAGTTGTTGATCTCCTGGAACTGCTCGGGGCGCGGCGGATGGGCGAGGGGGCCGTTGTCCTCGGGGAACTGACGGGCGCGCAGGGTGATCACGTCGTCTATGCGCTTCACCGGCTCGGAGCGCATGTCTGCGGTGAACTGAGCGTCGCGGAAAACGGTCAGCCCTTCCTTGAGACACAGCTGGAACCAGTCGCGGCAGGTGATGCGGTTGCCGGTCCAGTTGTGAAAGTACTCATGGGCGATAATTGCTTCAATACGTTCGAAATTGGCATCTGTGGAGGTCTCAGGCGACGCCAGAACGCAGGACGAGTTGAATATATTCAACCCCTTGTTCTCCATCGCGCCCATGTTGAAGTCATCAACGGCGACGATGTTGAACAGCTCCAGGTCGTACTCAAGCCCGTAGACGTCCTCGTCCCACTTCATCGACTTCTTCAGCGCCTCCATGCCAAAGGCGCATTTGCCCTCGTCGCCGGGGCGGACCCAGATGTTAAGCTCCACCTCCTTGCCGGATTTGGTGGTGAAACTGCCGGGGTGGTTCACCAGATCGCCCGCCACCAGCGCAAACAGATAGGCCGGTTTCGGCCAAGGGTCGTGCCACTCGGCCCAGCCTTCGCCCTGGCCCATGGGGTTGCCATTGGACAGCATCACCGGCTCGTCGCCCTCGATCCGCACGGTGAAGGTGGACATCACGTCGGGGCGGTCGGGGTAATAGGTGATCTTGCGGAAACCCTCCGCCTCGCACTGGGTGCAATACATGCGGTTGGACATGTAGAGCCCCTCCAGCGCGGTATTGCCGGCCGGGTTGATCTCCACCTCGGCCTCCCAGGTGAAGGGGACGCTGGGCACCTCGCATTTGAGGCCGCCCTCAACCAGTTCCGGCGCCACCTCCTGGCCGTCGATTTTGGCCGCAATCAGCTGCAGCTCCTCGCCGTGCAGGAAGAAGGTCTTGTCCGCTGCATCCGGCTTGGGCGCAAAGCGGATCTTGCTGAGAACGCGTGTGGTTTCCGGTGCCAGGCGGAAGGTCAGATGGGCGCTTTCGACATCATATCCGAAGGGCGTGTAATCCTTCAGGTAAAAGGTCTTGGGGGCGGTGGCGGGGCTTGCATCGTTCACGGCGGAACCTCGTTTTTTTGGAACCGGAGCGGGGTCCGGCACGTAGTTACCATAGTCGTAGGCAACACCGGGCGGAGCGGCAAGCCGTCCTGCGCCTCAATTTGTTTTGGAAAAGGAGTTCAGCCATGTCCGCGCCGGATACCAACGTCGACCGTCAGACGGAGAAGCACAAACCCTCGCTGCTGGGGATCGGCGCGGTTGTCGTCTTTGCGGTAATTGCTCTGGGGCTGTTTCTGCTGATGGTGTTCGACCGGGGCGGCGAACAGGACAAGGTGGAAACACCTGCCACCGCCGCCGAGGTGCAGGCGGTGATTGACGGAACTGCGGACTGACAGGCTGCCTGACTGTGTGATTTTCCGGGGTGTGCAGGGCGGCCTGTGCACCCTTGATGCGTTTCTGGTGCCCGCAGCTGAAGCATATTCGGAATTCTTTTCGGCACTTTCTTGAAAAACAAGAAATTGCGTTTGGTTTCACCGATGGGCTGTTTTGTTGCTGATCGGAAACTTCTGCCCTAACTAGGTATCAGCATACAGTGGTGTACCGCCGGAAGGAGCAAGACATGAGCCGGGTCGAGAAACAGGGAATTCAGGTGGCGCCGGAACTGGCGGATTTTATTGAGAAACAGGCACTGCCCGGCACCGGTGTCGAGGCCGACGCGTTCTGGAAGGGCCTGGCGGAACTGGTGAACGGGTTCGGCCCGGAGAACCGGGCGCTGCTGGCCAAGCGCGAGGACATCCAGGCCAAGATCGACGCCTGGCATATCGCCAACCGCGAAAAGCCGCACGACCACGAGGCCTACAAGGCGTTCCTGGCCGACATCGGCTACCTGCTGCCCGAGGGCGGCGATTTCGGGATCGAAACCCAGAACGTGGACCCGGAGATCGCATCGGTGCCCGGTCCGCAGCTGGTGGTGCCGATCACCAACGCCCGCTATGCGCTGAACGCGGCCAACGCGCGCTGGGGCAGCCTGTATGACGCTTTCTACGGCACCGACGCGATGGGCACGCCTGCCCCGGCGGGCGGCTATGACAAAGGCCGCGGCGCGCGGGTTGTGGCGCGGGCGCGGGTGTTTCTAGATGAGGCCTTCCCGGTCAACGGCACCAGCCACGCGGATGCGCGCCGCTACCATGTGCAGGACGGCCAGCTGCTGATCGACGACCTGCCGCTGGCGCAGCCGGAGAAATTTGCAGGCTACCGCGGCAACCCCAAGGCGCCGGAATCCGTGCTGCTGCGCAACAACGGCCTGCATGTGGAGCTGGTCTTTGACCGCGCCCACGCGATCGGCGCCCGCGACCAGGCGGGCCTGGCGGATGTGCGGCTGGAAAGCGCCATGTCGGCGATCATGGACTGCGAGGACTCGGTCGCCTGCGTTGATGCCGAGGACAAGGTTCTGGCCTATTCCAACTGGCTGGGCCTGATGAAGGGCGACTTGGAGACCAACCTGGAAAAGGGCGGCAAGATCATCACCCGCCGCCTGAACCCCGATTTCGGTTTCACCGCGCCGGATGGCACCGCCAAGACCGTGAAGGGCCGCGCCCTCTTGTGGGTGCGCAACGTGGGCCACTTGATGACCAACCCGGCGGTGCTGGATAAGGACGGCAATGAGGCTTACGAAGGCCTGCTGGACGCGCTGATCACCGTCCTGATCGCCAAGCACGACCTGAAACGCGACGGCGGCAACTCCGCGCTGGGCTCGGTCTATGTGGTGAAGCCCAAGATGCACGGGCCGGAAGAGGTCGCCTTTACCGACCGTATCTTCGACAAGGTCGAGGATATCCTGGGCCTGCCGCGCCACACGGTGAAGATCGGCATCATGGATGAGGAGCGCCGCACCTCGGTGAATCTCAAGGAATGCATCCGCGCCGCCAAGCACCGGGTTGCCTTCATCAACACCGGTTTCCTGGACCGCACCGGCGATGAGATCCATACCTCGATGGAGGCCGGGCCGTTCTCGCGCAAGGATTTCATCAAGCGCAAGGCCTGGATCGGCGCCTATGAGAACCTGAACGTGGATATCGGCTTGGAATGCGGGCTGTCCGGCAAGGCGCAGATCGGCAAGGGCATGTGGGCGATGCCCGACATGATGGCGGCGATGCTGGAGCAGAAGATCGAGCATCCGAAATCCGGCGCCAACTGCGCCTGGGTGCCGAGCCCGACCGCGGCCACCCTGCACGCGCTGCATTACCACAAGGTCGATGTGTTTGCGGTGCAGGAGAAGCTCAAGGCCGGCGGCCGCCGCGCCCATGTCGATGGCATCCTCGAAATCCCGCTGGCGACCTACCGCAAATGGACGCCGCAGCAGATAGCCCGCGAGGTCGACAACAACGCGCAAGGCATCCTGGGCTATGTAGTGCGCTGGATCGACCAGGGTGTCGGCTGCTCCAAGGTGCCGGATATCAACAACGTCGGCCTGATGGAGGACCGCGCGACCTGCCGGATCTCTGCTCAGCACATCGCCAACTGGCTCCATCACGGCGTTGTTTCCGAGGAGGAAGTGATGGGCAGCTTGCGCAAGATGGCCAAGGTAGTGGACGAGCAGAACCGCGGCGACAACAGCTACCGTCCGATGGCGCCGGGCTTTGACACCATTGCCTTCCAGGCGGCTTGCGATCTGGTGTTCAAGGGCCGGGTGCAGCCTTCGGGCTATACCGAGCCGGTACTGCACGCCCGCCGTCTGGAGCTGAAGGCCCATGAAGCGTCAGCCTGATTGCGTCAAACTGACCCTGGAAAACAGTTTCCCGGAATTGACGGGTAGTCAAAGGGGGCCTTTTGGCCTCCTTTTTCCTTTCGTAACGTAACGTCAGCGGGAGGAAGACCACTCATGGCAGGGATTTCATTGGATCAGGCGCGCACCATCATCCGGGCGGCGCTGGAATGCGGGCGCGGGATGGAATTGAAACCGTTGTCGGTGGTGGTGCTGGATGCCGGCGGTCACGTGCAGGCGTTCGAGCGCGAGGACGGCGCGGCGCCGGGCCGGTTTGCCATCGCCCATGGCAAGGCCTATGGCGCGGTGATGCTGGGCATGGCAGGCACGGCGCAAATGGCCCGCGCAGAAAGCCAGGCCTATTTCATGGCTGCGGTGAACGGGGTTTACGGCGGCCAGGTGGTACCTGTGCCGGGCGGAGTGCTGGTCAGGAACGGCACTGGTGATGTGGTCGGGGCCGTAGGCGTGACCGGCGACACCTCGGACAATGACGCCGCCGCCGCGGTGGCCGGGATCGAAGCGGCGGGCCTGCACGGCGAAATCTGACGACAACCCCCTCCCGCCGGGGCTTGAGGGAAGCCCGCTCAATAAGACGGGAGAGGGCCCTGCTCATAAAGCGGAAGGGGGGTTCTGCTTCAGAGCAGACGGCGGGCGCGCTTAGGGCAGGATGACGGCGTCAATCACGTGGATGACGCCGTTTGACGCTTCGATGTCCGCAGCGGTCACCGCAGCATCATTGATTTTTACCCCGTCGCCCATCGACACGGTGATCTCTTTTCCCATGACGGTTTCCGCGGTCATGCCATCGCTCAGATCCGACGACATCACCTTGCCCGGCACCACGTGATAGGTGAGGATTTCGGTCAGCTGCGCGCGGTTTTCAGGCTTCAGCAGGGTTTCGACCGTGCCTTCCGGCAGGGCCGCAAAGGCTTCATCGGTCGGCGCAAACACCGTGAACGGGCCATCGCCCTGCAGCGTTCCCACCAGATCAGCAGCGGTCAGCGCGGCTGCCAGGGTTTCGAACTGGCCGGCTGCGGCGGCCGTCTCGACAATATCCTTGGACCCGGCCGGCACGGCCGACGGTACTGAAAGGCCGAGGGCAATGGCAAACGCAGTCACGGAGAGGCGGTTGAAAAACATGGGACATCCTTTCTGTCAGGCGCCAGCGGGAGGAGGGCAGAGAGGTCTGGCACAGTTAGCTTGACATGCAAAAAATTTGCATGAGATACACGTTTGTGTGAGGTGCATATTTTTTGCACTTGGGTAAAATTTTCCAAAAAGGATTGCCCCGGAGGTTAAAAACCATGAGCAAGCCCATGCTGTCCGAGACGCTTCAGGAAGGCCTGGAGGCCTATAGAATCGGCCCCAAGCTGCGCAGTCTGCGGCAGGGGAAGGACATGGGGCTGGCGCAGCTGGGTGAACATACCGGTCTGTCAGCAGCGATGCTGTCGCGCATCGAACGGGGGCAGGTGTTCCCGACTTTGGCGACCCTGCTGCGCATCGCGATGGTGTTCGGCGTCGGCCTTGATCACTTTTTCGGCCCGGGCGAGGACGCGCCGGTGCTGGAGGTGGTGCGGGAGCGGGACCGGCTGAAGCTGGGCGACAAGACTGACGGGCCGCTGTCTTATCTGTTCGAGAGCCTGGATTTCCCCGTGACCAAGGGGCGGTTCCAGTCCTATCTGGCGGAGTTTTCCGGCAACGGCGCCGAAAGCGCGCCGCACGCGCATCCGGGCGCGGAGATGATCTATGTGATTGAGGGCGGTCTGGAACTGGGCATACACGGCAGGACCGAGATTCTGGACAGGGGCGACTCGGTCTATTTTGATGCCGGGTTCGCCCACAGCTACCGGGCGGTGCCGGGGCAGCGGTGCCGTGCGCTCGTGGTGGTCTCGCGGGACAGTGTGCCGGACAGCCCGTCGGGCTGAGCCGGGGCGGCAAGCCGCCTGCTGACGCAGGGTTGTGCAGGTGTGAACACTGTGTTGCTCTGCGCCGCCTGTTGAACCTGTGCAGTGTCAGGGCTAGGTTTTTCTTCAGGAAATGAAATTACGAGTGGATCATGACGCGACCCAAGGTTGGCATTATCGGCAACTCCTATCTGCTTAACGATCAGTACCCCGTGCATGCGGGCGGCACGATGAATTCCGAAGCAATTGCCGAGGTCGCGGGCTGTATGCCGCTGATGATCCCCTCCGACCCGCGCTTTGTCACCGTCGAGGAGCTGCTTCAGACGTTCGACGGCTTCCTGCTGACGGGCGGGCGGCCGAACGTGCACCCGCATGAATACGGCGAGGCGGAGACCGAGGCGCATGGGGCCTTTGACCGGGCGCGCGATGCCATCACCTTGCCGCTGGTCCGCGCCTGCGTGGAGCGCGGCCAGCCATTCCTGGGCATCTGCCGCGGCTTTCAGGAGGTCAACGTGGCAATGGGCGGCACGCTCTATCCCGAAATCCGCGATCTGCCGGGGCGGATGAACCACCGGATGCCGCCGGACGGCACGCTGGAAGAAAAGTTTGCCCTGCGCCACAGCGTCCGGTTCAGCGCCGGCGGTGTGTTCCACCAGCTGTTCGGCGCCGAGGAAGTGATGACCAACACTCTGCACGGCCAGGGCATCAAGCGTCCGGGCACCCGGGTGGTGGTGGACGGGCACGCGCCCGATGGCACACCGGAGGCGATCTTCATCAAGGACGCGCCGGGCTTTACGCTGTCGGTGCAGTGGCATCCGGAATGGGATGCCGCCAGCGATCCGGTGTCGCGCCCCTTGTTTGAGGCGTTTGGCTCTGCGGTGCGGGGCTGGGCGGATGGCAGCGCTCAGTCTGGTCTTCAGAAATCCGCGTAGGTGTATCTGGTTAAAAGGTTTGGGTATGAAAGGTGATTTCGAAGACGGCGCGCCCCGGCAGACGGGCACGTACAGGATCCGGCAATTCAAGGCAGGCGATGCGGCGGACTTGGCGGAGGTGTTCCGGTCGGCGGTGCATGGCATCGCAAGCCGGTACTATTCGCCGGAGCAGATCAACGCCTGGTGCCCCGTGGCGCCGCCCGCCGAAACCATCGGGCAGAAGCTGTCCGACGGGCGGGCGGTTTGGGTTGCAATCGGAGAGGACGATGCGCCGGTGGCCTTTATCGACCTTGAATCCGACGGCCATATCGACATGCTGTTCTGCCACCCCGGCGCCGCGGGGCAGGGTGTTGCGGCGGCGTTGTACGTCAGGCTGGAAACGGCCGCACTGCGCCAGGGGCTTGGGCTGCTGTATGTTGAGGCGAGCGAAGCCGCGCGCGGCTTCTTTGAGCGGCAGGGCTTTGCCGTGGACCGGCGGCGCGTTTTTGAGCGCCGCGGCGTGAAGATCCACAACTACCGGATGGTCAAGATCCTCGACTGATCCGGTGTGGCGGCCTGCCCGCAGCGGGGCAGACCCCTTTACGCTCAAGTCAGCAGATCGAAGTCATGCATCAGCGGCAGCCGCCGCGCCCGTTTTCCTGTCAGGTCGAACAGCGCGTTTGCCAGCGCCGGGGCCGCGGGCGGCGTGCCGGGTTCGCCCGCGCCGCCGATATGGGCTTGTTCTTCCAGAATGCGCACCTCCACCTGCGGCATCGTGTGCATGCGGATGGCGTCGTAATCGGGGAAGTTCATCTGCTCCGCGGCGCCTTCGGCAAAGGTGATCTCGCCGAACATCGCCGCCGACAGCCCGTAGGCCATACCGCCGGACATCTGCGCCTCCAGGTTCCGCGGGTCCAGCGCAACGCCCAGGTCAGCGGCGGTCCACGCTTTTCGAAGGCGGATGCCGCCCTCTTCCTCGGCAACTTCAATAACCTGCGCCACCGGGGTGCCAAAGCTGTAGGTCATGGCAACACCGCGGCCCACGCCTTCGGGCGTCTTGCCGGTCCAGCCGGACATCTCCTTGACCGCCTCCAGCACCTTGGCGGCAGGGCCCCATTCGTCGCGCGCCAGCTCCAGACGGAACTCTATCGGGTCGGCACCCGCGGCGTGGGCCAGCTCATCCACAAAGCTCTCCATGAAAAAGCCGTTGATCGAGGCGCCGACAGAGCGCCAGAAACCCACAGGCACCTGCAGATCGGCGGCATAGCCGCGGATTCGGTAATTCGGGATGCCATAGGGCTGGTTAAAGGCGCCGTCGGTCAAGGCAGTGTCCGGGCCGCTGGGCGACAAGCCGATCCAGCGGTTCATCGCCTGCGCAGTGGGGGACTGGCCGGCAATCTGCCCGTCCAGCAGCAGCGCCTTGCCATCCTTCACCGCACCGCGGAACCGTGCCGCCGAGGCCGGGCGGTAGAAATCATGGGTCATGTCCTCCTCGCGGCTCCAGGTCAGCTGCACCGGGGTGCCCGGCATCTGCCCTGCAAGGCGCGCGGCATAGACGGCAAAGTCGACCTCGCCCCTCCGGCCGAAGCCGCCGCCCATCAGAGTGGTGTTCACTTCGACCTGCTCCGGCTCGATCCCCAGCGCCTTGGCGCAGTGGTCGCGGACCAGCATCGGCCCCTGGTTGCCGCACCAGATCTGCAGGCGGCTGCCGTCAAACAGCGCGGTGGCGTTGAGCGGCTCCATCGTGGCGTGAGCCAAGTACGGCACCTCGTATTCCGCCGTCACCTCCTGCGCGCCCTCCGGAAGGGTTGCGGCGTCGCCGTCGTCGCGCAGGGTGGAGTTCGGCTCGGCGTCAAACGCCGCGCGGATCGCACCGGAGATCTCTGCCTGCGTGGCCGGGACCGGGGCCGCGCCCCAGTCGAACTCGATGGCTTCCAGCGCCTGAAGCGTCAGCCAGGTGTTGCTGCCGACAGCGGCAACCGCATCGCCAAGATCCGCAACCGTTTCAATGCCGGGCATCTGAAGCGCGGCCGCGGCGTCAAAACCGTTCATCCGGCCGCCCAGATGCGGGTTCGCTTTGAGGGCCGCAAACTTCATGCCGGGCAGGCGAACATCAATGCCGAACTGCGCGGTGCCGGTTGCCTTGTCCGCCATGTCGATCCGCGGTTGGGACTTGCCCAGCAGCCGCCATTCGCTGCGCGGGCGCAAGTGGCCGTCGACCGGCTCCAGCCGGGCTGCATCTGCTGCCAGCTCGGTATAAGCGATTTCCGCTCCATCCGGCGCCACTACTTTGCCCTCCCGGGTGCTGAGCTGGCTGCGGTTGATGCCAAGGCGCTGGGCGGCGGCCTCCTTCAGCGTTTCCCGGGCAGAGGCCCCGGCCAGCCGCATCCGCTCATAGCCGTCCTTCATCGAGGTCGAGCCGCCGGTCACCTGCAGATCCAGCAGCTTGCCCGCCTGGCCCAGCAGTTCGCCCAGCGAATGCATGAACCTGGACTTGTCATAGCCGGTGCTCGGCAGCGCCTCGCTCATCAGGGCGGAGTTGTAATAGGCCTTGGCGGCGGGGCCGTGCAGTACCTCCACCTGGTCCAGTGTCACGTCCAGTTCCTCGGCGATCAGCGCGGCCCAGGTGGTGTGCACGCCCTGGCCCATCTCGGCGCGCGGGGCGATCAGGGTGATCTTCTGGTCCGAGATCATCACAAAGGGGTTGAACGCCACTTCCCCGTCGCCGGGCTTCAGCGGGTTCGGGGCAGGGCGGCTGACGTAATAGGCGCCAAAGGCCACGCCGCCGACGATGGCGGCGGACCCGATCAGGAAGGAGCGGCGGGCGATTTTCTTGAAGCTGGCCATGATTTACGCCTCCTGCATCTTCTGGGCCGCGGAATGGATGGCGGCGCGGATGCGCGGGTAGGTGCCGCAGCGGCACAGGTTGCCCTGCATCGCCTCGTCAATCTCCGCATCCGAGGGCGCCGGGTTTTCCGCCAAGAGGCTCGCCGCCTGCATGATCTGGCCGGACTGGCAGTAGCCGCACTGCGCCACCTGATGCTCCACCCAGGCCTGCTGGATCGCAGCCATCGCATCCGGCGTGCCGAGGCCCTCGATCGTGGTCACCTCGCCCCAGACATCCGACAGCGCCACCTGGCAGGAGCGCACGGCCTCGCCGTCAATCTGCACGGTGCAGGCGCCGCAGGCGGCCACGCCGCAGCCGAACTTGGTGCCGGTGAGGCCAACCTCATCGCGCAGCACCCACAGCAGGGGGACGTCATCAGGCAGGTCCACCTGATGGGATTTTCCATTGATGCGAAGCGTGGTGGACATGGCGTGTCTTCCTTTGCTGGGTCGCTGACAAATGTAATCGAAAATGTCAGTATGTCAATTGACATTTTTCACAAACAGTGTCAGAAGCGAAATCATGAACATGGCAGGCATAGACCCAAAACAGCAGGCAATCCTTGAGGCCGCCTGGGCGGCGTTCTCCACCTATGGGTTCCGCAAGACCTCAATGGACGACATCGCCAAGGGGGCAGGCATGTCGCGCCCGGCGCTTTACCTGCATTTCAAGAACAAGGAGGCGATCTTCCGGGCGCTTGTGGCCGCGTATTACGGCAATGCGGCAGAGAACGTCCGCGCCGGGCTGGCCTCTGAAGGCACCTTGTCAGACCGCCTGCTGGCCGCGTTCAGGGGGCAGGGCGGCGAAGCGATCGAGTCGATGATGTCCTCACCCCACGGGATGGAGCTGTTTGAGATCACCAAAAACGTCGCGGGTGAGGAGATCGAGGCGGGCGAAGCGGCCTTGCGCGGGCTTTACGCCGGCTGGCTGCAGCAGCAGGCAAAGGCCGGGCAGGCGGCGCTGAACGGCGATGCTGCGGTGATCGCGCAGACGATTTGCGCGTCCCTTAAGGGCATCAAGCAAACTGCCGCGGATTTCGCCGCCTATCAGGCCGGGGTGCGTCAGCTGGCCGCCCTGTTCGGGGCCGGGCTGACGCCGCGCTGAGGGGCGGGCCGGACGCACCGGCCCGCGCGCGCATTACAGTTCGGTGCGCAGGTGCCAGAGCTCGGGGAACAGCTCCACCTCCAGCATCCGTTTCAGATAGCTGACACCGCCGGTGCCGCCGGTGCCGCGCTTGAAACCGATCACGCGCTCCACCGTGGTCACGTGGTTGAAGCGCCAGCGGCGGAAGTAGTCCTCGAAATCCACCAGCTTCTCGGCCAGTTCGTACAGCTCCCAGTGGGCCTCGGTATCGCGGTAGACCTCTGTCCAGGCGGCCTGCACCGCCTCATGCGGCTGATAGGCCTCCGACACATCGCGGTTCAGCACTTCATCCGGCAGATCAAAGCGCTGCGCCAGCGCCTTCAGCGCCACATCATAGAGCGACGGCTGCTTCAGTTCCGCCGCCAGCAGCGCCAGAATGTCCGGCCGGTGCGAGTGCGGCCGCAGCATCGCCTTGTTGCGGTTGCCCAGCATGAATTCGATCTGCCGGTACTGGTGCGACTGAAAGCCTGAGCTTTGGCCCAGCTCGTCCCGGAACGCGGTGTAATCCGACGGCGTCATGGTGCGCAGAACATCCCAGGCGGAATTGAGCTGCTCAAAGATGCGCGCCACCCGCGCCAGCATCTTGAACGCCTGCCGTGCCTGGCCGCCCAGCAGCCGTTCGCGGGCGGCGCTCAATTCATGAATGGCCAGCCGCATCCACAGTTCTGAGGTCTGGTGCTGGATGATGAACAGCATTTCGTCATGGGTGTTGGTCCATGTCTTCTGCGCGTTCAACAGCATGTCGAGCGACAGGTAATCGCCATAGGACATGCGCCCGTCAAAGGACATCTGGGCGCCGTCGTCGGCGGGATCATAGGGTTGGGTCATCGGATCATTCCTTTTCCTAAATGCAGTATATGTCAGGGAAAGGAATGCGTCCTCCGGTTCAGGGTGCCGCATTGGGCCAGACGGCGCCACAGCGCAACCCAGCCCGCCGGGCGGCAGAGCGGCAGATGGTATGCGCGGCGCAGGCGCATCAGGTGACCGCGTGGCGGACCATGTATTCCGGCCGGTCCCACAGGGCGTTTGTCATGACGTCAGCGATGATCTCCGCCGCGGCGCGCACGTCGCCTTCGTCAATGTACAGCGGGGTGAAGCCGAACCGCATGATATCCGGCGCCCGGAAATCGCCGATCACGCCGCGGGCAATCAGCGCCTGCATCGCGGCATAGCCCTCGTCGAACTTGAACGACACCTGGCTGCCGCGGAACGCAGGGTCGCGCGGCGAGGCCAGCTCCAGCTGCGGGCAGCTCTTCTCGACTTCGGCGATGAACAGGTCGCACAGCGCGATCGACTTGGCGCGCACGGAGTTCATATCTGCCATGTCCCAGATATCCATTGCCGACTCCAGCGCGGTCAGCTGCAGGATCGGCGGGGTGCCGACGCGCATCCGGTCGATGCCGCTGCCGGGCCGGTAGTCGAGGTCAAAGGCAAAGGGCGCCTCATGCCCCAGCCAGCCGGACAGGGCGGGGCGGGCGGTCTCCGCGTGGCGCGGCGAGACATAGATGAAGGCCGGCGCGCCGGGGCCGCCGTTCAGGTATTTGTAGGTGCAGCCCACTGCGAAATCCGCATGGCACCCGGCCAGATCCACCGGAATGGCACCCGCCGAATGGGCCAGATCCCAGACCGTCAGCACACCCAGTGCATGGGCCTTCTCGGTCAGCGCCTTCATGTCGTGCTTACGGCCGGTGCGGTAATCCACCTCGGTGATCATCAGCACCGCGATCTCATCGGTGATCGCGTCCTCGACCTCTTCCGGGTCCACGACCCGCAGCTCATAGTCCGGCCCCAGCGACTTCAGCAGCCCGTCTGCCATATACAGGTCGGTGGGGAAGTTGCCGTTGTCCGACAGCACCACCTTGCGGCCCGGGTTCAGCTCCAGAGCTGAGGCCACCGCCTGGTAAACCTTGATCGACAGCGTGTCGCCCATCACCACATGGCCCGGCTCCGCCCCGATCAGCCGCCCGATCCGGTCCCCCAGCGCCTTGGGCTTGTCCATCCAGCCGGCCTTGTTCCAGCCGGTGATCAGCATCTGCCCCCATTCGTCCTGCATCATCGACCCGACCCGCTCCCGGGCGGCGCGGGGCAGGGGGCCCAGCGAGTTGCCGTCCAGATAGATCACGCCTTCCGGCAGGTCGAACATTGCCTTGGTTGCAGCAAAATCGGTCATTGGGGCCTCGCGTGCCTTGAGGTATTTCAAGCTTAAAGCTTTTTGAAGGTGCTATCGCATCCGCATCATTCTGTCCAGTGCCTAGCGCTTGGCGGGCTGCGGGTCCGGAATGCCCAGCTCGGCGCGCTTCTTCCTGGACAACTTCGCGGTGACCATCTGATAGGACAGGGTGATCTGGTCCTTCAGCTCCGTGTCCGTAAGTCCGTCGTCGTCAAATTGCTGCAGCCATTTCATCCCGCGCGACGCCAGATAGGGCGCCGGGCGCACGCCGGGGCGCTCCTGCAGCACTTCAAAGGCAATGTCGCCGGCCTTGAAGGTGAAGGCATCCCTGCCGTCAGCCCAGCCGCAGACCGCAAACAGCTTGCCACCCGCCTTCCAGACGTCCGAATTGCCCCATTGCACCACGTGTTCCGCTGCTGGAAAGCTGGCGCAAAAGCTGTTGAACGCCTCCCGGTCCATCAGGTCTGCCCGCCCGCAATCTCGATGCACTGGCCGTTCACCGATCCCGACCCAGGCCCGCACAGCCACAGCGCCGCGGCGGCGACCTCGCTGGGCTCGATCAGCCGCTTGTGGCGGTTGGCGTTCACCATTACGTCCATTGCCTCCACCGCGCTCATACCTGCGCGCTGCGAGATCGCCGTGACATTGCGCTCGACAATCGGGGTGTCGACATAGCCGGGGCACAGCGCGTTAAATGTAAATGGCGTGCCCAGATAGTCCTCGCTCAGCGCCCGGGTCAGGCCAATCATCCCGTGTTTGGTGGCCGAATAGCAGGCCGCCCCTTTCAGCCCCCGCAGGCCGGCGATGGAGGACACGGTGATCACCCGCCCCCAATCGGTCTCCCGCATCGACTTGAAGCACTCCCGGATGGTCAGAAAGGCCCCGTCGAGGTTGGTCGCCATCATGTTGCGCCAGAACTCCATCGAGGTCTTGTGCAGCGCCGCGCCCTCGGCAACGCCGGCATTGGCAACACAGATCTGGACCGGACCGCGCGCCGCCACCGCAGCCTCCACCTTGGCCGCCACATCCTCCTCGCTGCGCACATCCATCGCCAGCGGATGCAGGCCCCCGGTGGCAACCTGCTCCAGAACCTCCTGCCTGCGCCCGGTGATGGTGACCTGCGCGCCCTCAGCGGCCAAAGCCTGCGCAACTGCCAGCCCGATCCCGGTGCCGCCGCCGGTGACCAGCGCGTGTTTGCCTTGCAATGTCATGATACTCGGACCTCCCTGTTTTGCGGGCCAGCCTAACCGGGCCGGGGCATCTGGCAACCCCGCCGTGCCGTCACGCCGCATGGGTAAGGCGTTTACAGTCACATTCGCATGTGTGAATGTCGCTGCAAACCTTCAGGGAGATTTCCGATGAAAGCCATTGCCGCCCTCAGCGCAGCCTTGTGCATCGCTGCAACCGCCCAAGCCAGCGAAGACATCGCTGACCAGTACCCCCAGTCTGAGCTGTATTCCAAACCGGTGGAGGTCATCCCTAATGTGTTCTCCGCCATCGGGGCCACCGCGCCGCCGACCTATGAGAATGCAGGCCATAACAACAACCTCTCCTTCATCGTTACCTCCGAAGGCGTGGTGGTGGTGAACGCCGGTGCCTCCGATGCCTTGGCCGAGGCGCTGCACGAGGAAATCAAGCAGGTGACGGACCAGCCGGTGGTTCTGGTGATCAACGAAAACGGCCAAGGCCATGCGATGCTGGGCAACGGCTACTGGCGCGACATGGGCGTGGACGTGCTGGCGCATGCCGAGGCGATTGCTGAAACGCAGGAAAACAGCGACCTGATCCTGCAGCGGATGCGCGGCTACAACAAGGACCGGGCGGGGCAGACCCGCGTCGAATACGCCAACCTGTCGTTCGAGGACCGCTACGATCTCTCCTTGGGCGGGGTGGAAATGCAGGTGCTGCACCTCGGCCCGGCGCATGATCCGGGTGACATCCAGGTCTGGATCCCGGAGTGGGACCTTCTGATCGCCGGCGACATCGCATTTCACGAACGCATGCTGCCGGTGTTCCCGCACACCTGCACCAAATGCTGGATCGAGACTTGGCAGGACAAGCTGGAACCGCTTGACCCCGCCTATGTGATCCCGGGCCACGGCCACCCGACCAATTTGCCGCAGGTGCGGCGCTACACGCTCGACTACTTGACCGACCTCCGGGCCAAGGTCGGCGCCCATATCGAGGCGGGCGGAGACCTCGCCAGCGCCTACTATGTTGACCAGGAGCGCTGGAAGACCCTGGACACATTCGAGGAACTGGCAACCAAGAACGCGGGCCGGGTTTTCGAGGAAATGGAGTGGGAGTGAGCCGGCCCCGCTGCGGTACACAAAAATATACTTAGGCAAACCGGTGAATTTGTGCAGGATCATGCCGCAAGCTGGAACAGATTCTTCGTTTCTGCGGCACGAAGGGCATTTTGTCCTTTTCTTTCAGTCCCGGCCGAACCGGTCTGGACGGCCAGGACGGATAAGGGAAAACTGCCCGCGATGTGCATGATTTCAGGACATATTCTGCAAGGGGGCAGGGCCTGATGCGGTGGCTTGATGTGCCGCCCGTCTGGCTCGCGGGCTTTGTCCTGGCCGCATGGCTGCAGGCGCGGCATTTTCCGCTCGGGCTCTCGTTCGGCGGCGCCTGGGCGGAGTTTCTGGGCGGTATCCTCCTGGGCGGCGGACTGCTGCTGGCGCTGCTCGCCATAACCGAGATGCGGCGGCAGAAGACCACGGTCCTGCCGCATCAGACACCCAGCCGCCTGGTGCAGTCGGGCATCTTCAGCCGCAGCCGCAACCCGATCTACCTGGGCGATGTGCTGATCCTGGCGGGCCTTATCCTGTGGTTCGATGCGGTGCTGTCGCTGCCGCTGATCCCGGTTTTCCTCTGGGTGCTGGAGAAGCGTTTCGTCATTCCCGAGGAAGACAGGATGCGCCGGACGTTCCGCGCCGACTGGGCCCGTTATGAACGGAAAGTGCGCCGCTGGATCTGACCGGAACGCGGCATTGCGGCATGACTTTGCGGCAACGCAGCAAAATCCTTGCGCAACAATCTTGCGCATTGTAGAGAAAATTATTGTGATCCGTACCCAGAGGATGCTGGCACGGGCAGGACGAGGGGGACCGACAAGGTGAAAATAGGAACACCAAAAGAAACATTTGCGGGTGAAAACCGCGTGGCGATGACGCCGGACTCTGCGCGTCAGCTGCAGAAGCTGGGGTATGAGTGCGCGATCGAGGCCGGGGCCGGGGCAGCGGCGGGGTTTTCCGATGCTGCCTATGAAGCGGCCGGCGTCGAGATCATCAAGACGGCGGCAGCGCTGTGGAAGGCGTCCGATATCGTCGCCAAGGTGCGCCAGCCCGACGCCACCGAGCTGAAGCGGCTGACCAAGGGCAAGACGCTGATTTCCTTCTTCAATCCGGCCGCAAACGAAGAGGGCATGGAGCTCGCCAAGGCCAAGGGCGCCAATGTGATCGCCATGGAAATGGTGCCGCGGATCTCCCGCGCCCAGAAGATGGACGCGCTCAGCTCCATGGCCAATATCGCGGGCTACCGCGCGGTCATTGAGGCGGGCAACAACTTCGGCCGCTTCTTCACCGGCCAGATCACCGCCGCGGGCAAGGTGCCGCCGGCCAAGGTGCTGGTGGTCGGCGCCGGTGTTGCGGGCCTGGCGGCGATTGGCACCTCGACCAGCCTGGGCGCCGTCACCTATGCCTTCGATGTGCGCCCCGAAGTGGCCGAGCAGGTCGAATCCATGGGCGCCGAGTTCGTCTATCTCGACTTCGAGGAGGAGCAGCAGGACGGTGCCGCCACCGGCGGCTATGCGGCTGTCTCCAGCCCGGAATTCCGCGAAGCGCAGCTCGCCAAGTTCCGCGAGCTGGCGCCGGAGGTCGACATCGTCATCACCACCGCGCTGATCCCCAACCGCGACGCGCCCAAGCTGTGGCTGGCCGATATGGTGGCGGCGATGAAGCCGGGCTCGGTGATCGTCGACCTGGCGGCGGAGCGCGGCGGCAACGTCGAAGGCACCGTCAAGGACGAGAAAGTGGTGACAGACAACGGCGTCACCATCATCGGCTACACTGATTTCCCCAGCCGGATGGCGGCGCAGTCCTCGTCGCTTTACGCCACCAACATCCGCCACATGATGGCCGACCTGACGCCGGAGAAAGACGGCCAGGTCAACCACAACATGGAGGACGACGTGATCCGCGGTGCCACCGTGGCGTTTGAGGGCGAGATCACCTTCCCGCCGCCGCCGCCCAAGGTGCAGGCAATTGCGGCCAAGCCCAAGGAAACTGTGCCGGAACTGACACCGGAGGAAAAGCGGGCCAAGGAAATCGAGACCTTCAAGGCGCAGACAAAGAGCCAGGTCACGATGCTGGCGGGCGGCGGTGCGCTCTTGCTGCTGGTCGGGCTGTTTGCGCCGGTCAGCTTCATGCAGCATTTCATCGTCTTTGCGCTGGCCTGTTTCGTGGGCTTCCAGGTGATCTGGGGCGTCGCGCACAGCTTGCACACGCCGCTGATGGCGGTCACCAACGCGATCTCCTCGATCATCATCCTCGGCGCCTTGATGCAGATCGGATCGGGCAGCTTCCTGGTGATCCTGCTGGCGGCGCTTTCGGTGTTCATGGCCGGGATCAACATCTTCGGCGGCTTCCTCGTCACCCGGCGCATGCTCGCCATGTTCCAGAAATCTTAAGGAGGCCGGGCACATGGATTACGGTTTCACCACCGCCGCCTATGTCGTTGCGGCTGTTCTTTTCATCCTGTCGCTGGGCGGGCTTTCCAACCAGGAAAGCGCCAAGCGCGCGGTCTGGTACGGCATTGCCGGCATGGGGCTGGCGGTGTTTGCCACCCTGATCGGCCCTGGTTCGGGCCTGTGGCTCTTGTCGATCCTGCTGATCGCGGGCGGCGGCATCATCGGCACCTATGTCGCCAAGCGGGTGCAGATGACCGAGATGCCGCAGCTGGTGGCGGCGATGCACTCGCTGGTCGGCCTCGCGGCGGTGTTTGTCGGCTTCATCGCCCATTTCGAGATCGGAAATGTGGCATCCGCTGCCAGCACCGATGAGCTCGGCACCTTCGCCAAGCTGATCGCCAAGAAAACCCCGGCCGAGATCGCCTTTTTGCGCGTGGAACTCTTCCTCGGCATCTTCATCGGCGCGATCACCTTCACCGGCTC
>NZ_CEYXRG010000023.1:0-59632 GCF_982940295.1 Leisingera sp.
TGCCCAACGCTTTCGGGACGGCCTCAGGCAGGCCGGAAAGGGGCGGGAGTGTCTGACGGCTGGGCGGGCGGCAGGCTTGCTTAGGTGAAATCTCAGCGAAATGGCCAGAAAGTCCAAAAATTTGTGGGAAACTGTGGGTTCATGTTGTAATGCGGCGCCAAGCGATGCCTAATCGCATCAAGATCGCATTTGCAAACAGGTTCCCTCTTGCCGGACTCTCTTTCCCTTTCCCACCGCGAACTGGAGCTTGTCGACGCATTGCGCCGCCTGGGCGGTTCAGCCCGCAGTGCGGAACTTGCCAGAATGCTCGATGTCTCTGAGGAAACCGTGCGCCGCACCATAAAGGCGCTGGACAAGGCAGGTGCGGTGCAGCGTGTGCATGGCGGCGCCTTCCTGGCGGGGCCGCAAAGCGCCACAAGCTTCGCCCGGCGCATCTCCGAACACCAGAAGGAAAAGGCACAGATTGCAGCCCGGGTCGCCGCGCATGTCCGCGATGGCATGGCGCTGTTTCTGGATGTTGGGTCCACCACCGCCTTCGCCGCCGAGGAGCTGCGGCAGAAATCCAGCCTGACCGTTGTGACCAATTCCATCGGGGCGGCGCAGACGCTGGCAAACCACAATGGCAACCGGGTGCATTTTCTGGGCGGCGAACTGCAAAGCAATGAGCGCGGCACCTTTGGCTTTGTCACCGAACAGCAGGTGCGCCGCTTCGCGCTGGATCTGGCTATCCTGTCGGCGGACGGCTTCTCCGCAAAGCAGGGGATCCTTTACCACAGCGCAGCTGAGGCGCAGCTTGCGCGAGTCGTCGCGGAGTGCACCGAGCAGCTTGCCGTCGTCATCGCCCACCCCAAGTTCGACGAAACCGCGCCGCATTGCGGCCCGTCGCCGCGCCGGATCGACTTTCTGTTCACTGACCGGGCGCCGGGCAAGAAGCTGGCTGCTGCGCTGTCCGGCTGGGGGGTGAAGACCGAGATTGCGCCCGGAAAAAGCGGGTGAGCGAACTGGCTGCTGCGGAGGCCGTATCCCGAGGCTTTGCCTCTCCCCGGTTGCCCCTGCAGACCGGCTGTGCTGATACAGCGTCAATTATCATACGAACAACACCTCCTTGCCGGGAGGGGTAACCGGAGCCTGATATGGCGATACTGACCTTCCTTCTGAGCCTCGCGGGCGCCACGATGCTGCTGCTGTATGCGGTGCGTATGGTGCGGACGGGCATCGAGCGCAGCTATGGCGCCTCATTCCAGCGGCTGCTGACCGGGCGGCAGAGCCACCTGCAGGCGGGCCTGATGGGGCTGATCCTGGCAATTGTGCTGCAAAGCTCGGCGGCGGTGGCGCTGCTCACGTCCGGTTTTGCCGCCAGCGGCTATCTGGCTTTTCCGACCGGGCTCGCGATCGTGCTGGGCGGTGATCTGGGGTCGGCGCTGATCATTCAGATCCTGTCGTTCAAGCTCGACTGGCTGGTGCCGGTGCTGCTGGCTGTCGGCGGCTACCTGTTCGTCAAGACTGAGGCCAAGAAGGCCCGCCAGCTGGGGCGGATCCTGATGGGAGTGGCTTTCATCCTGATATCGCTCAGGTTTCTGCGTGAGGCGATGGATCCGATCCGCGACAGTGCCTTTCTGCCCGCCATCGCGGGCTACCTGGCACGCGATTATATCACCGCCTTCCTGGTCGGCGGCGCGCTGGCCTTTGTGATGCATTCCTCCGTCGCCGCGATCCTGATGTGCGTGACGCTGGTGCAGATCGGTGCCATCCCCTTTGCCGCGGGGCTGTCGCTGGTGCTGGGGGCGAATTTCGGCTCCGCCTTCATCCCGGTCTGGCTTAGCCGCGGTATGGATCTGAAGGCACGGCGCATTCCCTATGCCAACCTCGCCCTGCGCGGAACCTGGGCGGTGATCTGCCTGTTCGGCGCCAATCTGGCGCTGCGCCAGGGCTGGCTTGGCGATCCCCAGGGCGGCCAGATGCTGGTCAGCGCGCACCTTCTGTTCAACGCGGCACTGCTGCTGCTGGCGCTGCCGGCCTGCACGCCGCTTGGCGGCGTCTTTACCCGGCTGTTCCCGGACCCGGCGGCGCCTCAAACGCAGCCGCCGGGCCGGCCGGTCAGCGCGCTGGAGCAGGGCAGCTACGGCTCGCCGGCGCAAGCCGTGGCCAACCTTACGCGTGAACTTTTGCGGATGTCCGACCAGGTCAACGCCATGTTCCGCCCGGTGCTGGAGCTGTATCAGGCAGGCACCAAGGAGCAGATCCGCGCGGTGCAGCAGATGGACGTTGAGGTCAACGCCTGCCTGTCAGGCATCCGCCAGTATGTGGCCGCGGTCCCGGAGGAGGCGTTCAGCGAGGAGCAGCTGAAGACGGCCCGAAGCCTGATGGAATACGCCATCCGCCTGGAGACCGCCGGCGACGTGGTGGCCCGCCGCCTGACGGTGCTGGCCGGCGAGATGCGAAAAAAGGATCTGCGGTTTTCCCGCGATGGCTGGCTGGAGATCACCCGTATGCATGAGGCGATCCTGGCCAATATGCAGCTGGCCTCCAACGTGCTGATTTCCGATGATCTGGAAAGCGCGCGGCTGTTGAGCCTGGAAAAGACCGAGCTGAAACGGATGGAGCGCGACAGCCGTAAACGCCACCTGCGGCGGTTGCAGAACGGCGCCCGCGACAGCTTTGACACGTCGGACATCCACTTGGAGACGTTAAGAGCGTTACGCGAATTCAACAGCCACATCGCGGCGGTGGCCTATCCCGTGCTCTACCGCAACGGCCAGTTGCTGGAGACCCGGCTGATTGAGGAAATGAGGCCGGAAGAAGCCGACTAAGGCATAATCCGGCCCCTGATTTAAAGACCTGTATTCAACATGACTCCCGTAATCATTGCGATCATCTTGTCGGCGGCGCTGCTGCACGCGGTTTGGAACGCCATCGTGAAAACCGCCGCCGACCGCACCACCACGCTGGGGCTGGTTGCCTTTGGCCATGTCATCCCCGCGTCCGTGATGATCGCGGTGTTGCCGTTGCCGTCGGCAGAAAGCTTTGTCTACATCCTGCTCTCCACGGCCGTGCATTTCGGGTACTACTACATGCTGGGGCGGGCCTATCAGCATGGCGACCTCAGCGTTGTCTACCCGATCGCCCGCGGGATCGTCCCGGCGCTGGTGGGGATCTGGGCGATGATCTTTGCCGGGGAGGTGCTGCCGCTGCAGGCCTGGATCGGGATTGGTGTGATTGCCTTGGGCATCCAGCTCAGCAGCTGGAAAGCGCTGCGCTCCGGCGTGGGGCGTGCCGCGCTGGGATTTGCCGCGGGGACCGGTTTTTGCATTTCCGTCTATTCTCTGGTCGACGGCATAGGGGTGCGCCTCTCTGGCAACACGCTCAGCTATTGGGCCTGGGGGGCGTTCCTGCATATCTTCATCGCGGGCTTTGTCGCCGTGCGCAAGCGCAACACCCTGGCGGGTCTGCCGGTACGGACCTGGGCCTTGGGCTTCGCAGGCGGGCTGGTGTCGATGACAGCCTACGGTCTGGTGCTATATGCTAAAAACTTCGCCCCGCTGGGAGCGGTATCCGCGCTGCGGGAAACCTCGGTGATCTTTGCGGCACTCATCGGCTTTGTCTTTCTAAAGGAGGGCAATTGGATCCGGCGCCTGGGAGCAGCGGTGCTGATGGCCGCAGGCGTTTCGCTGATCGGAACAGCCGTCTAGCGCCGGCGCCTCGCGGCCGCGCATTGCCTGCGAGGGCTGCCTTGCGGGCGTCAGGCGCTGGCGCGGGGCCGTTGCTGAGCATCTTTCGCTTCGGCCAAAGCGGCGGCGAGAGTATGCAGCAGCACCGCCTTTTTCACCGGCTTGGCCAGAAAGTGATCCATGCCGGCGTCCAGGCAGGCCTGCCGGTCGCTGGAGAAGGCATTGGCCGTGAGGGCCACAATGATCGGCTGCGGAATGGGCAGGCTGCGGATTTCCCGCGTGGCGGCGATGCCATCGAGTTCCGGCATCGACATGTCCATCAGGATGATGTCGGGCTGCAGTTCCTTGCACATCTCAACCGCGGCGCGGCCGTTCCCGGCCTCTGCCAGTTCAGCCGGCTGCCCGCGCAGGAATTTGCGGATCAGCAGCCTGTTGGTCTGATTGTCCTCGGCCAGCAGAACCCGGCAAGGAGCAAGCTGCGGCGGTGCGTCCGGCAGCGGCGCCGCCGCCGGGCTCAGCGCTTGGCGGGCCGGCGCCATTTGCAGCTCCAGCCGGAAGCAGGAGCCTTTGCCCAGCTTCGATTGCACCGATATGCCGCCGCCCATCCGCTTGGCCAGCATGCTGGAAATCGTCAGCCCCAGCCCGGTGCCGCCAAAGACCTTGGTGGTCGCGGCATCGGCCTGGGTGAAACGGTCAAAGATGTGGCTGGCCTGGGTGCCGGAGATCCCGATGCCGCTGTCCTCAACCTCAACCACAAGGCGGCAGGGATCGCCGTCCGCATGAAAGACCCGCACCGCGATCTTGCCGTCCGATGTGAATTTCACCGCATTGCCAATCAGATTGACCAGGATCTGGCGCAACCGCCCGTCATCCCCGTGCAGCCATTCCGGCAGGCCATCCGCATAGCTGACCCGCATCGACAGGCCTTTTTCCAGCGCTTTCGGGCGGAACAGGTCGGCGGCGCCATTGACGCAGTCCCGAAGATTGAAATCCTCATTGGTAATTGCGAATTTCCCGGCTTCCAGCCGCGACAGGTCGAGGATGTCGTTGATGATTTTCAGCAGCGCCTGCGCCGAGCTGCGGATTGTCTCCACGTTCTGCTCATCGTCGGCCGTCAGGTCGGCCTCCGCCAAAAGGTCTGCCATGCCGATGATCCCATTCATTGGGGTGCGGATTTCGTGGCTCATGTTGGCCAGAAACTCCGACTTGGCCCGGTCCGCGTGCTCGGCTGCCAGCTTGGCTTCGGCCAGTTCCCGTTCGCGCTGCTTGCTGCGGGTGATGTCCCGCTCAATGCCGATGATCAGGTCAACCTCGCCATCGGCTCCGGTCACGGGCACGATGTTGGTGTCGAACCAAACCTCCTCGCCGTCCTTGGTGTAGTTGAGAATCTCGTTGTGGTACCGAACCCCGCGCTCCTTGTGGCGGTTCATTTCCCGGATCACTTCTATGTCGGTTTTGGGCCCGTCCAGCAGATCGGAGGGTGTCCGGCCAATCGCTTCGGCAGCAGTGTAACCGGTGGCCCGCGAAAAGGCGTCATTAACCCAAAGGATGTTTCGGCTGGCATCTGTCAGGATGATACTGTCGGAGGCGTGTTTGGCGACCAGCGACAGCCGGTGCAGTTCCGCCTGCTGTTTCTGCAGCTCGGCATGGGCGTCTTCCAGCGCCCGCTTGCCTTCTTTCAGCTCGGTATTCCGTTCGGACAGGGCCTGGTTGGCATGAATCAGCTCCTCGCGCAGGCGCACGTCTTCGGACACATTCCAGTTGACGCCGATCATCCAGTCGCGGCCCTGCGCATCTGTGAACGGGCTGGCCAACGCGCGTATATGCTTGACTGTGCCATCATCCAGCACGATGCGGAACTCTGACGCAAAGTTCGTCTTGGCGTGCTCGGACGCCTCCAGGGATCTGACAACCCGGTCCCTGTCCTGCGGGTGCAGCCTGGCGTTCCAGGCGCTGCCCGCCAGCGGCCCGTCTTCCCGGGGAACACCGTACAGTTCATGCATCCGGCTGTCCCAGCTGACACGCTTGTTTTCGGCATCGCATTCCCAGATGCCAACCCGGGAGGTCTTGACCGCAATCTCCAGCCGCCGCGAGACCGCTTCCAGCTCTGCTTCCCGGCGCCGCAATTGGCCGATCACAGTTTGCCGCGCGGCAGACAGCCTGCCGGCCAGGAAAGTCGGAAACACAATCAGGGTCCCGGCCGCCAGCAGCACCAGCCGCAATTGCCACAGATTGCCCGGCCGGCTTTGCCAGCCGCCCTCAGGCCGGGCTGTCAGCTGCCAGGAGCCGTTCGGCAGGTTGATTTCCATCACGACCGGATCGCCGGCAAGAACATCTGCAGAGCCAAAGAACTGCTGGCCGCCTGCGCCGGTGCCGTCCTTGCCGGCAAGGGCAATTTCCAGCCCCGTGTCCCCGCCGGTAACGCCGGTTTCAGCATAGAGTTTCCCGGTTTCAACCACGGCGGACAGGATTCCCCAGAACTGCTGCTGGTCTTCCGGGCCTGTGAAGATGGGCAGCCGGTAGATAAAGCCGGTGCCGCCTTGCACCAGGTTCACCGGCCCGGCCAGCACCATCTGGCCGCTGTCGCGCACCCGGTGCGCCGCCGCCCGCTGGGCAGCGTTTTTGGTGTAATCCAGCCCGATCGCCGATTCGTTGCCCTCAAGCGGGTGCATCAGCGAGACCACGAGCCCCGGGGCGCCGCCGATATGCCGGATCGCGGTCTGTCCCATCAGAACCTGCTCTGCAATCTGGCTGAACCGCGCTTGCGGCATGTCCGGCTCTGTTGCCAGCATGGCGGCGAGCCCGCGCAGCCGCTGATAGTCGCCGTTCAGCTGGCCTTCCAGGCGGGACTTGATCAGCCCGGCCTGCTGCTGGATCCGGGCGCGCTCGGACTGATGATGGATCGTATCGTTCTGACGCTCGGCAAAATACCCGGCGGCGCAAACAACCGCCAAGGCCAGCAGGGCAGGAAGATAGGTTCGGTTGCTGAGCACGCGCAGCCAGCCTGGGGACGTCTTTTTCAGGGCCATCTAGCCACCTTTTGCATTTGCGCGAATCTCCTCTGACAGCCGCCAGGGCTCTGCTCGTCAGGTGTCCGGTTCTGCTTCAACATCTCCTTAAAGTCTGAAAATCAGGTTTGCACAACACCGGCTCTTGCAGCGGCGAAGCTGCGCCGGCCTTGACTGGCGCGGGCCGGTCGTGTTGCGGCACAGCGCGCAGCCAGGCCGTAACAGCCTGGCTTCGCGCCCCGATGCGTGTCCGCAGCAGATGACCCTTTCCGGTTTTGCGGGCACGCAGCCCGCGGCTTCAGAAATCCTGCCATTTCGCCAAGGCTTCAGATCCATCTGCGGCTGGCGCTGAAGCCAGGCTGTCCGGCAGATCGTCCCAGCCGGACCCATGCGCCGAGGGCAGGGCCGGTTCG
Organism: Leisingera sp.; assembly: GCF_982940295.1. Taxonomy (NCBI): domain Bacteria; kingdom Pseudomonadati; phylum Pseudomonadota; class Alphaproteobacteria; order Rhodobacterales; family Roseobacteraceae; genus Leisingera; species Leisingera sp. The sequence continues at coordinate 7,090 of NZ_CEYXRG010000023.1, forward strand.
GCAGGCTGGCGCGGCGGCGGCATCTCAAGCCCGACATCGAATCTGGCCACCAGCCCCGCCAGCTTGGAGGCGTCGCCGTTGAGCAGCTGACCAGCCGCGGTCATCTCCTCCACCATAGCGGCATTCTGCTGGGTCACCTGATCCAGCTGCATCACGCCGGTGTTGATCTCGCCGATACCGGTAGATTGCTCTGCAGCACCTTCTGCAATGCCGGACACCAGCCCTGAAATATGGGTAACCTGCGAAACGATGCTGTTCAGCGCCTCACCGGCTTTGCCGACCAGGTCGACGCCCTTGGCCACCTGTTCCCCGGAGTTGGAAATCAGCGCCTTGATCTCCATCGCCGCATCAGAGGAGCGCTGCGCCAGCGCCCGCACTTCGGAGGCGACAACCGCGAATCCGCGCCCGGCTTCGCCCGCCCGCGCGGCCTCGACCCCGGCGTTCAGCGCCAGCAGGTTGGTCTGGAAGGCGATGTCGTCGATCACGGTGATAATCTGCGAGATATGGGCCGAGGACTGCTCAATCTCGGTCATTGCGGCCACCGCGTTCTGAACCACCTCGCCGCTGGTTTCGGCCTCGTCCCGGGCGTTGTTCATCGCGGTTTCCACCCCGCGGGCGCCGTCGGCAGCCGCCTTGACGCTGGCGGTCATCTGGTCCAGCGCCGCCGCGGTCTGTTCAAGCGTGGCCGCCTGGCTTTCGGTGCGCTGCGACAGGTCGTCTGATGCCTGGCTGATCTCATGCGTGCCGCTGCGGATGCTGGTGGTGGCTTCGACCACTTCACGCACCGTTGCATTCAGCGTGTCGACCGTCTGGTTGAAGTCGGATCGCAGGCCTTGATAGGCTTCGGGGAAAGGCTGTGTGATCGTGCTTGAGAAGTCACCGGCCGCCAGATGCTTCAGGCCGCTGCGCAGCTCGCTGACCACATGGTCCTGCTGGCGCTGCAACTCGGCCCGTTCCTCCTCGGCGGTCTGGGCATTCTGAAGATCGGTTTTGAACCCTTCCAGGATGCCTGCGATGTTGCCGAATTCGTCGCCGGTTCCGTTGCCCGCAACCGGATGGCCGTAATCCTTGGCCGCAATATGCTCGACGCTGTCGGACAGCGCTGACACCTTGCGGGCGATGCTGCGGGCGGCCACCCAGGACAGCAGCGCCACCGCAAGCGCAACGCCAACCGCCTGCAGCATGGCAGCATTGACCAGGCTCTTCTGCGCGGCCAGCGCCTCGGCGCTGTCGACTTCCAGCACGATGCCCCAGGTCCGGTCGTCCAGTCCGACGCGCCCGGCCATCGCCTCAACCGGCTGACCCGACAGGCCCGGGGTGCCGGAGAACGTGCTTTCCTCGCCGCTGATCGCGGCATCGATCTGCTGCAGTTGCGGCAGCTGCGACAGGATCCGGTGGCCGCCCTCACGGCTCGATGCGGTCAGAGCAACGCCATCACCGCGTACCAGATAGGCCTGGCCCGTCTCCCCCAGCAGCGCGGAGTGTGACAGGATCCCGGCGATCTCCCCCACGGGCACGCGCAGGACCAACGCCCCCATGAGCGCGCCTTTTTTGAAGACCGGCGAGGAAATGAACATGGCCGCGGCCCCGCCGCCCGCTTCATAGGCGGCCATCTGCGACAGGAACACATCGCCCTGCTCCAGCTCCAGCGCGGTCCGGAATGCCTGGCCCAGCCCGCTGTCCTTATACGGTCCGTCCAGATAATTCAGCGCGAAATCGTCGTTCTTCTGGACCGAGTAGACCATGTTGCCCTGCACATCCAAAAGGTAGGCATCCAGGAAACCCTGTTCTTCCAGAAAAGTGACAAAGCCGGCGTGGTTCATCTTGTGGCGGATGGACCAGGCTGATTTGTCCTTGGCGTCCAGCAGTTTGTAGCGCTCGCCGACAGGGTTGGGGTTGCCGTCGGCGTAGGTGGCACGCAGGTGTCCGGCGGGATCATCGCCCAGCGAGTAAAAGCCATTAGAGAAATCGCGCAGCGCCGTTTCGACGGCCTTGCTGGCAACCAGGGTCCGGGTCTGCGAGCGCAGATCCGCCACCCAGGATTCGAGCGCTTCCTTCCGTTCCTCCAGCAGCGTCGCATAAGCGGCTTCGCGGTTGGCCTTCAGCGCCTGCCCGGCCTCCCAGGCAAAAAAGAAGCCTGAGGCGAGGGTCAGCAGGATGGTCGGAGCGGCGATGGACAGCGGCAGCTTGCGGCCCAGCCGCATATTGCCCCAGAATTTGGACAGTCGGGTCATTTGAGCGTGGTTCCCATCAACATTTCGGTCTGCCCGGCCGCCTAGGTGCGGCGGCGGGCTGTGCCAGCCGGGTGGCGCTTGATGGAAGAACACTCAGGGGGATTCATTTCCGCAGCGTTAACTTCTGCTTCAATGCCCCCGATTTGCGGCGGCTGGCGGGTGATAAGCCGCAAAAGTACCGATTCATTGTTATATGCGGCCTGCGCGAATGCGGCGAATCGCCGGTGCTGAGCCAATTACCGCCGTCAGGCGTTCCGGCGCCTGCGAATCTGTTGGAGCGTGCGCACCGTTCCGCTGACGGGACAGTTCCGGCCGGAAAGCGAGCGGCAGGCCGCCAATGCCGACAGCAGCGCGAAAACCTCTTATTCTTTGCAGATATTGCCTGCCTGCAGCGGCAGTTAGCCTTGCAAAGCTGCATCAACGGCGCGACGCAGTTAGCCAAGCCTCTGAAAACAGTGATGTTTTGGAAGATGGTGCTGCTGGAGAGAATTGAACTCTCGACCTCTCCCTTACCAAGGGAGTGCTCTACCTCTGAGCTACAGCAGCGCCGGTGAGGGGGCTTTTAGGCATAAACGCGGAGGGGCGCAAGAGCATTCTGGACGGTTTTTTCGCACTAAGTTACAGAAGTTCTATGGCAGAGAAGAAAACACCGAAAAACGACGGATCTGCGGCCTCCCGCGAAGACCGGCTGAAGGCTGCGCTCAAGGCTAACATGGCCCGGCGCAAGGCGCAGGCCAAGGCGCGGGCGGACAAGCAGGACCAGGATACGGGCAAAAGCGGAGAGTAAGAGCAGATGGATTCGATTCTGGTTACGGGCAATGGCCCGCTGCACGGGCAGATCCCGATCGCCGGCGCCAAGAACGCCTGCCTGACGCTGATGCCGGCGACGCTCCTGAGCGAAGAGCCGCTGACGCTCACCAATGCGCCTCGGCTCAGCGACATCAAGACGATGACGCTGCTGCTGCAGTCGCTGGGTGCCGAGGTCTCCAGCCTGCAGGATGGCCAGGTGCTGGCGATGTCCAGCCATGACCTCACCAGCCACGTTGCCGACTATGACATCGTGCGCAAGATGCGCGCCTCCAACCTGGTGCTGGGTCCGATGCTGGCCCGCCTGGGCCAGGCGGTGGTGTCGCTGCCGGGCGGCTGCGCCATCGGCGCGCGGCCGATGGATCTGCACATCCATGGTCTTGAGGCGCTGGGTGCCGAGATTGAGCTGAAAGACGGCTATCTGCACGCCAAGGCGCCCAAGGGCCTGAAAGGTGCCGTGGTGGAGCTGAGCTTCGCTTCGGTCGGGGCGACCGAGAACATCATGATGGCGGCAACGCTCGCCAAGGGCACCACCGTCATCAAGAACGCCGCGCGCGAGCCTGAGATTGTCGACCTGGCGGACTGCCTGCGCAAGATGGGCGCCCAGATCGAGGGCGACGGCAGCCCGGACATTACTATCCAGGGCGTTGACCGTTTGCATGGCGCGACTCACCAGGTGGTCACCGACCGGATCGAGCTTGGCACCTATATGCTGGCCCCGGCCATCTGCGGCGGCGAAGTGGAACTGCTGGGCGGGCGCCGCAGCCTGCTGGAAAGCTTCTGCGGCAAGCTGGAAGCGGCGGGCATTGAGATTGCCGAAAACGAAAACAGCCTGACCGTCAGCCGCAAGAACGGCCGTGTGCGGGCTGTGGATGTGGTGACCGAACCCTTCCCGGGCTTCCCGACCGACCTGCAGGCGCAGATGATGGCGCTGATGTGCACCGCCGAAGGCACCTCGGTGCTGGAAGAGAAGATCTTTGAAAACCGCTTCATGCACGCGCCGGAGCTGGTGCGGATGGGCGCGCAGATCGAGGTGCACGGCGGCCATGCCACGGTGACCGGTGTCGAAAAGCTGAAAGGCGCGCCCGTCATGGCCACCGACCTGCGCGCCTCGGTCTCGCTGATTCTCGCCGGCATGGCGGCGGAAGGTGAAACCAAAGTGAGCCGGGTCTACCACCTGGACCGCGGCTACGAGCATGTGGTGCGCAAGCTGTCCGGTGTCGGCGCCAGAATCGAGCGGATCAAGGAGCAGTAATGGCTGATGCTAGTTTCGAAGATGGCCGCGAGGTTCCGCTGAACCTGGGCGCACTGGAGGAGGAGGACCTCAAGGTCATCTCCTCCCTGGTCCAGGATGCGGTCTTTCCGGCAACCGAAATGAGCTGGCGCGCATCCGAGCGCCGCTTTGCCTTGCTGCTGAACCGTTTCCGCTGGGAAGACCGCGACGCTGCCGAGCGCCGCGGCCGTGATTACGAGCGGGTGCGGTCGCTGCTGGTGGTGGACAATGTGCTGCGTGTGGCCTCGCAAGGGGTGGACCGCAGGGATAAGGATCTTGTGCTGTCCCTGCTGGCCGTCGATTTCGAACCCGGTGAGGACGGCACCGGCCATGTGCTGCTGACCCTGGCGGGCGATGGTGCCATCCGCCTGTCGGTCGAAGCGCTGGAGGTGTCCTTGCGCGATGTGACCCGCCCGTACCGCGCTCCGTCGGGCAAAGCGCCGGATCATGGCGCCTGATCTTGCAGAACAAGCGCGGTATCTCTCAGGTCTTTGCCCGCTCATCCGGCCGCCTGGAGATCCGTCCCGCGTCTGTTTTTGACGTATTTGCCATGAGCCGGGTTCTCACGGATTCGATCCGCGATCTGTGCCACGCCGATCACTGCGGCGATCCGCAGCGGATTGCCGCCTGGACCGCCGGTAAGTCGCCCGGGCAAATCCGGGCCTGGTTCGGAGACGCCGGGCGCTACTGGCTGGCCGAGCGCAGCGGCCGGGCCGAGGCTGTGGGCGGGCTGCATCCGGATGGCACGGTGACATTGCTCTATGCGGCCCCCAGCGCTTCAGGGCAGGGCACAGGCACCGCAATGCTGACGCATCTAGAGACGGAGCTGCGCAGCGCTGGCCATGGCGAGGGGCGTTTGAACGCAACCCGCACCGCGCTGGGCTTCTACCGGAAACATGGCTGGCGGCAGGAAGAGGCTCCAGCGGCCTGCTGCGGTTTTCCTTGCATCCCGATGCGCAAGCCGCTGGTCTGACGGGGGCGGCACAGGCCGGCTGAAATCACACCGCTGCTGTTGCGTCCAATTGCTCCGCTTGCCGCATAAATCTTGAGGCTGTCTCCCCATGCGGTTATGCGGAGGCCAAAGGAGATCCCGATGCCGCAGTTTCTGAACACCGCCGATTCCGATTTCGAGCAATCCTTCACGGCGCTCTTGGGTGCCAAACGAGAGGACAGCCCGGACGTGGACGCCATCGTGGCCGGGATCATTGCTGACGTCCGCGCCCGCGGCGACGCGGCGCTGGTGGAGCTGACTGCCAAATTCGACCGGCTGGAGCTGACGCCTGCGCAGCTGCGCATCACCGATGCGGAGGTGGATGCGGCCATCGCCGATGTTTCCGCCGAAGAACGCGCCGCACTGGAGCTGGCAGCGGAACGGATCCGCGCCTACCACGCCCGCCAGATGCCGGAGGATGCGCATTGGACGGATGAGACCGGCGCAACGCTGGGCTGGCGCTGGTCGGCGGTCTCGGCGGCAGGGCTTTATGTGCCGGGCGGCCTGGCCTCCTACCCGTCCTCGGTGCTGATGAATGCCATACCCGCCAAGGTCGCAGGGGTAGGGCGGCTGGCGGTCACCGTGCCAACGCCGGACGGCCAGATCAACCCGCTGGTGCTGCTGGCCGCCAGGATCGCTGGCGTGGATGAAATCTACCGGGTCGGAGGCGCGCAGGCGGTGGCGGCACTGGCCTATGGCACCGAAACCATCGCGCCGGTGGACAAGATCACCGGCCCCGGAAACGCCTTTGTCGCCGCAGCCAAGCGGCGGGTGTTCGGCAAGGTCGGCATCGACATGATTGCGGGCCCGTCCGAAATCCTGGTGATTGCGGACAAGGACAATAACCCGGACTGGATCGCGCTGGACCTGATGAGCCAGGCCGAACACGACGAAAGCGCCCAGTCGATCCTGATCACTGACGACGAGGGCTTTGGCCGCGCGGTGGCTGAGGCGGTGGACAAACGCCTGGAAACGCTGGAGCGCCGCGCCATTGCTGGCGCCTCCTGGCGCGATTTCGGCGCCGTGATCACCGTGCGCGATCTGGATGAGGCCGCGGCTCTGTCCAACCGCATCGCGCCGGAACACCTTGAGCTGTGTGTCGCCGATCCGGCGGCGCTCAGCGAACAGACAGTTCACGCGGGTGCCATTTTCCTGGGGCAGTACACGCCCGAAGCCATCGGCGACTATGTCGGAGGCCCGAACCACGTGCTGCCGACCGCGCGCTCGGCCCGGTTCTCCTCCGGCCTGTCGGTGATGGACTTCCTCAAGCGCACGACGCTCAGCCAGATGACCCCGGATGCGCTGCGCGCCATTGGCCCGGCGGCGGAGGTGCTGGCGGAAAGCGAAAGCCTGGAGGCGCACGGGCTGTCCGTCACGGCGCGGCTGGATGCGCTGAACAAGTAAGCGGCGGAGGGGCTCCGCCCCTCTGCGCGCGGGGCGCGCATTCACCCCGGGATATTTTCAGCCAGATGAAAGGGGATCCGCGCCCCGGCCCGCCGGGGCGCTTCACCTGGCGCGGTCATCGGCGTCCCCGCCTGTACCGCGGGACGAGGGTTGCCAGGTTTGGTTAAGGATCCGTTGCTTCATCTGGCCCCAAATATCCCCGCCGGAGGCCGCAAGTCATTTTTCCCGGAAAAATGACGCAGCACTCAATAGTGTGCGGTATAGCCGCCATCCACCGCCAGCACCTGCCCGGTGATGTAGGACGCGGCCGGGGAGGCGAGGAACAGGATGGCCGGTGCCAGCTCCTCAGGCTCGCCCCAGCGGCCGAGGGAGGTAGCAGCTTTTAGCTTTTCCGCAATCGCCGGATCTGCGGCGGCGGCCATGTTGGGGGCGGTCTTGAAGAACCCCGGGGCGATTGCATTCACGGTGATGCCCTTGGCGCCAAGCTCTGCCGCCAGCGCCCTGGTCATGCCGTTGATACCTGCCTTGGCAGTGGTATAGGCGGCGTCGCCCGCCTGCGCGATAAGGCCCGCAATTGAGGAGATATTGATAATGCGGCCATTGCCCTTGGCCGCCATTTGCGCCGCCGCCAGCTGGCTCAGGCGGAAGGGGGAGACCAGATCGACCTCCCACAGCGCCTGCAGATCGGCGCGGGAAAATTCCGGCAGGCTGCGGCGGTCGCGCTGGCCAACGTTGTTGACCAGAATGTCCAGCCCGCCTGCTGCCGCGATCTCCTCCATCGCCGCAACGCAAGCCTCTTCATTTGCCACATCCAGAACCATAGAACGGGCGGTTCCCGGCATCCGGGCCACTGCCGCCGCCACCCGCGCTTCGCTGCGGCCGTTGATCCAGACTTCGGCCCCGGCCTCAGCCAGCAGCCGGGCGGCGGCGAACCCCAGCCCGTCCGTGGATCCGGTCACCAGCGCGCGCTGTCCTGCGAGGGAAAACTGTTCCAGCCCTGTCATCATCCTGCCTCCTGCCGGGGACAGGCTGGGCAGGAGGGCGTTGTCTGTCAAGCGCTGCCGCAAACCGCCTGTGCCGTGACGCCTGCTGCTGCATTGCCCCAGCCGCGCCGGTGCGATACTCATGGCCGGACGCCTTAGCGCATATAGAGACAAAGACCCATGAGCCGCATCAGCCACATTGAACTGGACGACCGCAACCTGCCGCCTCCGACACCTGAGATCGAGCAGGAGCGCAAGGTGGCGATCTATGACCTGATCGAAGATAACAGCTTTACCCTGCCGTCCCGCGAGGACCGCGATCTGCCGGACGGCCCCTACCACCTGGGGCTGGCGATCCGCGACAAGCGGCTGGTCTTCGACATCAACACCGAAGCCGGCGAGAAGGCCGCGGAGTTTCACCTGTCGCTGTCGCCGTTCCGGCAGGTGGTGAAGGATTATTACCAGATCTGCGAGAGCTATTTCACCGCCGTGAAGACCATGCCGCCAAGCCAGATTGAGACCATCGACATGGCCCGGCGCGGCATCCACAACGAGGGCAGCCGGGTGCTGCAGGAGCGGCTGGAAGGCAAAGCCGAGGTCGACACCGACACCGCCCGCCGCCTGTTCACCCTGATCTGCGTCCTGCATTTCGGAGGCTGACGGGTGGAGGAGCTGCCGCAGTCCGTTCTGTTCTGTTGCGACCACAATTCGGTCCGCTCTCCGATGGCGGAGGGCATCATGAAGAAATTCTATGGCACCGGCACCTATGTGCAGTCCGCCGGTGTCAAGAACGACATGGAAATCGACGGCTTCTCGATCGCGGTCTGCCAGGAAATCGACGTCGAGCTGTCGCGCCACCGCTCGCGTTCCTTTGACGAGATGGAGCGTTGGGGGGATGATCTGTCGTCGTTCGATCTGGTTGTGGCGCTGTCGCCAGCCAGCCAGCGCCGGGCGCTCGAACTCACCCGTTTTTTTCACCTTGATGTCGAATATTGGCCGATTATGGACCCAACCGGGCTCGGCGAGACGCGCGCTGCCAAGCTAGACGTGTACCGGCAAACACGGGACCAAATCATCCAGCACCTGAAAAACCGCTGGGGCGAACCGACGGAGAGAACATGACCGACACCATCGCGCGCTACTTTGCAGCCTTCAACGCCGGCGACACGGACACCATGCTGGACTGCCTGGACGACCAGATTGCCCACCACGTGAACGAGGGAAAAATCCGCGTGGGCAAGGAGAAATTCGCGGAATTCTGCGCCCACATGAGCCGCTGCTACAAGGAAGAGCTGACCGATATGGTGATCTTTTCCAGCGAGGACGGCTCCCGCGCCGCGGCGGAGTTCATTGTGAACGGCACTTACCTGGCCACCGATGAGGGCCTGCCCGAAGCCAAGGGGCAGACCTACCGCCTGCCGGGCGGGTCGTTCTTTGAGCTGAAGGACGGCAAGATTTCCCGCGTCACCACCTATTACAACCTGGCGGACTGGATCGCTCAGGTGTCTGCCGGATGACGATCCGGGTCGAAGCGATGACCGGCGCGGCGCTGGAGGCCGCGCTGGACGATGTGGCGCGCCTGCGGATCAAGGTGTTCCGCGCCTGGCCGTATCTCTATGACGGTGATCTGGGGTATGAGCGGGAGTACCTGCAAAGCTACCGCGACAGCGAGCGGGCTGTGGTGGTTGGCGCTTTTGACGGTGATGTGCTGGTCGGTGCCTCCACCGGTGCGCCGCTGGCCGATCACGCGGATGATTTCGCGGCGGCCTTTGACGGCACCGGCATTGATCTGCAAGACGTCTTCTACTGTGCCGAATCCGTGCTGCTGCCGGAATACCGCGGCCACGGCGTGGGTCACGGCTTCTTTGATGCGCGCGAAACGCATGCCCGCAAGCACGGCTTCAGCAAATGCGCGTTCTGCGGCGTGCAGCGTCCGGCGGACCATCCGCTACGGCCTGCGGATTATGCCCCGCTCGATCCGTTCTGGCGCAAACGCGGTTACCAGCCGCTGGAGGGTGCCGTCGCGCATTTTTCCTGGAAAGACGTGGATCAGGCGGAAGAGACAAAGAAGCCTCTGCAGTTCTGGGTCCGGGACCTGTAGTAATGCCAGAACGGTTTGGCCGAAGCGCTTTCTGCCAAGCCGCTGCACGAGGGGTGTACAGGTGGTGCACAGGGGGTGCACAGATGCCACCCCCCGTTTCCGGCGGCCGCGGATTGCAACCGGAGGTATCTGTGAGCCGCATCTAAACAAGGGGAATACAGGATGAAAATCGCCACCGCCGCCTATCCGCTCGACTGGCTCGACAGCTGGGCGCAGTATGAAGACAAGCTGGCCGCCTGGGTGGCAGAAGCTGCCGGCAACGGGGCAGAGCTGCTGGTGTTCCCGGAATACGGCGCGATGGAGCTGTCCACCCTGGACGGGGCGGCAGTGGCCGGGGATCTGGCGCAGTCGATCCATTCGGTTTCCGAAAAAATGGAGGATGCGGCGGCGCTTCACCTGAGGCTGGCCGCTGAATACGGGGTGCATATTCTGGGAGCATCCGCACCAGTGAACAGCGGGCTGGACCGGCCGGTGAACCGGGCGGAGCTCTACACGCCCGGCGGCGGCCGCGATCACCAGGATAAGCAGATCATGACCCGGTTCGAGCGCGACCCCTGGGGCATCACCGGGGGCGGGCCGCTCAAGATCTTCGAGACCAGCTTGGGCAGAATCGGTGTGCTGATCTGCTATGACAGCGAGTTCCCGCTGCTGGGCCGCTCCCTGGCGGAGGCGGATGTGATTCTCGTCCCCTCCTGCACCGAGGCGCTGGCCGGCTACTGGCGGGTGCGCATCGGCGCGATGTCGCGGGCACTGGAGAACCAGTGCGTCACGGCCATGGCCTCCATTGTGGGCAACAATGCATGGTCCGAAGCGGTGGACACGAACACCGGCATGGGCGGCATTTTCGGCCCGCCGGACAAGGGCTTCCCCGGAACCGGTGTGCTGGCCGAAGGTGTGCTGAACCAGCCGGGCTGGACCTATGGGGAGGCTGATCTGGACACAATTGCCCATGTGCGCGCCGATGGCGGGGTGCTGAACCGCCTTCATTGGGAGGAGCAAATGCCGCGGGTGAAATCGGTCACAAAAGCCGTGTTATCCTGATTGAGGCCTTGAAATATTGGGAAAATGCCCCCATTTAAGCGCACGTCCCGCAGTTTGCGGGTAAACCCAATGATGGAGACAACATGGCCAAGGAAGATACGCTCGAATTTCCCGGTGTCGTGAAGGAACTCCTGCCTAACGCGACGTTTCGGGTCGAGCTGGAAAACGGCCATGAAATCATCGCTCATACGGCAGGCAAGATGCGCAAGAACCGCATCCGTGTTCTGGCTGGCGACAGGGTCCAGGTGGAAATGACACCTTACGACCTCACCAAGGGCCGGATCAACTACCGCTTTAAGTAAGCTGTTGATCTGCCAAGACAAACAAAGCCCGGCATCGTGCCGGGCTTTTGTTTTTCTGCGGCTTTGCAGCCGCTGCCTCCGGCGGGAGTATTTTCCGAAAGATGAAGAGGCGGGGGCGGCTTCCACAGGCTGGGAAAAGCCATTAAGACGGCTTGAACGGAAAGAGAGGGCCAAGGCATGGCATTCATTCTGGGATCGGGCAGTCCGCGGCGGCTGCAGCTTTTGGCGCAGCTTGGGGTGCATCCCGACGCGGTGCGGCCGCCGGAAACCGACGAGACGCCGCGCAAAGGCGAGCTGCCGCGGGATTATTGCACCCGGGTGACGCGGGAAAAAACCCAGGCTGTCCCCGCGGGGACAGACGATATTGTTCTGTGTGCCGACACCACAGTTGCTCTGGGCCGCCGCATCCTCGGCAAGCCGCGCGACGCGGGCGAGGCGGCGGAGTTCCTGCTGGCCCTGTCCGGCCGCCGCCACCGGGTGATTACGGCAGTTGCCGTGCGCCGCGGCGACCGCATCTGGGAGAAGGATGTGGTAAGCCAGGTGAAAATGAAAAACCTGTCGGACGAGGAACTGAATGCCTACCTCGCCACGGGCGATTGGGAGGGCAAGGCCGGCGCCTATGCCATCCAGGGGCCCGCTGGGGCGTTCATTCCCTGGATCAGCGGCTCCTTCACCGGAATTGTCGGGCTGCCGCTGTCCGAAACTGCCAATCTTTTGCGCGCCGCCGGGCTGCCGCTGTATCAGGAGGCCGCCGCATGAAGGGCCGCACAATCATCCTCGACCACATCCAGGGTCGTGAAGCCGCCGCGCTGATGGCCGACGGTAAATTGGAAGATTTCCTGATCGAAAGCGATGCGCCGGCGCCCGGCACCATCTACCGCGCCCGCGCCGACCGCCCGGTAAAAGGGCAGGGCGGCATGTTCCTGACCACGCCTGACGGCCCGGCCTTTTTGCGCCAGGTCAAGGGGCTGGCGCCGGGGCAGATGATCCTGGTTCAGGTCTCCGGTTATGCCGAGCCGGGCAAGGCCATCCCGGTGACCCAGAAGCTCTTATTCAAAAGCCGCTACGCCATTGTGACACCAGAGGCGCCGGGGCTGAACATTTCCCGCAGCATCCGTGACGAGGACGAGCGCGACCGGCTGCTGGAGATTGCGCATGAAGAGATGGGAGAGTCAGGTTACGGTCTGATTCTGCGCTCTGCCTGCGCCGGTGCGGACAGTGAGGAGATCGCCGAGGATGTGGCGGCGATGGCGGCCTTGGCGGCGCAGGTGATGCAGGACGAAGGCGGCGAAGCCGAGGTCCTGGCCGAAGGCGACGGCCCGCATTTGCTGGCCTGGCGCGACTGGGTGGAGCCTGCGGATGTGGAACGCGATCCCGGCGGGTTCGAGCGTCTGGGGGTGCTGGATGCGCTGGATACAGCACAAGGTATCCGCGAATCGCTGCCTGGCGGCGGGTTTCTGTTCATCGAACCGACCCGCGCCCTGGTGGCTGTGGATGTGAACACCGGTTCCGACACCTCGCTGGCGGCAGGTATCAAAGCCAATATGGCTGCGGCCAAAGCCCTGCCGCGCGCCTTGCGTGTTCGCGGGCTGGGCGGGCAGATTGTGCTGGACCTTGCACCGATGCCGAAAAAGGACCGGCGCGGGTTCGAGAGCGCGCTGAGGGCCGCCTTCCGTGCCGATTCCGAGGAGACGGTTCTGGCCGGCTGGACCAACCTTGGCCATTACGAGCTGCAGCGCAAGCGCGGCCGTATTGCGCTGCGGGAGGTTCTGAAATGAGTTGTCCGATCTGCGGCGGGGACCCGCAAAAGAGTTACCGGCCTTTCTGTTCTAAGCGCTGCGCGGATATTGACCTCGGCAAGTGGTTGAACGGCTCTTATGCGGTGCCCAGCCAGGACCCGGAAGACATTGAAAACGCTTTGGAAGAAGCAGAGCTTTCGCTGGCTGAGAAAGAAAAACAGCCTCAGACCCGCCATTAGTGATTTTCTTGAAAAAACCCTCTGGACACCGCCGCGCCCAGAGCATAGAAGGCCCCCACCCAAGGCGAACAGCCTTCCCGTGCCCGGGTAGCTCAGGGGTAGAGCAGTGGATTGAAAATCCTCGTGTCGGTGGTTCGATTCCGCCCCCGGGCACCACTTCCCAAGCCTAAGCCATTGTGCCGCATCAGCTTTTGCAACGAGCAAGGCGAGGCGTAGTACATTTTTAAGTGCAAGTCCTCCCAGCATGTCTGCGTGAAATAGGGCATCTATGGCTTAAATCGGCGAGTCCCGGCAGATCTTCGGAAGCATTCTCCAACTGCCAGAACCTCCTACTGGTAGAGAACCAGATTATACCCGGAAGCCGCAGCGAGCGCGGCCAGTACAGGCTTAAAGCTGGATGAATAACGATACACCAGCGGACCCAGGGCGCCGAACTCCCCGGCAAGCACCCTCTCCGTCATGGCCTTTCCCGGCTGCTCCAGCGACTGCAGGAGGGCCGGGTGCCGCCGAAGATCCCTTAACGCTAAGGTGGGGACGAGTGCCCCCCACCCGTAGTGAAAGCGGTTGAGGCCCCGCCCCGGGGATTACTGCGGAGTTTTTCAGCCGGCCTCTGGCACCTGCATCCTGAAAGGGCCGCATGGGGTCAATGACCAACCTTGACGGAATACCAGGCTGCGGCGGGTGGTGGGTGCATTGACCTGCGGCTGCTGCAGGGCTGCAGAAGCCAATGCACAGTGTCGCCCCACCACGGGCGGGGGCACAGCGCTAATTGAGCTTCGGACTGTCCGCCAGTTTCAGCCAAATCACGCCGGCGATAATGACTGCCAGCCAGATGGATTGCGCGAGGGTCAACGGCTGGTCCAGCAGCACGGCACCCAGAATGGCCGCTCCGATCGACCCGATGCCGGCCCAGACGGCGTATCCAATGCCTACGTCGATAGACTTGAGCGCGACGCTGAGGAAAAAGAGGGTCAGCAAGAAAAATACGATGGCCGAGGCAGACCAGGTCAGGACGGTGAAGGCCTGGCTGCCGCCGACGCTCAGGGCGTAGCCGACTTCGAAGGCACCAGCCAGAAGCAGGGCGCCCCAAGCGCCCTTGCTGCCGGCCTCTGATGGAGAAAACGCAGAAGTTCGTGTGTCAGTCATTGTGTATTCCTTTCTGTCTGAAACAGGGAATTGGGAAGCGGATTGGGTCAGGCCGCTCCGCTCATCCGCAAGCCGACGACGCCGCCGATGACGATCAGGATGCCGATGCCTTTGGAAAAGCTCAGGCGCTGGTTAAAAAACATCGCGCCAAGCGCCACGATCCCGACCCCGGCGAGCGCGGTCCACATCGAGTAGCCGACGCCGACGTCAAAGGTCAGCAGGGCGAGGCTGAGGAAGATGGTCGCAATCACACCGCTGAGAAGCGTGATCGTGGTCCATTTGACGTTCTTGAAGCCTTCCGATTTCCCGGCCGCGATGGCCACGGAAATTTCAAAAGCAACTGCGATCATCAGGTAAATCCAGTGCATTACTGTTCCTTTCAGGTTGAACCCGTTCTTGCGAGGCACGGGAAGTTTTGATCGGCCCTCCGCGAACGGGAGGTTTAATTATTTACTTGCACATGCAACATAGTGATAGGGTTTCGTGTCTGTCAATTAACTTATTTGTGCATGCACCTATTTTGGTTGAGTGGCTTCTCAGGTTGTGCGCCGGCGGAGGCAGCCCTCCGCCCAGGTTTCTTCAAACCTCTGTCAGGACGCAAAGCGCGCGGGCAGCGTCGCGCGCTTTCTTTTGTTCAAAGGTTTTCTTCAGAACGCGCGCCAGGCAGTCTTGGAAAACCGGGGCGGCCTCCTTGATGTACTTCTTGCCTTGCTCGTTCAAGACGCAGTACTTGCCCCGCTTGTCGCTGGGGCAGCTGTCCCGGAATACAAACCCCCTTTTCTCCAGACGCTCGACCACACGCGTGGTCGAGCTCTGGGTCAGCATCAGGGTTTCCGCCAGTTCCTGCATGCGCAGTTCCAGGTCGGGCTGTTCTGAAAGATGTTTGAGGGTCCGGAACTCGCTGAGGCCCAGGTCGCTGGATCTGCGCAGCTCTTCCGTCAGCTGGTTTTCGATTCCGTAGAACAAGGCAGAAATCTGATCCCAAACATCTAGCTTCATTGCGTGGCTCCTTGGTCCTGCAAGTGGTGCGCAGTACTCGTTTGCTTTTGCAAACAACGATATGGCTTCTGCGCGCCACTTGCCAGACTTAGAAGTCACATGGGCGTTACATTGTTGGAAAAAGCGTCCCATATCCTTCAATGGAGGGCTGAACACCGGCTGCTTGCAGGGCGCCCCAGAACAAAACCTGGTTTGCGGTTATCATTTTTCATGCCCAACTGGCTTTCGACGGCATCAATGACGCCAATGGCCCGCTGACCGTTGCTGCCCACAAAAACCGCGTCCGCGCCGGAAGGTGCGACTGTTGTCTTGATTCAATCGGAGAGCGCAGGCGGGGACACGTACTTCTGACCGCTTTTCAGCCCGCAAGGCGCGTGGTGAACCACATCAAAGCCCGCAGCCTCGAAGTAGCGGGCGCCGAGCGCAGCAAGGTCTTCGTCAAACCAGGCCGGGTTGACGATCGCCAGCCGTTTAACGCCAAGGCTGCGCAGAGCAGTTTCGGCAGCGAGGCAAGTGGTGACAACCGGGATCCCCCGCAGACGGGGGCGCAGACGCTCCACCAGTGCGCGTTCACCTTCCGGGCCGTGCTTGTAGGCGGAACTTGTAAACGCCAGACCTAATGCTGATACAAAAGCCGTCAACAGCGGGCTGCGTCAGAAATGCCTTCGTGTATCACGGTTGCTGCCCATGGATGACGTCCGCATACGGATCAACGATTGGAAAGCCCGCTGGATCGAAATCAGGCGGCATTCTTCGCCCGGAAACATGATGCCAAGGGTATTTGCGGGCCAATTGAAAGAAGCCCGAGCGGTCGCATGAAGCCGGCCCGGAAAAGGGGAGCTCCACTTAGCGGAAGACGCCCCCTTCAAACGGTTCAGGCTTTAGGAGGCAAAGCACTGCTTGCGGTCCTGAACAGGTGTGACGCCGTAGAATTTGCGGTAGTGCAGGGTTAAGGTTGAGGAGCTGGCATATCCGACCGCGTGGGCGATTTCGGAGACAGAATCCCACGAATAGAGCACCATCTGCCGGGCGGCTTTCAGGCGCTGGCGCCGGTAGTACTCTCCGGGGCTGAGGCCGGTGGCGGCGCGGAAGCTGCGCTCAAGCTGGCGCGGGGAAATCCCGGCCAATCGCGCTGCATCCCTTATGCTGACAGGTGTCTCGAAGTTTTCTGAGAATATTGACATCACCTCCTTCACGGCGGGCGGCATTTGGTCAACGGTCCGGTCGCTTTGCAGAACCGGGATCTTTTGCCGCGTGCTGCCGTTGCGGATGACGGGATGCTGGAACAGGCAAGCGACCTCATTCATGGCATCTGCACCGAGGGCGCTGCCGATCAGGTCCAGCGACAAGTCGAACATGGCGCTGGCGCCGGAGACCGTGTGGACATTGCTGTCGCGCACGATCAGCCGGTCCAGGCCGGTGCAATCGGGAAAGGCCGCCTGAAAGGCGCTGCGGTAGCACCAGTGCACGGCGCAGCGCCGCCCGGTCAGAAGGCCGCTGCGGGCCAGAGGAAATATGCCGCCGGAAACCGCGCCCATGGCAACCCCGTGACGGGCCAGGTAGCGGAGCCGTCCAGGGCCTGAGACCGGGTCTTCGAATTCCGCTTCGGGGCCTGACAGGATGAACAGGCAATCGAGCCCCTCGGCTTCTGCCAGGCTGGTATCTGCTGGAAAAAGGACCCCGGCAGAAGCCGCTGCATCCGCGCCGGTTTCCGTCACCAGGGACCAGGAAAACACCTGGTGCCCGGCGATTTCATTGGCGGCACGCAGCGGCTCCATTGCCGAGGTCAGGCAGGCCATGGGAAAGCCTGGAAACAGCAGGAAGCCTATGCGGGTGTGGGGCGCAGGGCCGAAGTCGTTTGAATGGATGGTCACGGTCTTACTCCAGTCCCAGCGCGTCTTTCCTGGACTTGGCCCAAGTGGTGACAAGGTGGTCTACCATCAGCCCCATGAAGGCGACGGCGAGACCCAGAACCAGCCCCTTGCCCACATCGGTGGAGGACAGGGCGCGCTGCATCTCCTGGCCCAGGTCCTGGGTGCCGATGAAGGCGGCGATGATTACCATGAACAGAGAGAACATGACCGATTGGTTCACGCCGACCATGATGGTGGGCAGGGCCATCGGCAGGCGGACCTTCCACAAGGTCTGCAACCGTGTGGCGCCGGACATGTCGGCGGCCTCGATCAGGGTTTCCGGCACCTGGCGCAGCCCTTCGATGGTGTATCGCACCAGCGGCACGGCGGCGAAAAGGACAACCGCGCCGATTACCGCCACGTCGTTCACGCCGAACAGCATGACCACCGGGATAAGGTAGATGAAGCTGGGGAAAGTCTGCAGCGTGTCGCAAATCAGCAGGGCAAGGGCGGCGCGCTTTTCGTGGAACGATCCCCAGATGCCCAGCGGGAAGCCGATCACGGCGGCAATCGAGACGGCAACCACGACGGTATAGACCGTGATCATTGCGCGGTCCCACCAGCCGGACATGGCGATGAGGCCAAAGAAGGCGAGGCACACCAGGGCCGAGCGCAAACCGCCGATGGCCCAGCCGGCCGCGGCCAGCAGTGCGAGCACCGCGGCATAGGGCATCCACAGAAAGGCATCGCGGATTGGGATCAGCACCCAGGTGATCAGGAACCAGCGCAGCCATTGGGTGACCGGGTCGATCAGCACGATGAACCAGTCTGCAACCGCGTCAATCGGTTTGGAGATGGTGAAGGCGTCGCGGCGGCCGATCTGGTCCATCAGCGGGATGAACTGTGCCAGCACGAGGCAGGCCAGTGACAGGCCAAGGCCCAGCAGCAGGAACCTGTTGCGGACGGCAAAGGAGGTGCCCTTCTCGAAGTGTTCGGGCTGTTTCGTGGCCCAGGCCTTGGTGCAGCGGTCCAGCATTACCGCCAGCAGCACGATGGTGATGCCGATCTCAACGGAGCGGCCGATCTTCAGCGCCTGCAACAGTTGCAGCAGTTTCTGGCCCAAGCCCGGCATACCGATGAAGCTGGCCAGAACCACCATGGCCAGACACTGCATGATCACCTGGTTCACGCCGACCAGGATCTCTGTCCGGGCGGTGGGAATGCGCACGTGGCGCAGCAGTTGCCAGCGGGTGGAGCCACACATATGACCGCTTTCGATCACCTCATGCGGCACCTTGCGCAAGCCGAGCAGAGACATGCGGATCATTGGCGGCACCGAGAAGATGATGGTGACGATGGCGCCTGCCTTGGGGCCGACGCCGATGAACACCACGACCGGGATCATATAGGCGAAATGCGGCAGGCTTTGCGCAATGTTCAGAATCGGGTTCAGGATCCGTTCAAAGGTTTTGGAACGCCAGGCGAAGATGCCCATGACGAGGCCGAAGAGGATAGAGAAGGGGGCGGCGACGACGATAACCGAGAGGGTCTCCATCGCCCATTTCCACTGCCCCATAACAGCGATCCAGACAAAGGTGCCGCCGGTTAAAAGCGACAGCCGCCAGCCTTGCAGGGCATAGCCGATGACAAAGCCTATGCTGGCGATCACAGTCCACGGCATGGGGCCGATGCGCGGCCAGCGGTTTTTGCCATAGAGCAGATTGGCGGTCACATCGAGCAGCCATTCGACACCATCGGCAAAGGCACGTGTCAGGTAGAGGAGGCCTAGATCGTCGCGAAGAAATGCGAAAACCGCATTGATCCAGTCGGCAAAGGGCAGCACCAGCCATTCTGGCGGCCGCACAAGCCCGGCAGGCAGCACAGAGTTGCCAGCGGCCAGCAGGCAAGCCGCGGCGAAGATCGCCCAGCCGGTCTTGGCGCGTGTCCAACCATGGTTTCTATCGGAAAGTATCATCGCCTGGTCCGTCATGATGCCTCTCCCAGCAGCACGTCGAGCGCTTCCTGGCGGCTCATGGCGCCGACCAGGCTGCCGGCGCTGTTGGCAACAGGCAGAAAGTCGCGGTTGTCATTGATCAGCAGGCGGGCCAGTTCGGAGATGGTTTGTTTTTCTCCGATCGCCGTTCCGGTCAGGCTGTGGCCGTTCACCTCGCGGGCCAGCACGCCGGCGTGGACAACGCGGGCCTTCTCGATTTCTTCAGTGAATTTGGCGACATATTCAGTGGCCGGGTTCAGCACAATCTGGTCGGGAGTGTCGCATTGCTCGACCACGCCGTCCTTCATGATTGCGATGCGGTCGGCTAGGCGAAGGGCTTCGTCAAAGTCGTGGGTGATGAAGACGATGGTCTTGCCCAGCATTTCCTGCAGGCGGAGGAATTCGTCCTGCATTTCGCGGCGGATCAGCGGGTCCAGCGCCGAGAAGGGCTCATCCAGGAACCAGATGTCAGGTTCGATCGCCAGGCTGCGAGCGATACCGACACGTTGCTGCTGGCCACCGGACAGTTCCCGCGGAAAATAATCCTCGCGGCCCGAGAGGCCGACCAGCTCAATGACTTCCAGCGCGCGGGCGCGGCGCTCGTGGCGGTCCTGGCCGCGCATTTCCAGCGGGAAGGCGACGTTGTCCAGCACGGTGCGGTGGGGCAGCAGGCCGAAGCTTTGGAACACCATGCCCATCTTGTTACGTCGCAGATCAATCAGCTCTTTCTCGGACATTTCGCCGATGTTCTGGCCTTCGACCCGGACCTCGCCGCCGGTGATATCAATGAGGCGGGACAGGCAGCGGACAAAGGTCGATTTGCCGGAGCCTGACAGCCCCATGATCACCAGCATCTCGCCCTTGGCAATGTCCAGCGACACGTCCCGGACCGCCGCGATGTAGCCGGCCTGGCGGATTTCATCAAAGTCCGGATTGCCGGTCAGCGATTTCAGATACTGTTCCGGATTGGCGCCAAACAGCTTCCAGACGTTCTTGCAGGAAATGACGGGGGTGGCGGCGGTCATGGCTTAACTTTCTTTAGCAAAGACACCGGGGCAGCGAACCGCCCCGGCTGGTTGGCGGAAGGTGCGGAAATCAGGAACCGGTCCAGGGTTTCCAGAGATCCTCGTTGGCCTCCAGCCATTCGGCGGCTGCGTCCTCGGGTTCCATCTCGTCAATGTCGACCAGCTTGGCCATCTCGGCGATCTGCGGGTTAGTGAAGCTGATCTGGGTCAGGGTTTCATATGCCGCAGGCCACTTGTCCTTCATGCCGTCCCAGGCGGCCTTCTTCAGGTAGCCGTTCGCCGGGTTGCCGCAGTCATAAGTGGCGTCGGGGTTCGGGCCGACAGCGGGGTCCTTGTCACAGCCTTCGACCCATTGGGGGAACTCAACAAATTCGCCAGGCCAGACGGCCTCGGCAAAGTTCGGGGTCCAGTTGAAGATCACCACCGGCCTTTTGGTCTTCTCCGCCGCGGCCACTTCGGCCCAGAGTGCAGAAGCTGAGCCCGCATTCACCACAGTAAAGTTCATGTCCAGAGCTTCTACCCGCTCTGCATCATGTTTGAGCCAATCGACGGGACCGCCCAGGAAGCGGCCCTTGTCGCCGGTCTCAGGCGTGGCAAAAACGGCAGCGCATTCGTTCAGTGCTTGCCAGTCCGGCAGGCCGGGGCAGGCTTCCTTGGTCCAGGCCGGATACCACCAATCCTCGCGGGTGACGGCGTTGTGGTCGCCTGCGTCATGCAGGCCGCCCTTGGCCAGCGCCTCGTTGAAAGACTTGCCAAAGGCGCCTTCCCAAACCTCCAGCTCCAGCGTCACATCGCCCAGGCGCACGGACTCATAGACCGCCTGGCTGTCGGTCGAGACATATTCGACATTGTTGCCCATTGATTCGAAAATCTGGCCGACAACGTGGCTCATCACGATCTGGCTTGACCAGTTGTGGACGGGAATAATGATCGGGTCTGAGGAGTCTTCCGCCAGTGCCATCGGGGCTGCCATGGTCATGGCCGCTGCAGTGGCCAAAAGGTATTGCCGGTAGTTCATGTGTGTCTCCCTGTTGTCGCAGCCCGGGTCCTGATGGCCTGAGCCTTTTTTGCGGTGTGAAAGCCTCGCTTTCGGGAGGGGAGGCTAGGCAGCGGATGTGAACAGGTCAGCCCGATGGAATGAACAGGCTGGCTTGTTTTGTTAAAATTTGTTAACCGATAGGAAAGTTTCGCAGTGGGGCACCGCGTTCATGGCGCATATTCTGATCATCGAGGACGAGCCGGTCACCCGGGCCACTCTCGCCAGTTATCTGGATGCGCAAGGGTATGAAGTTTCGCAGGCCGAAACTGCAGAAGACGCGGAGAAAATTCTGGAGGAGCAGGAGGTTGATCTGCTGCTGGTCGACATCAACCTGCCGGGCAAGGATGGGTTGCAGATCACGCGTGAGCAGCGGGCAAAGTCAGAGATCGGGATCATTCTGGTAACCGGCCGGGATGATGAGATCGACCGAATTGTCGGGCTGGAGCTTGGTGCGGATGATTATGTCTGTAAGCCTTTCAACCGGCGTGAGCTGCTGGCGCGGATCAAGAACCTGCTGCGGCGGACTGAGGACATCCGCCGCCTGTCCCGGCGGATCTACAAGTTCGGCAAGTTCCAATTCGACGTGGCGGCCCGGCATTTGCAGACCGTTGACGGTAACAGCATCCCGCTGACCCGGGCCGAGTTCGAAGTGCTGGATATGCTGGTCAGCCGTGCGGGAGAGGTAGCGTCGCGCGATGCGCTGATGAGCCGGGTCACCCACCGGCAGTACGGCGGCAACCCCCGTACCGTGGATGTGCTGATCCGGCGTCTGCGCGGCAAGCTGGAGGAGGATCCGGGCAACCCGCGGGTCATCACCACCGTTCACGGCGAGGGTTATGTCTTCACGGCGCCTTTGAGCTGACGTCTTCGCAATCGCGCAGCACCGTTGCCAGCGCGTTCAAGAGCCGCGGCGCCAGGCGGTTCAGGGCGTCCAGCTGAACCCTTGCTCCGGACAGATTTCCATTGGAGGCCTCTTTCTCGAGTTCAGACAGCAGCGCCGCCAGTTCCTGCTGGCCGAATGTACCGGCAGCCCCCTTGGCACGGTGCGCGTCTCTTGCCAGGGCCGCAAAGTCCTTGGCTTCCAGCGCGTCGCTCATGCGGGTAAGGCTGTGCGGCAGCTCGCGCTCGAACATCCGCGCGATGTCCAGGGCCTGCGCCGCGCCTAGGTCCTGCATGTTTTCCTGCATCTTCCGCCGCAGGCTGGCGTGGCGGTCCATTTGGTCCGGGTCCGTGTGCCGCGCAGACAGATAAATCGCGCCGTCGCGGCCCTGCATAACGCTTTCCATCGCCCTAGCCAGGCGTTCTGGCGAGACTGGTTTGGCGACAAATCCGTTCATGCCAGCCTGCAGGTGGGTTTCGATCTGTTCCTCTTGAACATGCGCTGAGATCCCGATGACCGGCAGCTTGGCAAGCCGCGGATCCGGCAGCGAACGCAAGCGGCGGGTGGCCTCAGTACCGCTGATCCCAGGCAAGTTCACATCCATCAGAACGAGGTCGAACCGGGAGCCCGGCAGCAGCTCCAGCGCCTCCTCCGCACTGCCAACGCAATGGCACCGGTGGCCCATGCGCTCCAAATAGCCTTGGGCGACCATCTGGTTGATCTCATTGTCTTCCACGACCAGCACGGACAAAGCGGTTTCCGCCCGCGCCACCGGGGCTCGCGGCTCCTCTGGTGAGAGGTCAGCCGGATTGCCGGGCTCCATCTCAAGGGATAGCGTGAACACCGAGCCTACGCCTTTGGTGCTTTCCAGCGACAACCGGGCACCTATGGCGTCGGCAAAATGCCTGCTGATCGCCAGCCCCAATCCGGTGCCGCCGAATTTGCGGGCGGTGTCGGTGTCTTCCTGCTCGAAGGCCTCGAAAACCCTGCGCTTAGCCTCGTCTGAGATGCCCCGGCCGGTGTCGCTGACTTCAAACGTCACCCGGTGCCGTCCGTCGGTCTTCCCATTGGACCTGACCCGCAGGATCACCTCGCCTTCATCGGTGAATTTCAGTGCGTTGGACAGGAGGTTAAACAGAATCTGCCGCAGCTTGGCGGCGTCGCCCTGTACAACGTCGGCCCCTCCCTCCGGTGCGTCAAGCCACAGGTGGACGCCCTTGGCATCGGCACCGGGCCGCAACAAAACCACGATGTCAGTCACCAGTTCGCGCAGCGAAAAGGTTGTAATCTCGGGCTTTAGAGCACCGCTTTCAATTTTTGAATAGTCCAGGATGTCGTTCAGGATCTTCAGCAGGTTCTGGCCGGAAGTCAGCGCTGCCCGCAGCCGCTCCATCTGCCGGGGCGGCAGGCCATCGTCCGACAGGCTGCGCAGCATCCCCAGCACGCCATTCATCGGGGTGCGGATTTCGTGGCTCATCATGGCAAGGAATTCGGATTTCGCCTGATCAGCAGCTTCAGCCTTCTGCCGCGCCTCGTCGTGGGCTTCGACCTCCTCCTGCAGCCGTTCAGTTTGCTCATTCACCAGGTTCTGCAGGTTGTTGCGGTGCTCCCTAAGCTCTTGTTCGTTGCGGTCCCGCATCCGTTCCAGTTCCAGCTTTTCGATGGCTTGCTGGCGGAAGACTTCGACGGCCCCCTCCATGCGGGCGATCTCATCCTTGCCCCTAGGCCGCACCGGATGGTCCAGCTGACCGCGCATCAGCGCCGCCATAGTGCCGGAGAGCCGGTTGAGGCGGCGGGTGATGCTGCCGCGCACATAGAACCACAGCACCGCCAGCGACAGCACAAAGCCGGCAGCCGCAGCGAAGCCGTTGCGCAGTTGCGCCTGCTGCACGTCCAATGCGGCGTCATGGCCGGACCGGATTGCCCGGGCCTGCGCCTGATCGGCCACGGAGGCGGCTTCGTCGCCAAGACGCAGCGCGGTGTTCTGCAGTTCCTGCTTGAGGGCGGTTATGCGGTTTTCGGTGGCGAGGATCCGGTCACGCAGCACAAAGAGACCTGCATCAGGGTCCGGAACACTCTGCAACTGGGCAGCGTAGCTTTCGGCCTGCTGGCGCCGCCCAGGGTCGCGAATGGCTTTGACCCGGCGCGAGACGATCCGCAGTCGGCTGATAAGCGAAGCTTCGATTTCCCCCAGCTCGATTTCGTTGCCAGCGTCTTCAATCCGGTTGATCAGCAGCCCGATTTCCGCTGTCTGCGACCTCAGCTCGAACATCAGGCCCAGTTGGAACAGGTCAACCTCAATCAGCTTGTCGAGTGTGTCGGTGCGGGCTTGTTCCTCTATTGGAGATGCACCGGGGCCATAAAGGCTCGAGATCACCGCGGTGGTACCCATCTCGGCATTGGCCACCAGAGTATCCGCCATGCTCAGAAGACTGCTTGCAGCCGTCAGGTTGCGTTCGGCGAGCTGTTTGAATTCCTTGCGCAACGAAATACGGTCCTCAACCAGGCCGTCCAGCAGGGCGAGCACGCGGGCCGCATCCGTCACAGTCGCCCGCAGCCGCGCCGACCCCACTCCCCCAGCCTGCTCCAGCGCGTCAAGCCGGCGGGTCAGGGCGTCTACCTGGTCCGCGAGAAAGCGGGCAC
Organism: Leisingera sp.; assembly: GCF_982940295.1. Taxonomy (NCBI): domain Bacteria; kingdom Pseudomonadati; phylum Pseudomonadota; class Alphaproteobacteria; order Rhodobacterales; family Roseobacteraceae; genus Leisingera; species Leisingera sp. The sequence goes on from NZ_CEYXRG010000023.1 coordinate 31,782, forward strand.
GGTTCTTCCGTTCGGATTGAGAGGTTACGGCGGCCAGTTCGGGGGCAATTGCGATGATGCGGGTGCTCTCTTCGGCCATGCCGCGCACCTCTGCTATGGCGGGAATTGTCTGGCTGATCACCTCTGCCTGGCGGCGTGCAAGTGTTCTAAGCTCGACCAGGCCAAGGATGCCGGCAAGGGCCGGAAGACCCGCAATGACTATGAATGCGAGGCTCAATTTACCGCCGAGACCGAGCTTTCCTAACATTCCTGAACTGTCGCGCGCATTTGAGTGCGGCGCAATTTTGAATTTCCCTTTTTCCTAGCTCTGCCTATCTTCGGCGGCAGGAAGGGGAATTCATGCGCGCAGTCTGGTCGTTTTTACTTGCGGTGTTTTGCACGCCCGCTGCGGCGGAAACCTGGCGCCTTCAAGTCCCCCGAATCCCATTTGACTACGAAAGCGGATATGCCGCGGCCGATTACCAGCCATTGGAAACGGCCTCTCGGGCGTGGCGGTTGTGCGTCGCCTATCCGCATCTTAAGGATGCTTACTGGCTCAGCGTCAATTACGGCATGGTGGCTGAGGCGGCCCGGCTGGGAGTCTCCTTCCAGCTGGTCGAGGCCGGCGGCTATCCCAATTTGCAGCGGCAGATCCGTCAGGTGGAAGACTGCGTGGCCGCTGGGGCGGACGCGCTGATCCTTGGCACGGTGTCCTACGGCGGGCTCACCAGCACGGTCCAGCGGATATCAGAGGCGGTGCCGGTGATTGCTGCGGTCAACGACATTGCCGATACGGGGATCACCGCCAAGGTGGGGGTGTCCTGGACGGAGATGGGGGCCGTGGCAGGGCGGGTCATCGCCGCGCGCCACCCCAAGGGCGGGGCGCCTGTGAAAGTCGCTTGGTTTCCGGGGCCCGAAAACGCGGGCTGGGTGAAATTTGTGGAACAGGGGTTTCGCACGGCGCTGCAGGATAGTTCGGCAGTGGTTGCGGTGACGAAATACGGAGATACAGGCCGGGAAATTCAGGTGCGGCTGGTTGAGGAGGCGCTGGATGAGGCCGAGGGCATTGATTACATCGCCGGTTCTGCACCGGCAGCCCAAGCCGCTGTCTCGGTCCTGCGTGCACGGGGGTTGCAAGGCAGGGTGCAGGTGGTTTCGGACTACATGACCCACGCTGTTTACCGGGGTGTGCTGCGTGAGCGTATCATAGCGGCACCGACGGATTTTCCCGTGCTGCAAGGGCGGCTGGCGGTCGAAATGGCGGTGCGGGCGATTGAGGGAACGCTGCGTGTGCAACATGCAGGGCCTGAGATCATGGTTTTCGATCAGAGCACGATCGGGGCTGATCTGCTGGAGCAGTCCTTGGCCCCTGCAAGCTTTGTGCCGGTTTTTGATTTTCGGCCGCCGCAGTGACTTCGCTGTGAGGCGCCAAGCGGCTGGAAGTGCGGATTTGTTGACCAGCAGCGCGTGATCCCGCATCCTTGGGCAAAGCGTGCCGGCTGCCTGGTTGCTGCCGGCAGATCATCCGTGGCGGTCATGAAAAATGAGGCCTGCCCCATGCCGAAGGCGCAGCAGAAAGGATACGTGCTGGACACTCACCGGCTGTGCGACCCGGCGCAGACGCTGGAAGCCGTCAAGCCGCACCTGGCCGGGATGGGCATCACTCGTATCGCAAATCTGACTGGCCTGGACCGGGTTGGCCTGCCAACGGTGATGGTGGCCAGGCCGAACTCCCGCTCTGTCGCGGTGGCGCTGGGCAAGGGGCTTACGCTGGATGCGGCGCAGGCCTCTGGTGTGATGGAGGCGGTTGAAACCTGGCACGCCGAGCGGATCACGCGGCCGCTGCGGGTGGCGAGTTACGCTGACCTGCAGCAGGAGGCCCTGGTCGCTGATGCGGAGCGCCTGCCGCGGGTGACAGGCGGCAGTTTTGATCCCTATGGCCCGATGTTGTGGGTGGAGGGCACAGACCTAGTCTCAGGGCAGCCGCATTGGCTGCCCTTTGAAATGGTGGACACCGACTACACCGCGCGGCCTTGCGGCGGGCAGGGGGCCTTTCCGCGCACGACTAATGGGCTTGCTTCAGGTAACAGCGTAGCGGAGGCCACGTGCCACGCCGTCTGCGAATTGATCGAGCGGGATGCGATCACTTTATGGCATCACGCGACGCCCGGCCCTCGGATCAACCACACCGCAATCGGGGACCCGCGCTGCCGCGAAGCGCTGGAGCGGTTTGAGAATGCAGGTTTGCAGGCAGGCATCTGGGACATCACTTCTGACATTGGCGTTCCAGCGTTTCACTGCATGATCTGCGAGGACGGCGCCCGGCCCGGGCACATCGGGATAGGCAGCGGCTGCCACCCGGACCGGGGCATTGCCCTGCTGCGGGCGCTGACGGAGGCGGCGCAGACGCGGCTGACCTATATCTCCGGTGCCCGCGACGACCTGGAGCCGGAGGAATTTACGCCGCAGGCGTCTGCCGAACGAACGCGATATGTCCGGCGGTTGCTGGAGCAGACTTCGGAAACCGCCCGATTTGAGGAGTGCCCGGGCTTTTCATCACCGTCTTTCGAGGAGGATTTGTCCTGGCTTCTGGACAGGCTGGCTGCGGCAAGTATGCGGCAGGTTCTGACAGTCGACCTGTCACGTCCCGGCTTGGGTATCGCCGTGGTGCGCGCAGTGATCCCGGGGTTGGAGGCACCGCATGACGATCCTGATTTTTTAGCGGGACCGCGGGCGCTCGCAGCCTCGGAGGTCGGGCTATGACGGCAGTGGTTTTTGCTGGCCCTACCATAGGGGCAGAAGAGGTGGGGGCGTATCTCGAGGCAACGGTCCTGCCTCCGGCCGGCCAAGGCGACATTTACAGGGCTGCCCGGCAAGGGGCCAAGGCCATTGGCCTGATAGACGGGTATTTCCAAGGTGTGCCCTCTGTCTGGCACAAAGAAATCCTTTGGGCGATGGAGCAGGGGATCGCTGTCTTCGGCAGTGCCAGCATGGGGGCGCTGAGAGCGGCTGAGCTGTCCGCTTTCGGCATGGTGGGTGTCGGCCGGATTTATGAGGCCTACGCCGTTGGCGCGATAATTGACGATGATGAGGTCGCGGTGCTGCACAGCCCGGCGGAGCTGGGTTTTGCCCCGCTGAGTGAGCCGATGGTCTCCATCCGGGCCACGGTTGCGCGGGCCGGGAACGAAGGGGTGCTGGGCGCGGATCAGGCGGCGGCCTTGCTGGGTGCCGCAAAGGCACGGTTTTACCAGCACCGGGTCTGGGATCAGATTCTGGCGGATTTCCAGGGAGAGGCCTGGTGCGATGGGTTCAAGGTCTGGCTAAAGTCCGGGCGGGTGGATGCCAAGCGGGACGATGCGCGCGAGATGCTGGTGCGCATGGCGGCGTACTTGGAAGAAGGGGGCGGTCCCGGCCAAGCGCCGCCTCAAAAGGTTGAACGCACGCTTGCCTGGCAAACCCTGACGCGGCGTGTCGAAGCGGAAGCGCAGCGTTTGCAGGCGGAAGACTGGCAGGTTCTGGATGAACTGCGGCTGGAACCCGACCGCTATGAGGACTTCCGCGCCCGCGCCCTGCTGCGCCAATTGGCCCTGCAGGACGCCAGACAGAACGGCCGCACGGTAAAGCGGGAAACACTGACTGCGCAGATGGCAGCGCATCGCGAGGCGCTGGGCTTATACAGCAGCAAAAGCCTGCGCAAGTGGCTGGATGACAATGGACTGACCGCGTCGGCTTATGAAGATTGGCTGGGGGAAGCAGCCCTTGCCGGGAGCGTGGCGGACAGCCTGAACGGTAAGCTGGCCTCGCACCTCTTGGCAGAATTGCGGCGGGCAGGCGTCTACGCAGGATTGAAAATGCGGGCGCGGTCAAAGGAGCAGTATCTGGAGACGCAGGAGCCGCTGCCCGGCCCCTTGAGCGATGCAGAGCGTTTGCAGCTGACGGCTTGGTATTTTGAGACGCTGCTGCAGGGGGACGTTCCGGACAAGCTCGGCGAATACGTGGAATCAATTGGCTGCCGCAGCCGGGATGAATTCTTTGAGCTGATCCGGCGCGAATTCATGTATCATCAGAAGTGCAAAACACGGCCAGCGGCAGAAGGCCGGAAGTAGGCAGGGCAAAGGACAAGGCCTCCGCAGGATGGGAGGACCGCATGCACGACCCTTTGGAATTTGTGGAGGAAGCGCCGGGAACGCGTTTTCTGCTGTTTCCGCAGTCGCCTTTCCGGATGTCCGAACCGCAGCTGGAGCTGGTCGAAATATCCGCGCCTCCTGGCTCGCTTGGGCCGGGACCGTCGGGTCCGCGGATGTATGTGGTCAACCCGGCAGGCAAGACCATTCCTTTTGGCGCTATCGTACCGGGGCCTTACGGGCCCGGCATGTATCTGCCGCCTTGGCATGGTGAGGTGCATCCGCCGCCGGAACCGGATGAAGACGGGCACTTTATCCATATCTCGCCATCGGACCCCGGTTTCGAGGCAGCGCATCTGTTTGCCTCCGCCCATTTCACCCTGGATGTGTGGGAGGAATACTTTGGGCATCCGATCCCCTGGCATTTCGCGCGCGACTATGACCGGCTGGAATTGTCCCTGCTGCCGAGTCTGGACAACGCCCATATCGGCTGGGGCTTTCTGGAAACCGGCGGCACTAGCGAGCATGGAGGCGAGTACCGTGCCTACAGCTTGAATTTTGACGTCGTCGCGCATGAGGTCGGCCATGCCATCATCTATAGCGTTGTTGGGATGCCGGTGTCTGAGGACGTGCCGGGAGAATATTACGGGTTTCACGAATCTGCGGCGGACATGGTGGCGCTGATCGCCTCGCTTCATTTTGGTTCGGTGGTCGAGAAGCTGCTGGAGAACACCCGGGGCAATCTATACACCTTCAATCAGTTGAACCGCTTTGCGGAACTTGCCGGAAATGAGCAAATCCGGATGGCAGCAAATACCAGAACATTGCAGGAATTCGCCCGCGGCTGGAGCAGCGAGCATGCGCTTTCGGAACCGCTGACTGGAGCGATGTTTGATATACTGGTCGATATCTTTCATGAGCGTCTACTGGTGCATCGGCTGATCACGCCTGAAATGGAGGATCTGTCCGACCATCTGGAGGAGTCGCCCTATTACAGCGATGTCATGCAGGCGCTGTTTGACGAGAGCTATGCGGCTGATCCTGAAGGGTTTCGTATCGCGCTGCTGGAGGCTCGTGACTTTCTGGGCGCCTACCTGGCGGCAGCCTGGAGTATGCTGGATGCGGAAACCCTCACCTATGCGGCGGTGGGGGAGGCGCTGCTTGCAGTTGACCGTGCAACAACCGGCGGCGCATTTCAAACGATCATTGAAGGCAACTTCAGGATGCGCGGTGTCGGGCTGTTCGAGGCCGGGCCGCGTGTCTCAGAAGGGGATGAGGACAGCCACGCGCATTCGGTGCGGACACGGGTGCCGGACGAATGATTTCCTATTGTCTGTAATTTCTATCGTTTTTGTGCTACTTTCATCCGCAGGGGGACTTTTCCGAAAAATGGGGTTAGCGCTGATTGCGCCCGTGGAAACGCGAATAGGTCTTCTGGTGTTGTTCCATAGCCACGGGAGTGTGTACGGTGGCCGAGTCTTTACTGAGTTTTTCCGAAGTGCTGTTATTTGGACGTTTGATCGACGACATCAAGATTGTTCCCAAATTTGCGGGGGCCATTGTTGGCACGGTCAAAAATGAGCAGAACTTGAGAGGTACGGCAGTCAACGGTGAAACACTCGTGCCGGGTGACAAGGTTCTGGTGATGGCTCAGACCAACAAGGGGCAAAATGGCCTCTACAAAGTTGGAGCGGGAGAGAACAACCCATGGGAAGGTCAGCAGCAATTCCCTTTAGGGGCTATTGTCGAAATTGCCCACGGCCCGCGTCAAGGGTTGTGGAGACAAGTCGGCAATTTCAGTGCCGGAGAGCAGGAGTTTTCCCGGGCCGGAAAACGGCAGAAAAAGGGCCGCGGCCGTAATAACTTGCTGGCTGATCAACTGAGTGAAGATGCCAATCTCGCGCGGATCTACGGATTTTCATACGAGGGCACGTATTTTGAGCTTCCAGAGCCAGTGATCTTCCTGGTGCATGGTGACGGCGAAAGTGCGACAGACAGTAACAAACCCGGGGATCAGGCTGCCCGTGCTCCACTTGATCCTTCCAAGACCGGCGTTGCCTCAGCTGAATACCAGATCGCAAACGATATCCGGGTGTGGGACTATGATAAGGCCGATTACACAATCCGGATGGATGTGATGACCGGTATGCTGGAACAGGTTCTGCTGGATGTCTACTTTGGCGGCGGCGGTCCTGACATAAGCGGTGCCAAGGTGAGCGGCGCCAAGGTCAGCGGTGCAAAGGTGAGCGGAGCTAAAGTCAGCGGTGCGAAGGTCAGTGGTGCCAAGGTAAGCGGTGCCAAGGCCCGCGGTTCCGGCGACTGATTACGTCTTCGGTAAATGGTTGCACGCTAAAGAGCGTAGGGTCTCCGCGCCTCGGGCGCGAACTTGACCGCCGGTCGGGTCAACGGGGTCAGAACCCTGCCTTCTTCAACCCTTCGACAAAGTGCTGGGTGTCTTCTTCCAGCCGGTCAGGCTGCACCTTGGCCCAGCGTTCCAACGAAAAGTTGGGATGCGCTTCGCGGTGCCGGTCTGCCATGCTGCGGGCCTGTTCCATCTGGCCCAGCTGCGCATAGCTGGCGGCAAGCATACGCTGGCCCTCAGTCGGGTTGTTCATCTTCGTCAGCGTGCCGATCACCGCATCATATTCCTTGAGATTGTAATAGGCCCCGCCCAGGTGCCAAAGGTACTGGTCCGGAAAATAGGGGTTTAGCCGCATGGCCTGCTGCAGGTTTCCGATTGCGGCTTCGTTATCGCCGGAATGGGCCAGCGCATCGGCATAGTCCGACAGGAGGTCCGCATCGTTGGGGTTCAGCGCCAGAGCACGGCGGTAGGCGCCGAGCGCGGCATCGTGCTCCTTCCGGTACAAATGCACAAAACCAAGTTCGCCAAAGCCGCGGGCGTCGGTCGGATCCAGCTCCACGGCCCGTTGCGCATAAGACAACGCCGTATCCAGCGCGTGCTCGGCATCCTTGGCCCAGGAGTAGCGCCAGTCGATATTCATGGTCCGGGAGATCGCGGCAGAGGCCCGGGCATAGTCCTGGTCGCGGGCGAGGGCGCGCTCATAAAGGGTCTGCGCTTCGTGGTTGTCCTGCCTTGTGTAGCGGAAGATATACTGCTGCCCGCGCAGGACATAACCGTATGCGGCAAGGTCGGCGGGTGCCGTCTGCGCCATACGCTTGCGTTCCTGCGCCTCAATCAGAACGGCCGTAGAAGCCACGATAGCGTCAGTTACCTCGTCCTGGATGGCAAAGATGTCATCAATATTTCGGTCGTACCGTTCCCCCCAGATGGTGCGGCCGGTCTCCGCGTCGATCAGCTCAATTGCAATCCGGACCCGCGCGGCTGCTCTCCGGACGCTGCCGCGCGCAACGTAACGTACTCCCAGTTCCCGCGCGGCATCCTGAGGCGGCATGGTGCTGGCTTTGAAAAAGAAGGCGGAGTTGCGGGCAATGACAAAAAGGTTTTTGAACTTGGACAGGTTGAGGATGATGTCCTCGGTCAGCCCGTCGGCAAACCAGCTGTCGGACGGCTCGCCGCCCAGACTGGCAAATGGCAGCACGGCAACCGAAGGGATCCCAGGCGGCGGCCGGTGCGCGGGCCGCGTCTCAGGGCGCCGGGTTGCCGCCATAGTTGCGCCTGCGACTTCGCTGCGGACACAATAGGCCGCGACAGGCTCGGTGATGTTCTTGAGTTGCTGCGGGCCGAGGAACTCGAAGCCAAAGCGCAGCCGGTTGCGGATCTGCTCGTAGACGGACGCACTGACAAAAACCCGGCCCGGTTCGGCGATCTCCTGCAGCCGGGCGGCAATGTTGACGTTGTCGCCATGGATACCTCGGTCATCGACCAGAATTTCGCCCATATGCACACCGGCGCGAAACCGGAGGTGCTGATCGTCCGGCCGCGCACGGTTGTTTATCTCGGCAATACGGTGCAGCTCGACGCCAAACTCCACAGCATGCGTGGCTGTCTCAAACAGCGCCAGAACCCCATCGCCGCGGACCGCCACCACTTGCCCGTCATGTGCCTGGCAAGCCGCTTCCAGCTGTTCCAAGAGGGATTTCAGGGCACTGTAGGTATCGATTTCATCATTGCCCATAAGCCGGGCATAGCCGACGACATCGGCAAACAGCACCGCACCAAGCTGGCGGCGGACTCTTGTTGTCTTTTTTTGGCCGCTCACAAGCTGTCCTCCTCCTGTGAGTGCGGGCTGGGGCCGCTGGTATGCGCGCTCATCCTTCTAGCGGGTTGTCCGGGCCGGGCGGCCAGACCCAGCCGGCGGCTTCTGCGCCGCGGAAACTTACGCGCGGGCCCGCGCCAAGCTCCTGCGCCAGCGCTTTGCGGCTGGCGTCCCATTCCTCGCGCAGGAGGCCGACAGTGACCATGTCAAAGAACCGGCCTTCTGCAAACCATGCGGCCCGCATTCTGCCTTCGGTCGCAAAGCCGGCACGCGCGGTCAGGTGCTTGCTGCGGGTATTGTCGGCACGGTAGTATGATGTAACGCGATTTAGCCCGATCTGCCGGAAGGCAAAGTCCAGAAGCAGCGCCAGGGCGCGTATCCCCACACCCTGCCTGCGCTTGGATTCTTCGATAAACATGGCAATGACGGCATCACGGTTCACCGCTGAGATGCTATCCAGCCCGGTGATACCGCACAGTTCACTGGACTCCGTGGTAAGTGCGAACCAGCACTTATTCGCGTTTGCCTTTGTATCGGACAATAGCTCCCATGACTGCTCCAGCCCCTGTGCGCTGAGCGGCACGCGGTTTGAGCGATCAAAACATGCCATGTCAGCAATGTTCTGAAGCCAGCCTGCGGCTGTGGCTAGGTCCGCTGTTTCAAGCGGCCTGAGCTGAAAACACGCTGAGTTCCGGTCCGGCATCCGCCGCCCCCTTTCGGTTTGCGGTACGCGTCTTCCCCGGCGCAAAACCTGGCGGGGAAGACATGGCTTCAGACTTATACCACAATTCCGGCCGGTCTTGGGGCGAAGAGCGGCCGGATGTCAACGCGGCCGAACGGGGGCACGCCCTTGTGGTTCGGCCGTCCGCCGAGGTTTGCACGGAAGCTGCTGGTGAAGAAAAACGGAAACAGCCGTCTTTTAGGGTTGCGACTCTGCGATGCTATCAGTAAACCCCGCCGCAGTGGACCGATAGCTCAGCTGGATAGAGTACTTGACTACGAATCAAGGGGTCGGGGGTTCGAATCCTCCTCGGTCCGCCACTTCCTCCCTTGTCGCGCGACATAAAGTTTTGCCATTTGCGACAGAACCTTTCCTTTTGCGTGTCTCCAACATTCCCGCTCGCGCCTCCTGTTCCGCCAGTGGCCAAGCGTTCCCTGATTTTACTTTCGGAAGACCTCGTGTCGCAGAGAGGGCAAAACAGGGGGGGGAGCGCAGTTGTTGCCGCTTGAAGCGAACTGGTATCACTCTGGGGAACGGGGCCGCGAGGGTTTTAACGCCGGGTTGCGAGGCGAGATTCTGAACGGGAAGCCTTCTGCAGGTCAGAAGAGCCCCAAATCCTGATCGAACAAGGGGCAAGGAAAACCCAATACCGGCAGAACGTACGGTGCTTTGGACTATCTCTGCCGGGCTCGGGCAATCGTCATTCCGGTGGCGGTCTTAAACCGTGAAACCGGGTCACACGAAAGGAATACCGTTGGAAACCGGCCACCGTTTGCGCGCATCACGCAGGCCTGCCGACTGGCCGTTGCAGTCCGGTAACAGTCATCTGCAGTGTCAATCCCGTGACTGAGCAGAAGGCAAGACGCTTGACTCAGAAATTCGGTTTTGCCATTCAACCAGTGTGACCGGTTCCGCAAGTGTTTCAATGCGCAGCGGAAGAAATAGGGAACACGGTGCGGCGTACCCAAAAGGGACCAAATCCGTGACTGCCCCCGCAACTGTGAGCGGTGAGTGACGCTGAAGACGCCACTGGGATCATCCCCGGGAAGGCCAGCCGAACCAGGACCCGCGAGTCAGGAGACCTGCCGGACACAAGGACCGAGGCCCCGCTTGCGGAGTTTCTGCCCTTTTCCACCGGACGCCGGGGTGAGCGTCTGGCGCGACGGCCGTTCCGGCGACTCCGTGCCAATACTCCCCGTTGTTCATTCCTGATTGCAGGTGCGCCTGCATCGTCGAATGAGGACGAAATGAAACTGAACTATCTGGCCGCAGCACTGGCCGTTTCCCTGCCTGCCGCCGCGTCGGCGCATTTCCAGCTGAATTACACCGAAAGAGCGCTGATCGAGAAGCCCGGTGACGTGCCGATGGGCCTGGTTTTCTGGCATCCCATGTCAAACGGATACGCTATGGACATGGGCGCGCCGGAAGAATTCTTCATGATCCACAAAGGCGAAAAGACCGACCTTTCGGATCGCCTTGAGCCCGCCACTTTCAAGGGCGCTGAGAACGAAGCTTCGGCCTACAAGGCGTCCGTCCCGGTGAAACGCTCCGGCGACTATGTCGTGGTGACCGTGCCTTCACCCTACTACGAGGAAAGCGAAGATATCTATATTCAACAGATCTCAAAAGTCGTGCTGAACCGAAACACTTTGCCGACCGACTGGGATAAGCCGGTCGGGCTGGCCACCGAGATTCTGCCGTTGAACAAACCCTACAATGTGATCGTCGGATCCACCTTTTCCGGTCAGGTTCTGGCGGGCGGCGCGCCAGTCCCCGGTGCTGAAATCGAGATCGAGTTCATGGCGGCCGAGCCTGACCTCAAAGCGTTTTCGGCCACCGATCCCACCGTGGGTGAGATGCCGGGCGGAGCGATCGTTGCTATCGCGGACCAGAACGGCGTGTTTTCCTTCGGCATCCCGAAAGCAGGCTACTGGGGTTTTGCCGCTCTGGGGTCCGGCCTGGCAACCGAGCACAACGGCAAGGAACTCAGCCAGGATGCTGTGCTGTGGATCCACGCTGAAGAGCTGAAGTGAAAGCAGACCGATGCATATCGTAGACGGCGCTCTGTCAAACCCGGTAGTGATTGGCGGCGCTGTTGCTGCAGCCGGCGGTATCGCTATGGGTCTGCGCAGCCTGCCGCTGGAGCGCATTCCGGCGGCAGGGGTTCTTTCGGCCAGTTTCTTTGTGGCTTCGCTGATCCATGTCCCGATCGGGCCCAGTTCGGTTCACCTGATCCTGAACGGGCTGGCCGGGCTGGTTCTGGGATGGGCCGCGTTTCCGGCACTGTTTGTCGGGTTGTTGTTGCAAGCGGTGTTCTTTGGCTTTGGCGGGCTGACGGTGCTGGGTGTGAATGCCGTGAATATCGCCTTGCCCGCTGTTCTGGTGGGGCTGGCTTTCCGCCCGCTGGTGGCTCGCGGCTCGCCGCTGCACGGCGCGATCTGGGGCGGTATCGGAGGCGGAGCTGCGATAGCGGCAACGACATTGGCCGTAGCCTTCTCGCTAATGCTGTCCGGCGATGAGTTCATTCTAGCCGCCAAGCTTGTCTTCTTCTCGCATATACCTGTGATGGTTATCGAAGCGCTTCTGTCAGGCGCCGCAATCTTCCTGGCCCGGCGGGTTAAACCTGAGCTGTTCTTTGACACGAAAGGCAGCCTGACGTGATCCGGTCCTGTGTTCTGATTCTTGCTCTTCTCGCACCGCTGCCGGCATTGGCCCACAATGTGATCTCTGCGGTATTCCCCTCCGGCTCGGATATCGAGGGCGAGGTTGGCTTTTCCAATGGCGCAATGGCTCCGGACTTGCTGATCGAAGTCTTTGACGAAGCTGGGAGCAAGCTGGGTGAAACCAATACGGACTCCGACGGCTTTTTCCTGTTCACACCGTCGGAGCCGGTAACGCATGTGTTTCGCGGCGACCTTGGCGCTGGCCACGTTGCGGAAGTGATCATGGATGCGGCAGAGGTCGCGCAGATCCTGGGTCAAAACCCGCGCAGGCTAATGCCTGCGGCCGGCGGCACAACTGAAGCCCCCTCGTCCGCCGCGGCTGCCGGCCTGTCCGGTGAGGCCCGCGCTGAGCTGGCCGCCATGATTCGCAACGAACTGCGCCCGCTCCGGCAGGAACTGACCGCGTTCAAGAACAAGTCGGACTTTCAGTCTATCCTTGGCGGCATCGGCTATATCTTTGGCTTGTTCGGGCTGGGCTTCTACATCGCCGCGCAGCGCAAGATTGGCGGCAGCTCATGACCTATGTTCTGACCGGCGCTGAAAAACCGCTCAGCGGCATCGGCGTTTTCCGCGCCAAGGTCACCACGCTTGATCCTCGGATGCGCATCGTGATGAGCGCGGCTTATGCCGTTGTCGTTGTCTCTCTCAGCAATCTCTGGGTGCTGTCGGTTGCGCTGGGCTTGTCAATGTCACTCTTGGCGTTTTCCGGTTTGCCGCCCCGGAAAACACTGAAAAGAATGGCGATGATGGACAGTTTCATCGTCTTCATGCTGGTACTGCTGCCCTTTACTGTCCCGGGAACTCCTGTCTTTTCCATTTGGGGCCTAGAGGCGAGTTGGGAGGGACTGTGGCGTGCGGTGGAAATAGCCCTCACCGCAAATGCAGTCATTCTTGCGGTCATGACGCTGGTTGGGTCCATGGAACCTGTGACGATGGGACACGCGCTGTTTGCGCTCAAAACCCCTGAACGGCTGGTGCATCTGATGATGTTCACAATCCGCTACATCGACGTCCTGCGCGAGGAATACCAGCGCCTGCGCACCTCGATGAAGCTGCGCGGGTTCCGTCCCGGGACCAATTGGCACACCTACCGCAGCTATGGCTATCTGGTCGGCATGATGCTGGTGCGTGCTATCGAACGGTCGGAACGCATTCTGGCTGCGATGAAATGCCGGGGGTTCTCCGGCCGCATTATCCTGCTGGAAGACTTCCGCTTTAGCAGGGCCGACCTGTTTTTTGCCGCGGCCGTTACCGCCGCCCTTGCCGCCTTGATTTGGGTTGAGGCCATCTATGCAGCTTCTTGACTTGAATAACATTCACTTCTCCTACCCCGGACTTGATCCGGTTCTGGAAGACGCGTCGATGCAGCTTAACGCGGGTGAACGTCTGTCGATTGTCGGGCCAAACGGCGCCGGGAAGTCGACACTCCTGAAAGTTATCATGGGGCTGCTGACCCCCACCAGAGGTACGGTCAAAGCCTTTGGCAAAACCTGCGCTGAGGAAGCGGATTTCCACGAAATGCGCCGCCGCGTCGGCTTTGTCTTCCAGGACGCTGACGACCAGCTTTTTTGCCCGACTGTGGCCGAGGATGTGGCCTTTGGCCCGCTCAACCTGGGAAAAACTAAACAGGAGGCGCTGGCCATCGTCGACAGCGTGCTGAACCGTCTGGGGCTGATGCATCTGCGCGAGCGGGTCACGCACAAACTTTCGGGTGGTGAGAAGCGGCTGGTGACACTGGCCACGGTGCTGGCGATGGAGCCGGACGTTCTCATCCTTGATGAGCCGACCAACGCGCTGGACCCGGAAAATTACACGCGGCTGGCAGAGATCCTGGAGGGGCTGGATCAGGCGGTTCTTCTGGTCAGCCATGATCCTGAGTTCCGTGAACGGATTGCTCCGGAAGGGTATCAGTTGAGTGAGCGGAAACTCACGAGGGTGCCAGGCCGCATTCAGGGCCGGGCAAGGCAGTGAGCGTGCTTGGAAGCAATTAGCCTTCCGGGGGCTGGGCACCTGGCGTATTGGTGAGTTTTCCCTAGCGGCCTGACTGACCGCAGCCCGGATCACTCGGCCTGTTCAGCAACCAAGGCTGCGTTATCTCTTGGTTGTTTCTGCGGTAGCAGATTGGGCCGGGAAGTTCCGCGGCCCAATCTGGACAGTGCTCAGTCTTCGGCTAACCAGCCGATCACTGCACCGCTGCCAAATGCGATCAGCGCCACAGTCACGGAAATCCCGATTGTTACGGGTTCGCGCTCATCAGAGGCGGGCAGGTTGAATTGATCGAGGTCGATCCCGTAGCGTTCGAACAGAGCGCGAAAAGCGGCCATGGCGTCAGGGTCGCTTTCGAGCTGCTTCTGAATCACCGGGCCATAGGCCTTGATGACGGCATCGTAATCTTGCCGCTCAAGCGCATCGGACAGCAGTTCGACGAGCCGGGCTAACAGCGCGTCGAGTGCGGCAGGATCGCCGGCGGTGCGTTCACCGGGGCCGTGGGTCGTGCGCGGCGAGGTCGTGATCGGCGGCGGACCGAATGGGCCGCCGGGCCAGGGATCGAACGGGCCGGGAACGGGTGGAAAGGTGGGAGGAGGGAAGAAGATTGTCTTGGTCGGATCGAGTTTCGCAGACATTGCTTTTCTCCGGATCGGAATGAATTAGTCGACGTATTTTTTCCACAGCTTCTTGCCGGTGCTTCCCGTGGCGAGGCCCGCCGCAAAAAGGCCGGTGACGGCGATGAACGCAGGGACGAAGCGTTCGCCGTCGTCGGAAGAGAATTTGTCGATCAGCTTTTCAATGATGGCATTCTGGATGATGATCGGCAGGATAATGGGTAATGGCGGAAGGATGGCGCGATCGTCGTCCTCGTCGTCTTCGATCAGTTCTCCGGCCAGCCAAACACCGCCGGCAACCACCCAGGGGGCCAGAAACCAGACCGCGCGCTCATCGTCGTTGGTGGAGCTCCCGGGCTCGCCGGCACCTGCGATGGCCTTGTCGATCTGCCCTTGTGCATAAGGCATCTTCTTAAGGTTCTTCAGCCAATCGGGCAGAAGAATGCACCCGCGGTCGAGATCAATCATGGAGAACGCATCAAGCGGCGGCGCCTTTGTATCGCCCAGCGACCGGCTGGACCGGTTTGCTGATGCAGTCGCGGACGAGGGCGTGCCATTTCCGGTTCCCGGCGTAGCTGGCGCGCTGTTGCTGCCTGTGCCTGAGCCCGAAGTAGCACCGGAGTTTTCCAGCATGGCGACCAATTCTGACAAAACGTCCTCGACCGAGCGTTCGCCCGATTGCGATCTTTCGCCTGAGGATGTCTTGGTTTTCGAACTGCGCTTACCGCGCGGGTCAGAATATGTGCGGGACATGAATAGACCTCCTTTTTTAAGGAACTTAAAACTTCAACTAGGTATGGACGCATCGATGAGGTCTTGCGCTGCACCTGTCAGAGCAAGCACTGCGGCGTCGGTGATGTCGCCAGGATGTTCTCCTCCTTTCATGAATTGAATGATGGTTTCGAGGACGGTCTGCGCCCTTTGCCGGAACGCGATATCGCTTTTTAGCAGCGCCAGGATTATGAAACGCCGTGTGCTGAGAAATGAGATGATGGCCTGACCCGCGGAACTGGACGCAAGATAGGCGGCGTTAAAGGCGTCGATCTGTTCGATGTCGGCCAGGGCAGGGCTGTCGCGCAGCGCTTCGATAAGAGGCGAAATACCCTCAAGCGCCCGGGCCGCGTCGACCCGTCCGTACCCGTAGAACCGGCTATGACCGGTATTGTCGTATTCTCCTTCTTCAAAATCGATCTGGAGGGCGGTTGACCTCAGGATGGCGCGCACCTCGGCACCGGTCAGCGACGGACAGACGGACAGCATAAGCGCGGCGACACCCGCCACCAGCGGCGCGGCCGACGAGGTTCCGCCAAAAAAGCTTGTATAGCCCCCATTAGATGAGGTGGTGATCGACCGGAAGCCTCCGCTGCTGGGGGCGCAGACGTCGATCTCGGGGCCGAAATCGCTGTAACCGGCGCGCCTGTCGCTATCGGTAGAGGCGGCAACGGCAAGCGTCTCGGGGTGGCTCGCCCATTCATCGTCCGAGACGGCCTCATTGCCATTGCCCGCTGCCCAGACGATCACTGCGCCACGCCCTTGCCGACCGAGTGTGATGGCTTCTTCCATTGCCGCGCGGACCACGTCGGGCAAGATCCAGGGCCGCCCATCGTAGCCAAAACTGCAAGAAATCACATCTGCGCCCTGCTGCCAGGCCCAGGAAAAGGCCTCGGCCATCCTGACGTGTTCGCTGATATCCGCCCGGCGTATTGGCATCAGCCGGCAATTGGGTGCGACACCGACGACGTCGCCTGTGCCCCATCCGGCCACCGCCACGCCCGCGCAGGAGGTGCCGTGGGAGGATACCGTGGGCGCTGGAACACCATCGCCATCGGCCGCGTCAAAGGGCGCCACGATTTTTCCCGGAGCCGAAAACGACGGATGAGCAAGCTCGACACCGCTGTCGATTATGCAAACGATGATTTCCGGCGAGCCGCGAGTGATACACCAAGCGGCACGTGCATTTATGTCGGCGCCAGGCAGACCGCCACCTTGGCCAGTGTTTTCAAGGTGCCATTGTTCGGTGAAGAGGGCGTTGGGTGGTGCTTCGGCACGGCGTTCGGGAACCTCTTCGATGAAATTGGGTGACGCAAAGCGCACACCGGGCTCCCCGGCCAGACTCAAAGCAAGCGCAATGCCGTCCTCTTCGGGTACTGTGACGAGCCAGCTTGGTGCCGAAAGCGGCAGCCGGCGCAGTATCTTGGCGCCATAGCCGGTCAGAACAGCCAGGGCGGTGTCTTCGGTGATGTCCGTTTCAAACCCTACCGCGACCTCACCGGTAGGCAGCAAAAGCGCTCCTGACTCGTCCAGCACCGCCGGGAAGGCACGTTCGCCGAACGCGGCACGAAGCGAGCGCTCTGCGCGGTTTTCGTCCTCTGCCCCGAGTATAGCCTCTGCCTCGCGCAGGGCGGGGATCAGGTCCTCGATCCGCCGCAGCTCTGTGGCACGTTCATCGATAAGTTCACCGTTGACGACCAATTGGAACCGGTTGCTGCCCAGCGGCACATTGCGCCACCCTGGCAGCGACACCGCGCCGCGTTCGGGATCGACGGGGACAACCATGGCTGTTCTCAGACGTTTCCCTGCGCGCAGTTTTCCTCCCGCAAAGTACTCTACCTTTACCATACGTCACTTTAGCACAGGCACTTGAGTCGCGAAAAATAGAAAGGCCGAACTACTGCCGCGGGATTGGAAAACTGCCCGAGGCCCGGGTCACACGCAGCTAACCGGCTAGGGATCGCCTGAAGCGGAGTCTTGCCGGCTCTGTCACCATGACGGGGTGGTGACGCCATTGCAGATTCCTGCACCTGGCCCTGAAGAACGGCTGCATTGGGAGGAGGATGTTCCTTGAAGCGCATACTGCCCAAAAAGTTGTTGCGGCTCTCGGCTTGCCTTGGAATGCTGGTTTCCCGTTTGCTTCCCGCGTCCAAGAACTGTTTTTCATTTGACCAAACGGTTGAAACATTCTTTAGGGCCCTCACTTTAGGGCGGACCAATCAGACAGGAGCAGACTTATGCTAAAATCCCTTACTCTTGGCGCGTTTGCCGCCGCCGTGCTGGGTACCGCCGCCTTTGCCGAGACTGAAGAGCTGCGGGTTGGCATGTCGGGAGGCTATTTCCCCTTCACCTTTGTGAAGCAGGACCAGCTGCAAGGGTTCGAAGTCGATGTGATGGACGCGGTCGGAGACGTGGCCGGTTTGGATATCACTTATGAGACCATGACTTTTTCCGGGCTGGTCGGGGCGCTGGAATCCGGAAGGATCGACACTATTGCAAACCAGATCACGATCACGCCTGAGCGCGAGGAAAAGTTCGCTTTCAGCCAGCCGTATGTGATCGACGGAGCGCAGGTTGTTGTGCGCAAGGGCAACGAAGAGGTTGGATCGGTCGAAGATCTGCGCGGCCGGTCGGTCGCGGTCAACCTCGGGTCGAATTTCGAGCAGTTGCTGCACGAGCTGCCTTACGCCTCAGAGATCGACATCCGCACCTACGAGAGCAATATCGCCCAGGACACTGCGCTTGGCCGCGTCGATGCATTCGTGATGGACCGCGTGTCTTCGGTCCAGCTCATCAAAGAAAGCCCGCTGCCGCTGCAGCTGGCAGGAGCGCCGTTTTCTGAGATCCGCAATGCTCTGCCTTTTGCCGATACCGAGGAAGGGCGCGAGCTGCGCGACCGTATCGATGCGGCACTGGACACGCTGCGGGCTGATGGTACTTTGACCGAAATCTCCACGAAGTGGTTCGGTTCTGACATCACTGTTGCACAATAGGATTGACGATGCGGGCGCTTGACTTCGATTACATGCTCGGGCTGGTGCCCGTCATCCTGTCCTACGTTCCGATTACCCTGGCCATGGCCGTCGCGTCCATGGTGCTGGCGCTGATCCTGGCTTCCTTCCTTGCTGTGGAACGGGTCATCAAGGTGCCGGTGCTGGACAATCTGGTTGTCCTGTTCATCAGCTTTTTTCGCGGCACCCCTCTGCTGGTACAGCTGTTTCTATTCTATTTCGGCCTGCCGCAGCTGCTGCCCGCGCTTGCCAATATCAACGGCGTGACCGCCGCGATCATGGGGCTTACGCTTCATTTCGCCGCCTACATGGCTGAGAGCATCCGCGCCGCAATCGCCGGGGTCGACCGCAGCCAATGGGAGGCGGCGCAGTCCATCGGTATGACGCAGGTCCAGATGATGCGCCGCATCATACTCCCTCAAGCGACGCGGATCGCGGCGCCGACGCTGGTGAATTACTTCATCGATATGATTAAAGGCACGTCGCTGGCCTTTACGCTTGGGGTCACCGAAATGATGGGCGCAGCGCAGAAGGAGGCGGCTGGCAGCTTCCTCTATTTCGAAGCGTTTCTGGTTGTCGCGGTCATCTACTGGGTGATGGTCGAGGCGCTGAGCCAGGTCCAGGGCCGGCTGGAAACCCGTTTGAACAAGGCTTTTGCGCGATGATTTCTATCCGGGGACTTACCAAGTCGTTCCGCGGCGCACCGGTGCTGCGCGAGATCGACCTTGACATCGAAGACGGCGAAAAGGTCGTTGTGATCGGCCCGTCCGGCACAGGGAAATCGACTCTCTTGCGGAGCCTCAACTTCCTTGATGTGCCCGATGCGGGGCAAATCACGGTTGGCGATCTGACCATTGATGCCGCGCGGGCGTCGAAATCCGAAATCCTGGCTCTGCGCCGCCGCACGGGATTTGTATTTCAGAATTATGCGCTCTTTGCCAACAAGACGGCGAAAGAGAACATCATGGAAGCACTTGTCACCGTCCAGAAGCGGCCCCGCGCCGAGGCCGAGGAACGCGCCCTGTCGGTTTTGCGGGAAACCGGGCTGGCCGAGAAGGCGGACAGCTACCCGGCGGCCTTGTCCGGGGGGCAACAGCAGCGCGTGGGTATTGGCCGTGCAATGGCGCTTGGTGCAGACGTCTTGCTGTTCGACGAGCCGACGTCGGCGCTGGACCCGGAGTGGGTGGGCGAGGTGCTGGACCTGATGCGGCGGGTTGCCGAGAAAAGCCAGACCATGATTATCGTCACCCACGAGATGCAGTTCGCACGTGAAATCGCGGACCGGATCGTGTTCATGGATGGCGGCAAGATCGTCGAATCCGGCCCGCCGCGGCAGATTTTCGATGCGCCACGGGATGACCGGCTCAAGCGGTTTTTGAAACGTGTGAGCCGCGAGGAGCAATCCGGATAGGTGAAATCCGGCACGGGCGTTCTAACGGTGAACCACATGTCCTGAGTATCTCCTGCCGGTATGCCATCGGTAAGGCCAACCGCAATTTTCGCTTGGAAACCGGCACGGTAACAAAATCCGTACCTCCGCAGGTGGCACGCGATAGAATCCGCGCAGGGGCAAAAAGAAGTAAACTTACAGTGGGGCACCCGGCTCAGCGGCATTTCGCGGAAATGGCTTGCGCCGCGGGACGCTAGCGGCCCAAGGTGGCAGGGCTGTGCTGGGTAAGGGAGCGCATAAATGGGGCGAGACTTGCGCCGGGTTGCCATTGTTGGGTTCGGGCCGCGCGGCCTTGGTGCGCTGGAGGCGCTGGTGCGCCGTGCCTCTGAAGAAGGCAGGGCACTGGAGGTGGATGTTTTCGACCCCTCCAGCTATCCAGCGGCGGGCCCAAGCTTCGACCCAAGCGAAAGTGAAACTTGCCTGCTGAACCTGCCGTTGCGCAGCATCGACCTGCCGCCGCCGCCGCTGGCGCGCGGGGCAGAAAGCAGTTTCGCCGAATGGATGGGCCAGGCCGCCGGGGATGGAGAGGCGTTTCTGCCGCGGGCCAAACTCGGTGCTTACCTGAACGCCCGGTTCAATGCACTGCTCGCTGATCTGCCAGACTCGATTGCGGTGCGACATTGCGCGGCGCGGGTCACCAGGGCGGAGCGCGGTAAGGCGGGCTGGCAACTGCGTGCGCAGGGTTTGACCCGCGGCCCCTACGATAATGTGCTGCTGTCCCTAGGGCAGCCTGAAACAGCGAGCGACGAGCAGCTGTCGCGCTGGCAAGATCATGCGGACCGAAATTCATTGCCCCTAATGCCGGCCTACCCTGGGACAGACTTGATAAGTGCGGCCCAAGGCTGGGCGGGCCGGATTGTTGGTATTCGCGGCATGGCGCTTTCGGCGCTTGATGTTGTCCGCATGCTGACATTGGGTCTTGGCGGACGGTTCGAAGGTGACCGCTATATCGCGTCCGGGCGGGAACCGGCCCGGATCGTGCCTTTTTCGCTGGATGGTCAGGCGCCTGCCCCGAAACCCCTGAATGCAAAGCTGGACGCGCGCTTTGATCCGCTGGATGAAGAGACCGCGGCATTTGAAAAAGCCATGCGTGCCGGGCTGTTTGAACAGCCTGATACCGGTCTGAAACCGCTTTGCCGCGTTCTTGAGGCCGCAGCGCTGCGCATAATCCGCGCCAGTGGAGGGGCAGCGCAGACCGCCGAGGTCCGGGAATGGCTGAAGCTGGAACGGGACCATCCGGGAAGCCAGGAACAGCGGGGGACGCTGGACGCTCTGCGCGCAGGCATCGCCCAAGCCGAGGGGGAAGCGCCGCCCGCCATCGGCTACACAGTCGGCCAGCTTTGGCGAAAGTGGCAGCCGTTGCTGCGCCGCGTCTTTGACAGTTCCCCGGTGTCTGCCGGCACTGCGCGGGACTTTGTTGAGTTTGATGACGGTCTCAAGCGTTATTCCTACGGGGCGCCAGTAGAAACCGCCCGTCAGCTGCAGATCCTCATTGAGACCGGGCTGGTAGATCCGCGTGCGGCAGATGATCCTGATATCACGCTCACGCCGCAGGGCTGGCGGCTGCAATCCGGCGGTCACGCGGTGACCGCCGATGTCATGATTGACGCCGTTCTGCCTCAGCCCGCGGTGGAATCTGTGACGGAGCCGCTTGTGGCAAGGCTGCGGCAAGACTTGGCATTGAACCCCCTTGGCAGCGGTTTGGGGGCAAACTGTGCACCGGACGCAGCGCTGGCCGGAGCTGACGGCGAACCGGTTGCAGGGCTCGCGCTGACAGGCAGGCTGGCACAGGGCAGCGCAATTGCCACTGACTCGATTCATGATTGTTTCGGCAGCATTTCTGACAGGTGGGCGCAGGCAGTTCTTTCTGCGGCTACCGCGCAGCGATCCTGAACCGCGCCATTCCACTCAGCGGTTTGCAGAGCAGCGGGTGAGCAGCAGGCGGACGGTTGCACGGTTTCCGTTTGGTTAACATATTGAGTTTCCGGGTATTGAAGTCCGGAGGAATTGGCAGGATAAGTTGAGGGTAATTTGAGATGGATTTTCAAGAAGGAGCCTGCGCCTCCTTGTACCGTGCGCTTTCTGGTGCTGGGTGGGGGTGTATTGGAAACTCCTGAATTTTGATCTGCTGTTTTCTGTGCCCTTGGGGCCGCCAAAACTTTTTATCGGAGCTGTTTCTTGGATAACAGATTGGACTCATCCTCGTTTTCATACCTGACTGAAGAAACGGCTGCTGACCGGCTCCACCGGCTGGAAATCGCTGTGCAGCGAGCCGGTGAGGGCCTGATCCGGTGGCAGGCCGGGTGTATGGAACTGGCCGGAAACGTGTCTCTGGCCGGAGCTGAGATCACCTTGTTGCGTCTGATTGGCGGCGGCCGGCGGTCCAAATCAATTAAGGAGCTGGCCCGTTCGACAAACCGTGTCGATATACCCAACATTCAGTATTCCCTGCGCAAGCTGGCGGCGGCGGGGCTGACCCGCAAACAGGGCGCTGGCCGTTCGGGTGTTACTTATGACCTGACTGACGAGGGCCGTGTGCTGGTGGAGGAGCTCAATTCACTGCGAGACCGCATGCTGATGCAGGCGCTCGAAGGGCGCACTGAGCTGGCAGGGCGGTTGCAAGGAGCGGCCGAAGTGCTGGAAGAGCTGGTGGAACTCTACGGAGAAGCCGCACAGCAGGCAGAAACGTCCGGCAAGGGCTGACATTTCAGCGGGGCCCATTGCAGGGGCCGGCGGCCGCGGCGTAAGGTGCTGGCATGATCGAGCTCAAGGATCTTCAGCTGCTGACCGCTTTGGCCCGCCACCAGCATTTTGCCAAGGCCGCGGCTGATTGCGGTATGTCGCAACCGGCGTTTTCCATGCGGATCCGCAATCTGGAGGAACGGCTGGGTCTGTCCATTGTGCGCCGCGCTAACCGGTTTCAGGGGCTGACCGAAGAGGGCATGATGATCGTGCGCCGGGCGCGTTCTATCCTGGATGATGCCAAGGCCCTAGAACAAGAGATCGCAGCATCGCGCGGCGAGGTGACCGGCACGCTGGTGCTGGGGGTGGTGCCGACCGCCACCGCTTGGGCCGCGCAGCTGGTGGACCAGGTGCACCAGGCTTATCCGCGGATTTTGGCCCAGGTCGAGGTGACGACATCACTGGCTATCCAGCAGCGCCTCTATGATGGTACAATTGATGCCGGTATTACCTACGCCGAGAGCATGGGGCGGGATCTGGTGTCAGTGCAGCCGCTGTATGAAGAGAGCTATGTGCTGCTGGCGCCCGAAGAGATGGTGGCGGACCGTGGCGGGACGATCAGCTGGGCCGAGGCCGCTGAATTGCCGCTGAGCCTTCTGGACCAGCAGATGCAGAACCGCCGTATTCTGGACCGGATATTCGCCGACCTGGAACTGAGGCCGGATATCGTGTCGGAGTCCAATGGCTTTATGGCGTCGATGGTTCTGGCGCGCGAAGGCTCCGCGGCGACGATTCTGCCGCGGGCGTTGATGCAGGCCTTGGGAGAGCTGGGGGGAACCCGGGTTCTCTCGCTGATCGAGCCGGAGCAATCTCGGCCGATTTGCATTGCGACTCTGGACCGGACACCGGAATTGACCACGGTTCAGGCCTTGAAAGAGGTAATTGCGACGTTTGTGGACGATGGGATGCCGCAAATGGCGTGATAAGCGTTGCTTATCGTGCAATCCAATTTCCAGATTTGACGATATTCATTCTTGATGGCATTTCGGAGTGAGTTACGTGCTGACTGGAGGACCCCATGGCACCATTGGATGATAGCAAGGGCGTATGGAAGTCCGGCAAAGGCAAGGGCCGCAAGACGCCCAAAGGCCGCCAGGTCGACGACATCGCGCTGAGCGAGGTTCAGGAATTGCTGGGGGACCGCCCGCGCAACCGCGACCTCTTGATTGAGTTCCTACACCTGATTCAGGACAAATACGGCTGCCTCAGCGCCGCGCATATCCGGGCGCTGGCCGAGGAAATGAGGACCGGTCAGGCGGAGATCTATGAGGTGGCCACCTTCTATGCCCATTTCGATGTGGTGAAAGAAGGCGAGACCCCGCCGCCGGCCCTGACCATCCGCGTCTGCGACTCGCTGTCCTGCGAACTGGCAGGTGCCCAGCAGCTGCAGAAGGCGCTGGAAGACGGTCTGGATGCCTCCCAGGTTCGCGTTTTACGCGCGCCGTGCATGGGCCGCTGCGACACCGCACCAGTGCTGGAAATCGGCCACAACCACATTGACCATGCGACCGTCGAGAAGGTGGAAGCAGCGATTGCGGCAGATGATACCCACGCCCATATCCCCGAGTATGAGACCTTCGCCTCTTATGAAGCAGAAGGCGGCTATGCCTCGCTGAAAGACCTGCGTGGGGGTGGCGATTGGGAAGCGGTTCAAGCGAAAGTCAAAGAAGCCGGCCTGCGCGGCCTTGGCGGCGCTGGTTTTCCCTCCGGCACCAAATGGGGCTTTGTGCGCGCCAACGAAGGCCCGCGCTACCTCGCCGTCAACGGCGACGAAGGCGAGCCCGGCACCTTCAAAGACCGCTACTATCTGGAGCGCACCCCGCACGTCTTCCTCGAAGGCATGCTGATCGCCGCTTGGGCGGTCGAGGCCGAGAAAGCCTTTATCTACATGCGCGATGAATACCCGGCAGTGCTTGAGATCCTCCGCCGCGAGATCAAGGCGCTGGAAATCGCCGGCATCGTCGAGGAAGGCTACATCGACCTGCGCCGCGGGGCAGGGGCCTATATCTGCGGTGAAGAAAGCGCGATGATCGAGTCGATCGAGGGCAAGCGCGGCGAGCCGCGCCACCGTCCGCCGTTTGTGGCGCAGGTGGGTGTCTTCGGTCGTCCGACTTTGGTCCATAATGTCGAGACCCTGTACTGGGTCGCCAAGATCTGCCGTGAAGGCCCGGAATGCCTGAACTCGGTTGAGAAGAACGGCCGCAAGGGCCTGCGCAGCTACTCGGTGTCGGGCCGGGTGAAGAACCCGGGCGTGCATCTGCTGCCCGCCGGTTCCACCATCACCGACATCATCGAAGCCTGCGGCGGCATGCTGGATGGTCACGCGTTCAAAGCGTATCAGCCGGGCGGCCCGTCCTCCGGCCTGCTGCCTGCGTCGATGAATGACATTCCGCTCGACTTCGACACGCTGCAGCCGCATGGCACTTTCATCGGATCCGCTGCTGTTGTGGTGCTGTCCGACCAGGACTCCGCCCGCGACGCAGCGCTGAACATGCTGCGCTTCTTCGAGGATGAAAGCTGCGGCCAGTGCACCCCCTGCCGGGTGGGCTGCGAAAAAGCCGTCAAGCTGATGAGCGAGAAGAAGTGGGATCAGAGCCTGTTGGAAGAGCTGAGCACCGCAATGGTGGACGCCTCGATCTGCGGGCTGGGCCAGGCCGCGCCGAACCCGATCCGCCTGACCATGAAACATTTTCCGGATGAGGTCTGAGCCATGAGCGATAAAGTCACATTCACACTCGATGGCGAACAGGTCACGGCGGACAAGGGTCTGACCATTTGGGAAGTCGCCAACGGCCGCGGGCTGAAGATCCCGCACCTGTGCCACAAGCCGCAGCCGGGCTACCGCCCTGACGGCAACTGCCGCGCCTGCATGGTGGAGATTGAAGGCGAGCGCACGCTGGCGGCCTCCTGTATCCGCGAACCCTCCGAGGGCATGGTTGTCACCACCAACAACGCGCGCGCCGAAAATGCCCGCAAGATGGTGATGGAACTGCTGGTGGCCGACCAGCCCAAGCGGGAAGAGGCACACGACAAATCCTCCCACATGTGGGACATGGCAGAGCTGAACGGCGTCACCGAGAGCCGCTTCCCGAAGCTGGAAGAGGGTCGCATCCCGCTGCTGGACGATTCCCACGTTGCCATGAAGGTGAACCTGGACGCCTGTATCTCCTGCGGCCTATGCGTGCGTGCCTGCCGCGAAGTGCAGGTGAACGACGTGATCGGCATGGCTGGCCGCGGCCATAACGCCTTCCCGACCTTTGATATCGCCGACCCGATGGGCCAGTCCACCTGCGTCGCATGCGGTGAGTGTGTGCAGGCCTGCCCGACCGGTGCACTGATGCCTGCCACCGTGCTGGACGAAAACCAGGTCGGCGACAGCAAGGACTATGATTCTGAAACCGAAAGCGTCTGCCCGTTCTGCGGTGTCGGCTGCAAGGTCTCGCTCAAGGTCAAGGACGGCAAAGTCAAGCATGTCGAGGGCATCAACGGCCCGGCAAACGAAGGCCGCCTGTGCGTCAAGGGCCGCTTTGGCTTTGACTATATTCACCACCCGCACCGCCTGACCAAGCCGCTGATCCGCCGCGACGATGCGCCGGCCAAGGGGCTGAATGTCGATCCGGGCAACCTGTCGACCCACTTCCGCGAAGCATCCTGGGAAGAAGCGATGGATCTGGCGGCCAAGGGCCTGATGAAGCTGCGGGACGAGAACCCGAAATCGGTTGCGGGCTTTGGCTCGGCGAAATGCACCAACGAAGAGGCCTACCTCTTCCAAAAGTTCATCCGCCAGGGTTTCAAGCACAACAACGTCGACCACTGCACCCGTCTGTGCCACGCCTCCTCGGTTGCGGCACTGATCGAAAACGTCGGCTCCGGCGCTGTGACCGCGACCTTCAACGAGATCGAAAACGCGGATGTGGCCATTGTGATCGGCTCCAACCCGATCGAGAACCACCCTGTGGCGGCGACCTACTTCAAGCAGTTCACCAAGCGCGGCGGCAAGCTGATTGTGATGGACCCCCGCGGCGTCGGCCTGCGCCGGTTCGCCACCGAAATGGTGCAGTTCCGTCCCGGCGCGGATGTGTCGATGCTGAACGCGATCATGAGCGTGATTGTCGAGGAAGGCCTGTACGACCAGGAATACATCGACAAATACACCGAGAACTGGGAAGCGGAAAAACAGCATCTGGCGCAGTTCACGCCTGAAAAGATGTCGGAGATTTGCGGTGTGTCCCCTGAGCAGCTGCGCAGTGTTGCGCGCATCTTTGCGGGCGGCAAGGCGGGCCTGATCTTCTGGGGCATGGGCGTGTCCCAGCACATTCACGGCACCGATAACTCGCGCTGCCTGATCTCGCTGGCGCTGATGACCGGCAACGTGGGCAAGCCGGGTGCAGGCCTGCACCCGCTGCGCGGCCAGAACAACGTGCAGGGCGCGTCCGACGCGGGCCTGATCCCGATGTTCCTGCCGGATTATCAGACCGTGACCTCGGATGATGTCCGCAAGAGCTTTACCGATGTCTGGGGCGGCGGCGACTTCTCGAACGAGAAGGGCCTGACCGTGACCGAGATCGTGGACGAGGCCTATGCCGGCAACATCAAGGGCATGTACATCCAGGGTGAAAACCCGGCGATGTCCGACCCTGATGCTGACCACGCACGCGATGCCTTTGCCAAGCTGGAACTGATGATCGTTCAGGACATCTTCCTGACCGAGACGGCAAACTATGCGGACATTATCCTGCCGGCCTCGGCGCTGTATGAAAAGAACGGCACCGTGTCGAACACCAACCGCCAGGTGCAGCGTGTGCGTCCGGCCGTTCCGCCTCCGGGCGAGGCGCGCGAGGACTGGCAGGTCACTGTCGAGCTGGCGCAGCGCATCGGCCTGCCGTGGGATTACAAGGATGTCAGCGAAGTCTTTGCCGAGATGAAGCTGAACATGAAGTCGCTGAACAACATCACCTGGGAGCGTCTGGAAACCGAGACCATCACCTACCCGTCGCTGCATGAGACCGACCCGGGTCAGGCGATCGTGTTCGGCGATGGTTTCCCGCGCCCCGAGGGCCGTGCCCGCTTTACCCCGGCGTCCGTGATCCCGCCGGATGAGGCACCGGATGCGGACTATCCGATGATCATGACCACCGGCCGCCAGCTGGAGCATTGGCACACCGGGTCGATGACCCGCCGGTCCAAGGTTCTGGACGCGGTGGAGCCGGAGGCGAACTGCTCGCTCAACCCGCGGACGCTCAAGCTGATGGGGATCGAGCCGGGTGAGATGATCCGCCTGTCGACCCGCCGCGGCTCGATCGAGATCATGGCGCGCGCCGACCGGGCGATTGCCGAGGACATGGTGTTTGTGCCTTTTGCCTATGTGGAGGCCGCCGCCAACATCCTGACCAACCCGGCGCTGGACCCCTACGGCAAGATTCCCGAGTTCAAGTTCTCGGCGGTGAAGGTCGAAAAGATTGAAGGCCAGATCGCCGCGGAATAAGGCGGCCAGGTAAGGCTGAACAGGGCGGGGGGCGGCCCCCGTGGTGGGCGCCCCGGGGGGTTGT